>CAZVIK010000201.1:2630-7013 GCA_964627045.1 uncultured Solibacteraceae bacterium | reverse complement strand
GGAGACTACACGGTCCCCATCGGCAAGGCGCGCGTGTTTCGCGGCGGAAGCGACCTGACTATCGTCACCTATGGGGCGATGGTCTACGTCGCCAGCGATGCGGCGGAAAAACTGGCCGAGGACGGGATCTCGGTTGAGATCGTCGATCTTCGCACCGTGTTCCCTCTCGACGAGGAGACGGTTCTGGAGAGCGTCCGGAAGACCTCCAGGGTAATTGTGCTGCACGAGGATACTCTGACCGGCGGAATCGGCGGGGAGGTCGCCGCGCGCATCGCCGAACGCGCCTTCGACTGCCTGGATGCGCCTGTCGTGCGCATTGCCGCCCCGGATACTCCGATACCGTTCAGCGCACCGTTGGAGGATGCATTTCTCCCCAACGCCGCCAAGGTCGCCGAGAAAGCCCGCGATCTGATGCGTTACTGAATGGTAGGCTCTTCGCCCGGACCGCCGGTTCCGGCCGCACGGTTGGCGACGAGCGTTCGCAGGTCCAGCATGTGCTGAGGCTTGAAGGCGCGCGGAGACCACTGGCACCCTTCGCCGAACTGAACACCGAGGAAATAGCCGATCTCGCGGAACAGGCAGTAGCGGACAGTCCCGTTGAACTCGCCCTTCGGATGGCAGATGCGCAACTCCGTATTGAGGGGCACCGGGTCGTCCACCTGCAGGCAGACGCCGCTCAACGAGATGTCCTCCAGATTGCCCAGCAGTCGCCGCGTGCGTCCCTTCTCGTCCCGGAAGTGGACCTGCACCAATTCCGAGCACATCATCCGCGCCGCGGCACGCCGCTCCGTCATATGCCCTTCTATCGGCCCGCCTACGCGCGGGGTTTAGCGGGACGGCGAGGCTGGGGCAAAATCCGGCCCTGTATCGGGGAAGCGGCTGTCAGGCGCGCGCGAGGGGTCTTTGCCGTTCCCCGAGCCTCCTCTGGTGGGTTCCCCCGGGTTGCACCCGGGCGTCTCCGGCCTGTAAGATAGTGGTTTCCTACCGGCCATGCACTCTGGGACGACCGGAGTCGGCTTTCCGAAACAAACACTGAGGGCAGTTGATCGCTTTCTATGCACAAGCGTGAACCGAAAAAGGTCCTGGCGTTGGTGGGCGACCTGCTGTTCAACGTCAAGATCGCCGATGCCGCCAAGCGCGCCGGCCTGGTGGCGGAGTTCGCCAAGACCGATAAGGAACTCCTCGAGAAGGCCGCCGCCAAGCCCGCGCTGATCATCATGGACCTGAACACCTCGGGCGTTCAGCCGTTGAGGCTGATCGGCAAGATCAAGGACAATCCCGAACTGAAGGCCACCAGCTTGCTCGCCTATGTCTCGCACGTCGACGGCGAGTTGAAACAGAAGGCCCACGACCTGGGCTGCAACATGGTGATGGCCCGCTCGGCCTTCTCGCAGAACCTTCCCCTGATCCTGAAGCGCCACGCCGGCGTCCTGTAATCCCGCGCCTGTCGTGAACCCACCTCGCCGCCCTCGGGCCGGTGAGAGAGTGTTATTCTTGTCGCTTGTGATGCCAATATCGCACCCCAAGGGAGAGACGTCATGAAGGTCGGTGTATTCACAGCGCTGCTGGCAGGTCTTCCGTTCGATCAGGTCATCGAAAAACTCAAAAAGCTCGGCGTGAGCACGGTGGAACTGGGCACAGGCAACTATCCCGGCGGCCCGCACTGCAAGCTCGATATGCTGTCCGACAAGGCCGCCCTCAAAGACTTCAAGCAGAAACTCGCGGACAACGGCATCAGCATCAGCGCCTTGAGTTGCCACGGCGAGCCGCTCCACCCGAACCCCGCCATCGCCAAAGCCAACCAGGAAGTGAGCCGCAAGACCATCCTGCTCGCCGAGAAGCTGGGCGTGCCCGTGGTGGTGGACTTTTCCGGCTGCCCCGGCGAGAGCGAGAAATCCAAGTACCCCAACTGGGTCACCTGCGCCTGGCCCCCGCACTTCCAGGAGATCCTTGCCTGGCAGTGGGAGAAGAAGGTCGCCCCCTATTGGATCAAGCGCACCAAGTTCGCCGCCGACCACGGAGTGAAACTGGCCCTTGAAATGCACCCCGGCTTCGTCGTCTACAACCCGGAGACGATGCTCAAGCTGCGGGCCATCGCCGGCAAGAACCTGGGCTGCAACTACGATCCCAGCCACATGTTTTGGCAGGGCATCGACCCGATCGCCGCCATCCGTATCCTGGGCGACTGCATCTTCCATGTCCACGCCAAGGACACGCAGATTTACGACCGCAACCTGCCGATGACCGGCGTCCTCGACACCAAAAGCTACACCGACGAGCGCAAGCGCAGTTGGATCTTCCGCACCTGCGGCTACGGCCACGGTGAGGAATGGTGGAAGGAGTTCGTCTCCACCCTGCGCATGTACGGCTACGACTACGTGCTCTCCATCGAGCACGAGGACAGCCTGATGTCGGCCGAAGAAGGCCTGACCAAGGCCATCCACTTCTTGAACGGCATCGTAATCCAGGAGAAGCCTGGCGTCGCCTACTGGGCCTGAAGCCGTCATGAGCGAACCGGTCAGCGAGTTCACCGTCCGCCTGGAGCAGATCCGGGACTACGAGTTCCGCGTCAATTTCGGCAAGCCGGAACTGGCGGACCTGATCGTCGACGAACCGCCGCCGCTGGGGCGCGATGCGGGCCCCAACCCCTCGCGGCTGCTGGCGACGGCGGTGGTCAACTGCCTGGCCGCCAGCTTCCTGTTCTGCACCAAGAGGGCCCGGGTCGAGACGGGCTCTATCGAAGCCCAGGTCAAGGTACAGATGGTCCGTAACGAAGACAAACGGCTGCGGATCGGCAAGGTGGAGGTCGTGATCGATCCACATCTGCCGGAGGGCGAGGTTGAAAAGGCCCGCCGATGCCGGGAGATCTTCGAGGACTTCTGTATCGTCACCCAGAGCGTCCGCGACGGCCTGGACGTCAGCGTTCAGGTGAAGGGGTTTGAGTAGGCGGGGCGGCTGGCGGATCAGGCAGACGCCGCGTCACCCGGCGAGACGCGCCAACAGGTCGGGGTGGTCAGCAATCAACTCGTCGGCCGCCCGAACCAGGGGCGGCTGAGGCTCTGAGAACGAGCCACGGGCTTGTCTGCGCTTGGCGGGACGCGGATGTCCATCCCGCTCCGGCAGGCCCAACGACGGTACATGGTCGCTCAAGTCATTTGAGCTTGGCGGGAGATCAGCGGGTACGTCGGGGCGGCGAGAGCGAGGGGATCGCCTGCCAAGGGAGGGCTGAACACGGCGCGCCCGCCGTCACCCTTGCCTCACCGCCCTCTCGCAAGCCGCGCAAAACTCCCGGGATTTCAGGTCCAGCTTCTCGACCGCGTGCGCCGACGCCATCACGCACCACCAGTTCGAGCAGTGCCGCAGGCCGAGCGTGTGTCCCAATTCGTGCATGCCCTCCTTGGCCACACGCTGGCGGAAAAGCGCAGCGTCCGGCGGCAGCCCGTAGAACTCCTCCCTCAGCCTGTGCAGCGAGATCAAGCCCGCGCAGCCTCCCAGTTGCGCCTCTCCGAACACGAACGTCAGAACGGGTACGAACAGGTCCCGCTCCGCGACTCCCAGAATCCGCTCCCCCTCGCCGCCCGGCGCCATCTCCGCCAGCGATTTCAGCACTGAGGTCGCATGAAGCTGAAGCCGTTCGGGGTCAAGCGCGAAGGCAGCGTCCATCGGCGCGGGCGCCACGTGACAAGACGCCCCTAACAACAGCGCCAGGTCCGCGGCCAGTCCGTCGAGAGTCTCCACCGCCACGCCCTCGCCGACCGGCTGCACGCGTATCGAGCGGATCCTGGGCTCGGCGGGGGTCACTTGAGGCCGTAGCGGCGAAGCTTGTTGTACAGCGTCGTGCGGTCGATGTCCAGAAGGCGCGCGGCACGGGACAGGTTGCCTTCGGTATCCCGCAACACGCGCTCGATGTGCGCACGTTCCACGTCTTCCAGCGTGTTTCCGCCGGCCGGGGCCTGCTCCTGCAACTGGAACGGGAAGTCGGCCGGCTGAATCTCGCCGCCGCGGCCGATCACCATGGCCCGCTCGACGGCGTTTTCCAGTTCACGCACGTTGCCCGGCCAGTCGTAAGCCAGAAGGAGGTCTACCGCCTGCGGCGACAACTTCGGGGCCGGTTTGTTCATGGCCGTAGCGAACTTCCGCAAAAAGTGGTCGGCCAGCAGGGGAACGTCCTCGCGCCTCTCACGTAGAGGAGGCAGGTCGATGGCAAAGACCTTCAAACGGTAGTAGAGATCCGGCCGGAAGGTGCCCGCCTTCACCAGGTCCTCAAGCCGTTTATTGGTGGCCGCGACGCAGCGGAAATCCACGCGGATCTGCTGGGTGCCGCCGACGCGCACGATCTCTTTTTCTTGCACACCGCCCACCTGGCGGTTATCGTAATACAGG
>CAZVIK010000201.1:2231-2620 GCA_964627045.1 uncultured Solibacteraceae bacterium | reverse complement strand
AGGTCGGTCTGCGTCTTCAGGCTGATGTCGCTGATTTCGTCCAGGAACACGGTGCCGCCGTCGGCGACTTCGAACTTGCCCTTCTTCCGGAACTGCGCGCCGGTGAAGGCGCCGCGCTCGTGCCCGAACAACTCGCTCTCCAGCAGCGTCTCGGTCAATGCCCCGCAGTGGATGGTCACCATGGGCATGCGGCGGCGCGGGCTGGCCGCGTGGATGGCGCGCGCCACCAGTTCCTTGCCGGTTCCGCTTTCCCCGAAGATCAGGACCGTCGTATCGGTGGCCGCCACCATCTCGACCAGCTCCAGGACCTTTTTCATGGCCGGGCTGTTGCCGATGAGTTTGGTGTCCGGATAGACCTCGTTCAGATTCTCCCGCAGTTGTTCGAGCTC
>CAZVIK010000201.1:1146-2221 GCA_964627045.1 uncultured Solibacteraceae bacterium | reverse complement strand
ATCGTTTGTGCCCCAGCGCGTTGGAAACCAGGTGCACCAGTTCGTCCGGATCGATCGGCTTGGTGATGTAGTCGTAGGCGCCCGTCTTCAGCGCTTGCACGGCCGTTTCCACCGAGGCGTAGCCGGTCATGATGACAACGGTCAACTCGGGATCGGCTTCGCGCAGCTTCTTTTGAAGCTCCATCCCGTCCATGCCGGGCATCTTGATGTCGAGAAGGGCCAGATCGTATTGCTTCTTCTGGACGGCGGCCAGCGCCTCGCGCCCCCCGGGCGCGATTCCCGTTTCGAAGCCCTCGCTGTCAAACCAGCCCGCCAGCGAGTCCCGCACGACGGTCTCGTCGTCCACAATCAAGATCCGGCCCTTCCTCTGTGACCCAAAAGTATCAGGCGCGCTCATGCAGGTTCTCCGTGTGTGCTGCGTCGGGTATGGGCGGCGTGTCGATGGGCAAAGACAGAGTGAATTGCGTACCTGTCTCCCGCGTGGACACGGCCGTCAGGCTGCCGCCGTGTTGCTCGACGATATTGCGGGCCACGGCCAGCCCCAGCCCGGTGCGGTGTTGGTCTTCCTTGGTGGTAAAAAACGGCTCGAATATGTGCGGGAGGACATCGGAGGGGATGCCGGAGCCGTTGTCCTTAACCCGCACCAGCACCCGGTTGTTCTCGGGGTCCGACTCGGTGGACACCCGCAGTAGCCCGCCCCGGGGCATCGCTTCGGCCGCATTCATCAGCAGCACCAGCAGCACCTGTTGTATCTGGTCCGCGTCGGCGGCACAGGCGGGCAGGTCGTCGGCCAGCCGTTCGCTGGTTTCCACCGCCTGAATCTCCATCTGGTGCCGCACCAGCGTCATGGTACGCCGCACCAGCGTATTCAGGTCCTGGGGCTGGCGCTGGGGCGGCTGTTGTTTGGCAAACGCCAGCAGGTTCTTGACGATCTCTCCGCAACGGCGGCTCTCCCGTTCGATGATCCGGAGCTGCTCGGCCACCTGCCCGCTCTGCCCGCCGGCGGCTCCGCTTCGCGCCAGCTCTTTTTGCGCCAGCCGCGAGTAGGTGAGGATGCCGAAGAGCGGGTTGTTCA
>CAZVIK010000201.1:0-1136 GCA_964627045.1 uncultured Solibacteraceae bacterium | reverse complement strand
ACCGTAGCCGCAAGCTTGCCGAGCGAGGCCAGTTTCCCGCTGGCAATCAAGCCCGCGTAGGCCTGTTCCAGTTCCTGCGTCTTGGTCTCCACGCGGTCTTCCAGCGTGCGCGTCCATGCGACCACCTCGGCGTTGGCGCGGGCTAGATCCGCGGTCATCTTGTTGAACGACGCCGCCAGTTCGCCGAGTTCGTCGCCGGAGTGCACCGGAAGCCGCTGTTCCAGGTCGCCCGCCGCCACCTTGCGGATACCCGTCATCAGCTCGCTCACCGGGCGGTGCACGACCAGGAGGATGAAGCCGACGCTGACCAGGGAGGCCAGGAGCACCGCCAGCGCGGTGAGCCACAGCAGGTGGTTGCGGTAATCGGCCAGTTGCCCGTCGACGCTGGACAGCGACATGTTGGCGTCGATGACGCCCAGGATGCGCCGCTCCGGCGGATGCGCGTGGCACGCGGCGGCCGAACAGCTCGGCTCGTTTTCGATGGGCCGGATCATCCCCAAGACTCGCTGCCCGTCGGGCTCCACGAAAACTCGCGCGCGGTCCGGGCGGGCCAGGCGGGTCAAGGGAGCGGATTGCGCATGGCAGGCGTAACACGCTTCAGCTTGTTTATCCACCACACGCCCGATCTCGGCTACATCGGTCGAATAGCTGATACGTCCCTCTTCGTTGAAAATGCGGATACGCCGCAACCCTTGTTCGCTCCCCTGCGCGCGGATCATGTGGTAGAGGGCGTCACGGTCGTTGTGCAGCATCTGGTAACTGGTGCTGCGCTGGATCAGATCGGTGATCCGGTCGGCGCTGGCCACCACCAGTTCTTCGGAGTGCCGCCGGTGCTCCCGCACGCTCAGGTAACTGAACAACGCCACCAGCGCGGCGAAACTGGAGACCATGGCGGCCGCCAGCTTGACGGTGAGATTGGCACGCAGTCTTTTCCGGCTGCTCCCGGAGGGCACCTACGCGCTCCTTGCCGCGACGGTCTCCCGTACGGCGGCTTCCTCGTGGGCCCGGCCGGCCTCATGGTCCTCGAAAACCGGCAAGTACTTCGCCGCCAGGTAGAAGATGGCAAAACCCGCGGCCACGATGGCGAGCGTCACCACAACTTCGGTCCATTTGGGGACGTAGGAGGTTCCGGAACC
>CAZVIK010000200.1:0-7057 GCA_964627045.1 uncultured Solibacteraceae bacterium | reverse complement strand
GAACGGGAGAACCTGCGGCAGTTGCGCGACAAGTACAACCTGGACGACACCTCCACGGGCGTCGTCACCAAGGACGACATCGAAGACGTGGTGGCCCGCTGGACCGGCGTGCCGATGACCGCCATCCGCGAGGAGGAAGTCGCCAAGCTGGTGCGCATCGAAGAGGAGTTGCACAAGCGCGTCATCAGCCAGGAAAAGGCGATCGGGGCTCTGGCGCGCGCCATCCGCCGTTCCCGCGCGGGGCTGAAGTCGCCCAAGCGTCCGGCCGGATCGTTCCTGTTCCTGGGCCCGACGGGCGTCGGCAAGACCGAAGTGGCCCGGGCGCTCGCGGAGTTCCTGTTCGGCAGCGAGAAGTCGCTGATCCGCTTCGATATGTCCGAGTTCATGGAGAAGCACTCGGTCTCGAAGCTGATTGGATCTCCTCCGGGCTATGTGGGGTACGAAGAGGGCGGCCAGCTCACCGAGCGCGTGAAGCGCGCACCCTATTCCATCATCCTGCTCGACGAAATCGAGAAGGCCCACCCGGATGTCTACAACATCCTGCTACAGGTGTTTGAAGACGGCCAGTTGACCGACGGCATCGGCAATACCATCGACTTCAAGAACACCATCATCATCATGACCTCGAACCTCGGGGCGCGCCACCTGGAGAAGCGCACGCAACTGGGCTTCTCGGCGCCTTCCAAGGACGGCACTCCTCCCAAGTTGGAGGATCTGGTGATGGGCGAGGTGAAGCGGGCCTTCAATCCCGAGTTCCTCAACCGTCTGGACGAGGTGATCCTGTTTACGTCGCTTGGCGACGACGACCTTCTGAAGATCATTCACCTGCTGGTGGAGCAGATCAACCAGAACCTGGTCTCCAAGCAGATTCGCATTCAGATCACCGACGAGGCCGCCAAGTACATCCTGGAGCAAACCTGCGCCGACCGCAGCTACGGCGCGCGTCCGCTGCGGCGCGCCTTGCAGAAGTACGTCGAGGACCCGCTCAGCGAGGCGCTGATCCAGGGTTCGCTTCCCCGGCCGGCTGAGTTGGAAGTCTACCTCGGCGACACGGGCCTGTTTGTCCGGCCCATCCGGGAGGCCGAAGAGCAACTGGTGGGCGCCGGCGGCGAGGAGCAGCCTCCCGCGGGCACGCCGCTGTATACGTTCTAGCCCGGGAGTCTCGCGCCGTTTTCGTTCCGCGCGGGCCGCTGCGGTTGCGTGTGGCACGTTGTGGGGCGGACGACAGGGCTTTGTCGCCAGCCATGCCGCAGGCCACTAGCGACGATGGCCTGCACCACCCGGACGGGTATTCCGGCAGTGATTGTATTGGCCGCCGCGGGTTCCCATGGAGACGGCGGACAGCCGGGCGGGCGTGTTTTGCCAAACGAACCCAACGGCCCGACACCCCCGCGACCGGGCGGTGCTGGCGGGATTCGGTCCTCGCCTTTTCGGCGTTCCGGGACTTCGCGGGACACCCCGATTGCCAAACGAACCCAACACGACGGGTGCCGACGGCAGCACAAGTCTTTTAAAGACAGTTAGTTATCCGCGCACATCGCGTTTTGCCAAACGAAGCCAACCGCATGACGTTCACCTGCCCGCCGGACCGAGCGGCCGTAAGAGATAATTGCCCTTGTGCAGCAGGCCCGTGCGTGGCTCCAGGCGGCTTCCCGCATCGCGGTGTTGACCGGCGCGGGGATCTCGGCCGAAAGCGGCATTCCCACGTTCCGGGGCTCGGGCGGGTTGTGGAGGCAGTTTCGCCCCGAAGAACTTGCCACGCCGGAGGCCTTTGCGCGGGACCCGGTTCTGGTCTGGCAGTGGTACGACTGGAGGCGCTCGCTGATTGCCCGAGCCGAACCGAACCCCGGCCACCTGGCGCTGGCGGAGTTGGAGCGTAGGACGGACATCTTCACCCTCATCACCCAGAACGTGGACGGGTTGCACGACCGCGCCGGCAGCCGCAAGATCGTCAAGGTCCACGGCGATATCTGGCAGGTTCGCTGCACCCTGTGCGGCCTCGAGCGCCGGGACGAGCGCGTCCCCATCGGCGAAATCCCGCCGCGATGCACCTGCGGGGGGGTGCTACGCCCGGGTGTGGTGTGGTTCGGCGAGCCGCTTCCGGGCGAAGCCTGGCGCCTGGCCGAAGCGGCGGCACGGTCGGCGGGCGTATTCTTGGTTGTAGGGACTTCCGCGGCGGTCTATCCGGCGGCGGGGTTGGCGTGGCTCGCGAGATCGGCCGGAGCCAAAGTCATCGAAATCAATTTGGACGAAACGAGCCTGTCGGGCGCGGCGGACTGTTCGTTGCGCGGGAAATCGGGTGAACTGCTTCCACAACTAATCCCATGAAGATCTGCTACCTTGACGCATTTTCGGGAATCGCGGGCGACATGCTGGTCGGCGCCCTGGCCGACGCGGGGGCCGATGCCGGGGCGATCACGCAGTCGCTCACCTCGCTCGGCACCGGCGCGGAGTTCCGCTTCGAGAAGCTCAAACGCCTCGGGATCGGCGCCACTAGGTTCCACGTGACCGGCGGGGAGACCAAGAGCCACCGGCACCTGCCTCACATCCTGGAGATGATCGCCAAGGCCGACTTGCCAGAGCGCGTGAAGCGCGACGCCACGGCCGTGTTCAAACGGCTCGGCGAAGTGGAAGCCGCGGTGCACCAGGTTCCCATCGAACGGGTGCACTTCCACGAAGTCGGCGCGGTGGATTCCATCGCCGATATCGTGGGGGCGTGCCTTGGCTTCGCGCTGCTCGGCGTCGAGGAGATCCACTGCTCGGCGATTAACACGGGCAGCGGCACAGTCTCAACCGAACACGGCATTCTGCCAGTGCCGGCGCCGGCGACGGCTGGGCTCCTCACCGGAAAACCGATCTACGCGCGCGGGCCGCAGATGGAGTTGACTACGCCCACCGGCGCGGCGCTGGCGACGACCCTGGCCACGCGCTTCGGGCCGCCTCCCTCGATGACGCTCTCGGCGACCGGCTACGGCGCGGGCACCAAGGAGTTCCGCGAGCACGCCAACGTCCTGCGCGTCATGGTTGGGGAAGCCAGCGGCGCCACCGAAGCGGTTGCGGTCTCTATCATCGAAGCCAACGTCGACGACATCAGCCCGGAGGTTTTGGGCTACGCCATGGAGCGGCTGTTTGCGGCGCGCGCGCTGGACGTCTCCTTCCAGCCCATCTACATGAAAAAGAACCGCCCCGGCGTGCTGATGCGCGTGATCGCCCGGCCCGAGGATCAGGAGGCGCTGGCGCGGTTGCTGCTGGCGGAGACCTCGACGCTCGGCGTGCGCCTCTACACGGCGGAACGCCGCTGCCAGGCGCGCCGATTCACCGAAGTGGAGACCCGCTACGGCCCTGTGCGCTTCAAGGTGACCGATGACGGCGCCGGAGCGCCGGAATACGAAGACTGCCGCAAGCTAGCGGAGGCCGCGACCGTCCCCCTGAAGCAAGTGATGGCGGAAGCGAACCTCGCCTATTGGAAAACCAAATCATGAGCAATAAGTACTACCTGACAACTCCGATTTACTACGTGAACGCCGCGCCGCACATCGGCCACGCCTATACCACCATTGCGGCCGACACGATCCGCCGCTTCAAGCGCATGTGCGGTTACGATGCAGTGCTGACGACCGGCACTGACGAACACGGGCAGAAGGTGGAGCGCGCCGCCAAGGCCACCGGCAAGACGCCGCAGGAGTTCACCGACCTGATCTCGGCCGAGTTCCGCCGGCAGTGGGAGACGCTCGGCCTGGCGATCGACCGCTTCCGGCGCACCTCCAGCCCCGAGCATCACGCGTTCGTCCAGGACCTGTTCCGGCGCTGCCTGGCCAACGGCTACATCGAAAAGGGCTCTTACACCGGGCAATACTGCGTGTTCGACGAATTATACGTGAACGACGCCAAGCCTGGCGATCCCTGCCCGGAGTGCGGCCGGCCCACCGAGACGGTCACCGAAGAGAATTACTTCTTCAAGCTTTCCGCGTTTCAGGAAAAGCTGCTAGACCTTTACAGGGCGCAGCCGGACTTCATCCGGCCGGAGGCGCGCCGCAGCGAGGTCCTGGCCTTCGTCGAACGCGGGCTGAACGACCTTTCCATCAGCCGCACAACGATCAAGTGGGGCATCCCGGTTCCAGCCGAAGGGAACCATGTCTTCTACGTCTGGTTCGACGCGCTATCGACGTACATGAGCGCGGTTGAGGGAGAAGGCCGCTGGCCGGCGGATCTGCATCTGATCGGCAAGGAGATTCTGCGCTTCCACGCCGTCTACTGGCCCGCTTTCCTGATGGCCGCAGGGCTGCCGCTGCCCAAACAGGTCTTCGCCCACGGCTGGCTGCTGTTCGATCAGGACAAGATGAGCAAGTCCAAGGGCAACATCGTGCGGGCGACGCCGATTCACGAGGTCGCCGGCACCGATGCGCTGCGCTACTTCCTGCTGCGAGAGATCGTGTTCGGTCAGGACGGCAACTTCACCTTTGAGGCGCTGGTGAACCGGTACAACTCCGACCTGGCGAACGGCATCGGAAACCTGGCCAGCCGGACCTTGACGATGATTCGCCAGTACCGGGAGGGCGCCGTGCCCGCTTCGGCGGGCAATGCGGCCATCGCCGCCCAGGCGGCAGAGGCGATCCCCTCGGTGCGGCAATCCTACGAGGCGTTCGAGTTTTCGAAAGGACTGGAAACGCTTTGGGCGATGCTCGGTGCGGCCGACAAGTACATTGTCGAGCAGGCTCCATGGACGCTGGCCTCCAAGCAGGACGAAGCCTCCAAGGCCAAGCTCGACGAGACGCTCTACACGGCGGCCGAGGTACTGCGGATCGCCTGTGCGCTGCTCGCCCCGGTGATCCCGGGCTCGGCGGCCAAGATCTGGCAGCAGCTTGGAATGGCCGAGCCGGTCGAGTCGGTGCGGCTGGACCAGCTCGCCTGGGGCCAGCTCCCAGCAGGGATGAAGATCGGGGCCGTGGGGCCGGTTTTTCCGCGCCTCGACCCGAAGCCCGCCATCGCCAAGATGCGCGAGCTTGAAGAGAAGGAAACGGCCCGGCAGGCGGCGCTGCTCGGGAAGACGGCGCCGAAGGCCGAAGCTGCGCCTCCTGCGAACCTGATCACCATCGACGAATTCGCCAAGGTCGAAATGCGCGTCGGCCTGGTCCGCGCGGCCGAACGGGTGAAGGGCGCCGACAAGTTGCTGCACATGCAGATCGACGTGGGCGAAGCCGAGCCCCGCAGCATCGTCGCCGGAATCGCCGAAGCTTACACGCCCGAGGACATGGTGGGGCGCCGCGTGGTGATTGTGGCGAACCTCCAGCCGCGCAAACTGCGCGGGCTGACCTCCAACGGCATGATCCTGGCGGCCACGGCGGAGGGCGGAAAGCCGGTTTTGATCACCGCGGTGGCCGACGTTCCTCCGGGCACGCGGCTGAAATGACACTGGTCGATTCCCACTGCCACCTGGACGACCCGCAGTTCGACGTGGATCGCGGGGCGGCGATCGAACGCGCCCGCGCCGCCGGCGTCGACGTGATCCTTTCGGTGGGAACTGGAAGCGGCCCGCCCGACCTGGAAGCCGGAATTCGCGTCGCCGAGACTCACCAGGGCGTCTACGCCACCGTGGGCGTGCACCCGCACGACGCCCGGAAGGCGGCGGAGGAAACCTGGCGGGAGATCGAACGCCTGCTGGCGCATCCAAGAGTTGTGGCATTGGGCGAGATCGGACTGGACTACCACTACGACAACTCGCCGCGCGAATGCCAGCGCGAGGCTTTCGTCGCACAGTTGGCGCTGGCACGAGCCGCAGGAAAACCCGTGGTGATTCACACGCGGGAGGCGTGGCCGGACACCTGGGCGATTCTCGAAGAACATTGGCGGCGATCGGGCCTCGGCGGAATCATGCATTGTTTTTCGGGCGGGCCGGCGGAGGCCGTTCGCGCGCTGGACATGGGATTCCTGCTGGCGTTTGGCGGCGTAGTCACCTACCCGAAGGCCGAGGCGGTGCGCGAAGCGGCGCGAATCACGCCGTCCGCCCGGTTGCTGCTGGAGACCGACGCCCCGTACCTGGCTCCCGTGCCGCACCGCGGGCGGCGCAATGAGCCGGCCTACCTGGTGGAGACCGCCCGAAGGTTGGCCGAGGTCCGCGGTGAGACGTTGGACGCCGTGGCAAGTGTGACCGCGGCAAACTTCCGGCGGCTGTGTTTGCCAGAGGACGATGCCAGCGGTTAAACTGGAGGGACTCCGCGGGGGGCGGGATGAGCGGCCGGATCATCGCTGCGACCGAAATCTTCGAACTGGTTCGGCGGGACCTCCAACAGGTTGACCGGGAGATCAGCTTGCGCTCGGTGGCCTCGGTCGACGCCATCACCACGATCTCGCGATACCTGCACGAGGGCGGCGGAAAGCGGTTGCGCCCGACGTTGTTATTGCTGGCCTCGCGGCTGGTGGGCGACGGCGGCGGCGCGGCCATCCGGCTGGCGGCCGTGGTCGAGATGATCCACATGGCCACGCTGGTGCACGACGACATCATCGACCTAGCCCAGCTCCGGCGGGGACGCCCGTCGCCGAACGTGTTGTGGGGAAACCACACCTCGGTGCTGGCGGGCGACTGGCTCTACATGCAGGCCTTCCAGGCAGCCCTGGAGGAGCGCAATTTTCACGTACTCGACCTGCTGATCGGCCTCACGCAGATGATGGTCGAAGGTGAGTTGATGCAGCTCGAACGCATCGGGTCGATGGCAGTGACCGAGGCGGACTACATGGACCTGGTGGACCGCAAAACGGCGAGCCTGTTTTCGGCCTGCGCGCGGCTCGGCTGCATTACGGCCGGGGGCGGCGAGGAGACCGAAACGCTGCTCGGCGAGTTCGCCTGGAACCTCGGAATGGCGTTTCAACTGGTGGACGACATTCTGGACTTCACCGCGGTGGAAACCGACATCGGGAAGCCCGTTGGGAGCGACCTGCGGGAAGGGAAGGTGACCCTGCCGCTGATCTACGCCTTGGCGGATCCCTACTAGACCGAGCGGCGCCAGATTAAAACCGTCCACCGGACCGCCACAACCGCCGGTTACCCATACCCGGGGTG
>CAZVIK010000199.1:0-7285 GCA_964627045.1 uncultured Solibacteraceae bacterium | reverse complement strand
AGAACAACACCTTTTCCGATTTGACCCTGTTCTTCTGGCCGAACGTTATGAACCTCAGCGGCCAGGGGCAAGCGGACAACGTTCGGGGTGTCCCCACCGAATCTAACTTCTTCTCGCTCCTCGGGGCCAAACCCCTGCTGGGCCGCACCTGGACCACGGGCGAAGACCAGCCGGGCAAGGACGACGTTTTGATCCTCGGCCATGCGCTTTGGAAGAGCCGCTTCGCGTCCGACCCGCGGATCGTCGGGCGGGTGGTCGAACTGGACGCGAGAAAACGCCGGGTCATCGGCGTGATGCCGCCCGGGTTCAACTTTCCGTATCAGGCTCAGTTATGGACTCCGCTCGACATGTCGGAAAGGGGCCTCGGCAGCCGCGGTTCACACCAGTTCAACGCCATCGGGCGAATGAAACCCGGCGTCACACCGCAACGGGCTCAGGCCGACGTGACGCTGATTGCGTCGCGACTGGAGCGCACCTACCCCGACACCAACCACAAGGTCGGCGCGCGTGTCATCCCCCTTCAAGAAGATCTGGTCGGCAAGTCGAAGGACTCTCTCGTCCTGATGCTCGGCGCCGTCGGCCTCGTCCTGCTCATCGCCTGCGCGAACATCGCCAACCTGCTGTTGTCCCGCGCCGTCGCCCGCCACAAGGAAATGGCCGTACGCAGCGCTCTCGGCGCCTCCCGCGGCCGTCTCGTGCGGCAACTGTTGACCGAAAGCCTCTTGCTCTCCTTCGTCGGAGGCGGCGGCGGTCTTCTCCTGGGCGGCGCGCTCGTCAGCCTCTTACCCAAGATCAAGAGCTTCTCGCTGCCTGAGTTCAACGTGGTCCAGATCAACGCGCCGGTGCTGGCTTTTACCTTCGGCCTGGCCGTCGCAACCACCGTGCTCTTCGGACTGGTTCCCGCCTTGCACACGTCGCGGCCCGACCTGCATGAAGAACTGAAAGGCGGAGCCGGCAGTTCCATCAGCCTGGGACGGGGCCGCCGTTTCGCCAGCGACCTTTTCGTCGCCGGCGAAATCGCCCTGTCGCTGCTCTTGTTGATCTCGGCTGGCCTTCTACTGAAGGACCTCATGCGAGTCCGAAGCCTCCAGGTTGGCGTGCGCGCCTCCGGCATTTGGACCGGCGCTGTCCAACTCCCCGAGGCCACCTACAAGGCCGACGCCCGCGCCGCCTTCGCCCGTCGCCTCATCGAGGAAACGCAGCACGTTCCCGGCGTCATCTCGGCCGCGCTCACCGACCGCCTGCCCCTCGAAGGCGGCAGCAACTACTACGTCAACGTTCGCGGCCACGTGTCGGAACGCTTCAGCGGGCCGCTGGTGGAACGCCACGTCGCCGACCCCAACTATTTCGACACTATGGGCGTCCCTCTTCTGAAAGGCCGCGTGTTCACCACCGCCGATGTGCAGCACGCCCGTGAACTCGACATGCGCCGTGTTGCGGCCTACGAAGCCAAGCAGGAACTTCCTCCCACCGAAACCAACCAGATGGTCTACGCCACCGTGATCAACGAGGCCATGGCGCGCCATTTCTGGCCGAATGAAGACCCAGTCGGACAGATGTTCTCCGGAGGTGGCGGTGGCACGAACGGCCCGTGGCGTCAGGTGATCGGCGTGGTGGGCAACGTCCGCCAGCGCGGCCTCACGCAGCCCCCGCAGCCCGAAGCCTACGACGCCTTCTACGGCTCCTCGCGTCTGTTCCTGGTGCTGCACTCCGCCGTGCCGCCGCAATCGCTGACCGCCGCCGTGCGTAGCGCCGTCGCGCGCATCGACCCGACCCTCCCGCTGTTCCGCGTGCGCACCATCGACGATGTCATTTCCGACAACTCGCAGGGGCAGCAATTCCTGAGCGGGCTCGTCGGTTCCTTCGCCGCACTGGGAACGCTGCTGGCCGCCATCGGCATCTACGGTGTGTTGTCCTACGCCGTCACCCAGCGCACGCGCGAAATCGGCATCCGCGTTTCTCTCGGTGCCGGCCGCGGCCGTATCCTCGGCCAGATTCTGGGCCAGGGCCTGATGCTGGCCGGCGCGGGTTTCGCCGTCGGCATCGCCGGTGCGCTCGCCGCCGCTCGCGTGATCGACGGGCTTCTCCACGAGGTCCAGCCCCGCGATCCCTCCATCTACGCCGCCACAGCGGCCTTGCTCGCGGTGATCACTCTCTTCGCTTGCTACGTCCCGGCACGCCGCGCCGCCGCACTGGACCCCGTGCGCGCCCTGCGGCACGAGTAGCGCCAACGAATTTCGCAACACCGAGGGCCGTGCCGGTGCGGCTGCGGCGGCCAGCCAGTTGCGAACTTCAATGATCGCCTGGCGGGTCCCCGCACTCGGAAGTGGAGCAGGCCCCGTTACTCCGCCACGATCCGCAGGGGCGCTTCCAGCTTGAATACCAGCACGCTCTCGGCCGGCACGCGAATCCGGCCTTTGGTCAGGATCTGCGTGAGCGCTCCCGCTCCCGCGCCCGCTCCCGCCCCGATGGCCGCACCCTTGCCTCCGCCGGCGATAGCCCCGATGATCGCGCCCACCGCCGCGCCGCCGCCCGTGTAGGTGGCCGTACGCTTATTCGCGCCGACCCCCTCTTTGCCGCGCTGTTCGACGTTGCTTGCGTCCACCGGATACGGCTTTGCCCCCACCGTCACCGACGCCAGCGTCAACACCAGATCCGACGCACCGCGGATCTTGCCGCCCTGCGAGGCCGACACCACCACCAGTTCCGACTTGGAGCCTTTCGGCACCACCACCGTCCCGGCGGCGTTGACCACGTCCTCGGCCACGTCCGCCGCGTAGGTGTTGCCTCCGGCGGACTTCTCCGAGTCGATCGCCTCGTTGGTCCGCACGGACAACTCGGTGCCCGCGGGCAGTTCGAATACCCTTGCCAGCGGCGCCGGCGGCGGGACGGCCTTCACCGGAGCCGGCGACGGGCGCGGGGTCTCGGCTTCGCTCTTCGTGACCGGCGCGGCGGCCGTCTTCGTCTTCGGCGCCGGTGCCGCCGCGGTTTCGGTGGGAGCCTGTGTCGCTGCCGGCGTCTCGGCCTCCGCCGCCGCATACTGCACGGACTTCACCTGGCTCATCGGAATCGTCCGCGTGATGTTGTCGCCCCCGGCCAGCGTGATCTCCGCGTCGCTGCTCTTCACGACCAGCCCGCTGATCTGCGAACCGTCGTTCAGCAGCACGGTTGCCGGCCTCTTTTCGGCCTCCGTCCGGCTGCACGAGACCAGCGTCAAAAGCGCCAACACCATTACCGGCACCGCTCGCATCCTTCGCATCACGTTTGCCCTTCCTTTCGATTGGACGGATCGACAGCGAACCGCCGCGTCTCTTCTACCCTACAGCAATCGGCCTGCCAGACGCGCGGCACGCCGCATGTGCGCGCATCTGCAAGAGATACCGCGCACGCCCGCGTCGTCAGCGGGCTTCGATGGGTGTGCAAAAAATCCCAGGAGGGCAGTTATGACAGAATCGCGGCCCAAGGCTGGGGCGCAACCGCGGCGCCCCAAGCCTTCCCCGTGCGGCTACTTCCTGGACCGCCTCGGCGCGTCCGGATTGGTGTAGCTCGTCGCCACCGTCTGGCCGAGCGACGCCAGGATCAGGCGCGCCTGTTCTGCGTTGGCGCCCCCCGGGTCCAGTTTCAGGTACGTGTCAAACGCGTTCTTCGTGCCATCCGCGGACTGAATCGTCCCATCCGGAGCGAGAGACGCCTTGCCCAGAAGGTACAGCCCGTACTGGAACCACGCTGGAGCGTAATTGGGTGTGCTGCTGATCGCCTTCATGAAGGCGTCACCGGCGGCGTCCAATTGCCCGGCGTTCATCAGCACGGCGCCCAGATTGTAGTAATACTTGCCGGCATTGACACCGTCGAGTTGCGCGGCCTTTTCCAGTTCCGCCTGCGCGTCCGAGACGCGCTTGGCACGAACCAGGGCCAGTGCGAAGTTGTTTCGGTAGGCGGCATCCTCCGGCTTCAGATCGATAGCCTTCTGGAAAGCCTCGATGGATCCGGTCAGCAACGCCTCCTGTTCCGGTCCCGGCTTCTGCTGCGCCAGCGCAGCCTTGGCCTCCGCCAATTGACCCCACACGGCGTGTTGAGCCGGGTCGATCTCCGCCGCCTTGGCGAACGCCTCGACAGCCGTCTGGAACTGCTGCGCCTTCATCGCCTCCATCCCCAGGTTGAAGGCGTCACTCAGCGCCCTGTTCTTTGCGAGTTGCGCGGCCCGCTCCTTCATCGCCTCTTCGACTTGGCGCTTCTGCTCCTCGGTCATCCCGCGCGTCTGGTCCTCGGTGAGCGCGCCCGCCGCATTGGCTTCTTGCTGTTTTCGGAGAAGGGCGAGATCGAAGTTCACGGGCACCGCGTCCCCCAAAGGCACGCTGATGTTCTCAACGGTGTCGCGTTGTCTGCCCGCGATCTCCAGAGTGACCGAGTAGCGTGTGGTACGCCCGGAGGGAAGACCTGCGTGGAAGTACTCCCCTTTCCCGTTGGTCTTCGTCTGGTAGGTGCCGCGTATGTCCTGGCGAACGATCTGGATCACGGCGTTCTGGACCGGCTGTCCAGCTTCATCGACGACCGTTCCCCGTATCGAGCCCGTCTGACCGAAGGCCGCGCCCGCGGAGATCCACGCGAAGGAAGCGGCCGTCAATGCACATCCCGTGAAGAACCGGTTCATCGTTCCACCCTCCTGCCGCCATAGACGCGGGGGCTTCGCGCCGGTTGCAGAAATCGGATGGTATGGCGGAGCCGCACTCCGCCCTGTGCCGTTGCGCTCGATTCTAGCTGCCGGGCCGCGACTTCCGGCAACGCTCGGCCCTTGAATTGCCTCAATTCGCAGTTTGGCCTTCTATCGCGCGGCGACCGCCAGGTTGCTGGTCAGACCGCCGCTGCTCGCGAGTTTGAGGCGGCGTTTGGTCCGAATCCCCGTCCCCGAACGTAATGGTGTTGAGGGCCGCACCGCGCCCTCGGGTGTTTCGCGTTGGAGGATTCTTCATTGCGCACGTTCCCGCTCCCGGCCTGTTCCGTCCTCTGCCGCAGCATCAACGCAGACCGAGGCCCCCGAGGGTCGTCCCGGAACCCGGTCTCCCGTTGTACCGATTCAACTGCCGCCAGTTTCTGAGGAGGAATTTCGTGTCGCTACGCAAGACGACTAAAGTACTTAGCCTATTCATTCTGGCATCGGTCCTTTTCGCACAAGGTTCCGCGCCCACCATCGACCCGGGCGGCGTCGTCAGCGCCGCCGACTACACCACCGCCATCGCGCCCGGCGCCATCGTCGCCATTTACGGAAAGAACCTGTCCACCAACATCGTCAGCGCCTCCAGCATTCCGCTTCCCACGTCGCTCGACGGCACCACGGTCGAGGTCAACGGCCAGGCTGTGCCGCTGTTCTTTGTTTCGCCCGGTCAAGTCAACGCCCAGATGCCCTTCGGCATCTCCGGCCAGGCCGACGTGCGCGTCCGGACGGGCGCGGGGCTGAGCGGAGCGCAAGCCGTCACGCTGGTGGCCCGCGCGCCGCGCGTGTTCACGACCGCCATGGACGGCAAGGGCGCCGCCATCCTTTGCCACGGCGCCGATTGGAGCGTCGTGTCGGCCGACAGGCCCGCTCTGCCGGACGAGGGCCTCGGTCTTTTCCTTACGGGCCTTGGCGCGGTCGAACCGCAGATCGCCGCGGGCCAACCCGGCGGTGACGGTGGCGCGCTCGGTCCGCTCAATCAACTTCCCGCCGGAGCGGTCAAGGTGACCATCGGCGGCCTGCCGGGAGAGATCTTCTTCGCGGGACTCACGCCCACGCTTGTCGGTCTCTACCAGATCAACTTCAAGGTTCCCCTGGGCATCGCCGCCGGCAATTATGCGGTTGTCGTCACCACCGCCGACGGCGTTTCCCAGCCGCTGGTGCGCGGCGCGGTGGGCGGGCCCGCTCAGCCGGGAGCCCCTGGCAATACCATCGAGTTCGTCACCATCCCCGCCGGCGAATTCATGATGGGTTGCGCGCCGGACGACACAACCTGCGACGGTCCGGAGAAACCACGCCACAAGGTCCGCATCACCAAGCCCTTCGAGATGGGCCGGTTTGAAGTCACGCAGGGGCAGTATGAGGCGGTGATGGGAAACAACCCCAGTTCCTCCCCCAGGACGCCGGACCGGCCGGTAATCGGGCTTACCTACGACGACGTGACCGCGTTCGTCACAGCCTTAAACGCCCGAAACGACGGCTACACCTATCGCAAGCCCACCGAGGCCGAGTGGGAGTACGCCGCGCGCGCGGAAACCACCGCCGCCTACTACGGCCCTCTGAACGACATCGGTTGGTACACCGGCAACTCCGGGAGTCAAACCAAGCCGGTGGGCCAAAAACAGCCGAATGCCTGGGGCCTGTACGACATGATCGGCAACGCGTTGGAGTGGTGCCAGGACTGGTGGAGCCAGAGCTATTACGCCAGTAGCCCGGAGGCGGACCCCCAAGGTCCGGAGTTTGGATCGTACAGGATCTTGCGCAGTTCCGGTGCGCAATCCGACATCACCAATACCAGGACGACATTCCGTTGGGGCTTCGTCCCCACGCTCAACGGCGGAGAGTTCGGCTTTCGCGTGGTCCGCACCAAGAACAACCCTTAGACGCAGATCGCGAGGGCCCGCCGTTCCAACCGGCCCATCAGATGTTCCCGCAGGGGGCGCGCGCTTCAACGCCCCCTCACGCCCCCGCTACACCCGGGGCGTTGGCTGCAAACGCGGCCTCCAGGCCTGCCACGTGGGCCGTCTTGCCCACGTTCAGCCTCCCGACTCCGGCCCACCAGCGCGCCCATGAATCGGCGCCTACGTCTTCGGTCCGCCCCACACAGCCTCGCGGTACTCCTTCCAGAACACTTCGACCGATTGCAAGCCGGCTTGGCGGGCAACCGCGAGGTCGTCGTCCAGAGTCTGTGGTTGATCGCGCTCGTTGGCTTCCAGCCGGTCGAGGTAGGCGCGGGTCGATTCCCGGGTAAGGAAGCGCGGATCGCCCGCGGCGCGGCTCACAATGCCCGTCTCGCGTAGCGCCTGAATCCTTTGCTCCACGCGGGGGTCGCTGGCGACGACGAGGTCCGCATTCAAAAACCAACCGCCGGGCTTGAGCCACCCGAGCGCCCTGGCGATCAGATCGCGCTTGGCGTCGCGGGTCAGATGATGCAGCGCGAACGCGGAGAAGACCACATCGGCCGATGCGCGCCCGATGCGCTCCTCGGGGATCGATTGGAAATCGGCGACCAGGAACTCGACGCGCGCGGCCGCCCGTCCGATGCGGGCGCGGCAAAGATCCACCATGGCGGCG
>CAZVIK010000198.1:4733-7384 GCA_964627045.1 uncultured Solibacteraceae bacterium | reverse complement strand
AAGGCGGCCACTTGCGGCGGCCGTGCGCGCCCTGGTTCCATTCCTGGCCCTGGAGGCGGCGATGTTCGCGTGGCGCTGGCAGGTGTTGGGCGGGCTGGGAGGCTATGCCGCGGCCGGTTCCGGAGAGTCCCTATTTCTGAACATGGGCGCACTGAGCACGCTGAAGGCGCTCGGCTGGCGGGCCTGGGCGGTACTGTTCTTCCCGGTAAACTGGGCGTGGCGTCCGGGGCCGTGGTTGGGCGCGGCGCTGGCGCTGGCGGCCGGCGCGATGGCGTTGTTGACGGCGGCGCGAGCGGACCGCCGGGCGGTCGGGTGTTCGTTGGGTTTCGTCGCGGCGGCGCTGCTGCCGGTGCTGCCTTTGGCGCTGGTGGGCGTGGACCTGGCGGGATCGCGGGTGTACTACCTGGCGACGGTGGGTCTGGCGTTACTCGCCGGCGTGGCTTGGGCGGGGTTGTCCTCGCGGCGGTGGCGCGCGGCGGTGGCGGCGGCGCTGGCGGTGTTCCACTTTGGGGCGCTACGCCATCAGTTGGGGGCGTGGGAATCCACGGCGAGACTGGCCGAACGGACGTGCCGGGAAGCGACCGTGATGCTGGCGGCCGAGGCCGGCCGCCCGGCGGTGATCGAGGGAGTGCCCGCGCATGTCGATGGCGTGTACTTTTTGTCCAACGGTCTAGTCGAGTGCATGCGGCTCAACTCACGGGGCCGCGCGCCGGACGCCGTCGTGAATCCCGCCGCGCCGGTGGACCGCACCGTACCGGTCTTGCGCTGGGACGCCGAAGCGCGGCGCCTGGTCCGGGAGCCGTCGGGCGCCGGAGTGTCCCGGCGGGAAAGCGTGCCGTGAGTCCGTCTGCGGCGCGCGAAAAGGCATTACCGTCTGCCTCCGCCGGCGGCGATGCGTCGCTGGGACTCTCATATCGAAAGTTAACATTCCAGCCGGATTTGGGTTGCCGGAGGGAAGGAATTAACTAAAGTTAGCATCGTACCGGAGGGCCGTACCGTTTCGATTTTGGACTTGTAATTCGCCTAAGTACAGTTATGCTATATACATGCCGAATGAAAGCGCGGAGCAAGACCAGAGCAGCCTCGACCGCCGCCAAGCGCAGCGACACGAAGTGACGCGCCCGTGCCGGGTGGTGCGGGTGGCGGAGGCCGCCGGAGAGGCGGCGGGGGTGACCAGCAACGTGAGCCGCACGGGGATGCTCGTCCGTTTCCCCGAGGTAGAGGTGACGGGCGAACTTCCCAAGATCGGGGAACAGGCGCGAGTAGAGATCGACCTTCCGCCGAACCCGGCCTTCTCGCCGCGGGTTCTGGAGTGCCAGGCGCGCGTGGTACGCGTGGGCGATCCATCCACCGCCGACACGGCGCTGGCGTTCGAAGTGCTGCGCATGGAGATCCGGGAAGGCGGTGATCCACCGCCGCCGGCGGGTCCGCGCGAGCCGCTGGTCCAGTAGGGAGCGATTGTGGGTCTTCTGATCGACGTGTTGTCCAGCCAACTCGCGCTTTTGGGCGCGAGCGCCGGCGAGCCGGATTCGCTGGAGGCCGGGCCTTGCCGCGACCTGGTGGAAAACGTCGCCGACATGGTCTACATCCAGGACCTGGAGGGACGCATCACGTCGGTCAGCCGGGCGGCGGAAGCGGTGACCGGGTACGCCCGGGCGCAACTCCGCTCGATGCGGATGGCGGATCTGCTGACGCCGGAGTCGGCCGAGGTGTGCCGGCGGATGACGGCGAACACCCTCGGCAGCGGAGCCCGTTCGACGTTTGAGGTGGACCTGTTGCGGCGCGACGGCCGGCGGGTTCGCCTGGAGGTGACCAGCAGGCTGCTGTTCCGCCACGGGCGGCCCCACGGCGTGATCGGGGTGGCGCGGGCGGCGTCCCGCCAGCGCGTGTCGGAGGCGGACCTGCGGCTTCTCAAATCGGTGGTGGTGAACGCCAACGATGCCGTACTCATCGCCGAGGCCAAGGATGGGGATCATCTGGGCGGCAAGATCGTGTACGTGAACGAGGCCTTCTGCCGGATGACGGGATACGCCGCCGAAGACGCCGTCGGGCGCACGCCGCGCATCCTGCTGGGGCCGCAGACCGACCGCGACCAGTTGAACCTGGTGCGCCAGGCGCTCTCCAGTTGGGAGGCGGTCCGGGTGGAGCTGGTCAACTACCGGAGCGATGGGTCGGCCTATTGGGTGGACGTCAACTTCGTGCCCATCACCGGGGAAGACGGTGAATTCACACACTGGGTGGCGGTGCAGCGCGAGACCACGCATCGGAAACAGGCCGAAGACCTGGAGCGCGACCGGAACCGGGTGCTTGAGTTGATGGCGCGGAACGAGCCGCTGGAGAACGTGCTCTCACACCTGGTGCAGATGGTGGAACGCCAGTGCCCGGACCTACGCTGCACGCTGCTGCTGCTCCGGGACGGGCAATTGACCCCGGCGGCCGGCGCCAAGCTGTCCCCGGATGCGTTGCAGGACGTCCAGGGACTCCAGCCCGGGCCACCCATGCCGGGTGGCGCACCGGCGGCGCGCTTTCGAGAGGTTCTTCCCGGGAGGCATCTGGGTGTGAGCTGGAGCGCGCCGATTCTTTCCGGTTCGACGGCAGTCCTGGGGGCGTTCGCGGTCCAATGCGGAGTGAACCGCAAGCCCAACGAGACC
>CAZVIK010000198.1:0-4723 GCA_964627045.1 uncultured Solibacteraceae bacterium | reverse complement strand
ACCGAGGTTGAGATGATCGGCAAGGCCAGCCGTCTGGCCGCCATCGCGATCGAACAGCGGCAGCTAACCGAGAAACTGGCGCACCAGGCGCAACACGACGCGCTCACCGGTTTGCCCAACCGCGCGCTGTTCGAAGACCGGTTGAATCGCGCTTTGGCGCAGGGGCGCGCGCAGGGCTGGAACGTCAGTGTCCTGTTCATCGACCTGGACCGGTTCAAGCAGATCAACGACACCCTGGGGCATGCCGTCGGCGACGCGCTGCTCCAACAGGCGGCGCGGAGGCTGGAAGGCTGCCTGCGCCGGACCGACATGCTGGCGCGGATGGGCGGGGACGAGTTCACCGTGGTCCTTACCGAGCTGCGCGACGCACAGTACGCGCACAAAGTGGCGCAGAAGCTGTTGGACGCCTTGAAGGCCCCGTTTTATGTGGGGAGCTACGAGTTGTTCGTGACCGCCAGCATCGGAATCAGCAGTTTCCCTCGCGACGGGCGCGACGCGGCGACGCTCCAGAGGAACGCCGACAGCGCCATGTACCGGGCTAAGAACTTGGGCCGCAACAACTTCCAGGCGTTCTTGCCGGAGATCGGGGCGGGCGCGCTGGAATCGCTGGAAATCGAGAACGCGCTACGGCGCGCCTTGGAACACGACGAGTTCCAGTTGCGCTACCAGAAGCAGGTGGATCTTGACGGGCGGCTGGCGGGGTTGGAAGCGCTGCTGGTGTGGAATCACGCCAAGCTGGGCCCGATCTCCCCGGCGCAGTTCATTCCAGTGGCTGAGGAGAGCGGGTTGATCGTGCCCATCGGCGGGTGGGTGGTCCGGGAAGCGTGCCGGCAGCGCGCCGAGTGGCAACGGCGGTTTCCGCAGGTGCGGGCGAAGGTGGCGGTGAACGTCTCGGTGGTTCAGTTCACCAAGAAGGGTTTCGTGGAAAGCGTCGACCTGGCGCTGAAAGAAACCGGGTTGGACCCTGCGCTGCTGGAGTTGGAACTGACCGAGAGCGTGGTGGTGAGGGACGTACAGGAGTCGGTGCGCCAGATGCAGCGGCTGCGATCCATCGGAGTGAGCCTGGCGATCGACGATTTCGGCACGGGGTACTCCTCGCTCAGCTACCTTCGCATGCTGCCGCTGGACACGCTGAAAATCGATCGCTCGTTCCTGCGGGAGGTGGACAGCGACCCCAACACGATGCCCCTGGTTCGCGCCATCGTGGCTCTGGCGCACAGTCTCAAGCTGTCGGTGACGGCCGAGGGCGTGGAGACGCCGTGGCAACTGGAAGCCTTGCGCGGGGTGGGCTGCGATCAGGTACGGGGCTACCTGATCGGCGAGCCCATCGGCCCGGACGCCGTGGAATCGCTGTTGGCCGAGTCCAAGGACCATGGCGCGCCAGGGGATTCGCCGGCCAAAGAGCGTCTTCGCCGGGCGCACGCCTTCTTTGCGGCCCGCTGACCCCATACCGGCGTACTAGGTATCGAAACCTGCACGGTCTAGTACAACCGGTGGTCTGATTCCCACCGGCGGACGGGTTCCGCCTGTTACACTGCCTGTGAATTCCAGTAAGGAGGCGGATGTGACAGGCAACAAGCTGGTGTGCCCGCACTGCGGCCACGACGGTACCCCGGAAACCAGCAAGCCCCCGCTCGGGTCCTTCGGTTTCAACTATCTGGCGGAAGGAATCGTGTGCCGCGAGGTGCGCGGGATGGATGGGGCGGGGCGTTTGATGCTCTCGGGCGACTTCCGATGCGAAGGATCGCCCGCGGCCAGCGCGAGGATCGAATGCCGCTCCTGCTGGCGCACCTTCCCGGTTCCCGAGGGAGTCGCCCTGGCGCCGACACCGGAATCCAGCGGACTGCCGGTGGACGCCGGCGAAGCGAACCCGGCGGCAACGGCGAGTGTGGAGGGGGCAGCGGAGGCCATCGGGCGAAACCTGATCGCCATTCTGCGGGCCTCGGTGGAGGAGTCCGCACGAACCGCCGGCGCGCAGATCGCCAAGGTGGAAGCCGGGCTCACCGGCGTGGCACGCACGGTTGAGGGGCTGCAACCGCTGGCGGCGGAAGTGGCCGGATTGCGGGAAGGCGCGGCGGCGGCGGCCGAGGCACAGGAGCAGATCCGCCGGGCCGTGGCCGATCAGGGAGACGCTCTGTCTTCGATGACCGACGAACTCGGCCGGCAGCGTGCGGCCGCCGGTGCGCGGGACGAAGCGGTGGTGCAACGCTTCGAGGCACTGGAGGCCGGGCTGGCCGCCGTGCGCGAAACGGTGGAGAAGCTGAGCGCCGGTTTCGCCGCCGTCGAAGAGACCGTGCGGGCTGGACGGGCCCGCCTGGACGCCCAGGCCGACGTGATCCGCGCGTTGCACGCCGCGGCGCAAGAGCAGATCAGCCGGCGGGAAGAACTGCGCGCGGCGGTCCAAAAACTGGAGGCTTTGGCCGCGGGGCTGGACGAAGTAAAACCATTGCCGAACGAGTTGTAGACCCCGTGAGGTGACGTGGCGACTTTCGAGTTCATCGCCTCGGACGAAATGCGGGCTTGCCTGCAAAGGGACGCCGAGGAACTGATCGCGTGTATGAGGGCGGGCGCCTGGAAAGCGGCGCACGTCATCGCCGGAAGCTTGATCCAGGCGACGCTTTGGGACTACCTGTCCGGCGAGGGCCGGCTCGCCGGCGGCGCCGGGGGGCTCGGCTTGGCCGAACTGCTCGCCGTGTGCCGGGAACAGGGGGTGCTGTCGCAGCGAACCGTCGACCTGGCGGGGTTCCTGCGGCCCTACGAGGAGTTCCTGAGTCCGTCGGAGGCCGTCCGAACGGCGGCGCAGGCGGATGAAACCAGCGCGCGGATCGCGCAGGCGCTGCTGGAGATTGTCATCAACGAAGTCTCGGCCCGCCGCCGGGAGCGCTTCCACTACACCGCCGATCAGGCCGTGGCCAAGGTTCTCTCGGACCCCACCTCGGCCGCAATTCTGGGGCACCTGGTCACCAAGATCAGCCGGGCGGAGACTGAGCGGCTGCTGCTGGAATCGCTCCCCAAGGCGTATTTTGACGCGGCCAAGCAGGACGACGGAAGCGACCCGGCCGTGCTCGCCCGCCTGGCCCGGTGTTTCCGGCTGGCGTTTGACGCCGCGCCCGAGGATCTCAAGCGGCGGGTGGCGCGGCGGTTTGTAGACGTCATCGAGAACGAGAGCGAATACGTCGTCCAAACCTACCAGGTGAACTTCTTCAGCGGCGGCGACATGGCGTTCCTGGGCCGCGAACAGCGCGCCCTGGTCCTGACGCACCTGCTGGCGGTGCTTCAGAAACGGGTGACCGCGCCGCTGGCGCGGGCGGTGGCCGGCATCGGGCCGTACCTGGAGGCGGAGGCGGACGTGCGCGGGTTTTTCGTGCCGCTCGTCCTGGGCCTTCTGGGCGGGATGAACGGCGAGGTTCGGGCGGAGGTGGGACGGCGCGTGCTGGAGGAAGCCGCCCGGCTTTCCCAAGCCAACCGGACAAGCATCGCGAGTTGGATCGGCCGTCTTCGCTGGAACCTCGAGAAAGAGGGCCGCGGCGAGGACGCAGCGCGCATCGCCAGCCTGCTGGCCGCCCTGGAAGCCGGACGCCACTCCTTCTGAAGCCGTCACGCCGGCTGGGGGAAGCGCGGTATTATTGTCTCCATATAGCGGGGGCCGCTCCAACGCTCCGGACGACCCCGCCAGAGGAGGAAAAACGATGCGTAAGCCGTTCTTGTCTCTTGCTGTATTCGCCGCCGCCACCTGTGTGGCGCTGGCCCAGACACCCCGCCGGGGCGGTCCCCCGGCCAGTCCCGCGGCACAAGCGGACGTCACCATCGCGGGCAAAGCCATCACTGTGAAATACTCTGCGCCTTCGGTGAAGGACCGGCAGATTTTCGGCGACGGCGGCCTGCTCAGCAAGGAGAAGAACTACCCCGTCTGGCGGGCCGGCGCCAACTCCGCGACCGCGCTGCACACCGACGGCGAGTTGACCATCAAGGGGTTGACGGTCCCGCCGGGCGACTACACGTTGTACGTTCTTGTGAACGTCACGCCGTGGCAACTCATCGTCAATAAGCAGACGGGCCAATGGGGGCTTACCTACGACCCGGCGCAGGATCTTGGCCGCGTCCCGATGGACATGGCGAAGCCCGCGGCGAAGGTGGAGACTCTCAAATATACTCTGAGCGGAACGGGCGCCAACGCGGGCACGCTGCTGCTGGAGTGGGAGCACGTCGCGGCGTCGGTTCCGTTCACCGTGAAGTAAGGCCATGCCGACGACATTGCGTGCGGCACGCCGCTGGGCGAGCGCGGCGGCGGTGATATGTCTGCTGTCGCTCCCGGCCGCCGGCCAGAAGGATCTTTCCGGGGCGGCGCGGACCAAACTGGCCCTGGAGCGGCTGAACGTGGTGGGCAGCATGTTGCTCATCGCGGCTCACCCGGACGACGAAAACGCGGCGCTGCTGGCTTACATGGCCAAGGGACGGAAGGTGCGCTCCGCCTACCTTTCGCTGACCCGCGGCGACGGCGGCCAGAACCTCATCGGAAGCGAGCAGGGCGAACTGCTCGGCGTGATCCGCACGCAGGAGATGCTGGCGGCGCGGCGTATCGACGGCGCCGAACAGTTCTTCACCCGCGCCATCGACTTCGGGTTTTCCAAGAGCGCCGAGGAGACCTTCGAGAAATGGGGCCGCGAGGCCATCCTGGGCGACGTGGTGTGGATCATCCGGCGGTACCGCCCGGACGTGATCT
>CAZVIK010000197.1:6192-7437 GCA_964627045.1 uncultured Solibacteraceae bacterium | reverse complement strand
GAAGCGCGCAAGGGCTATCAATGCCAAGCGTGCACACGGCGTGAAGAAGGGGTCGGATATTGAAGATCGCGTGCCCATACTGCTCGGCCGAGGGCTGTACGCCGACGCCGCAACCCGTGCTCGACCTGACCGCGAAGGCGTTAGGCGAGGTGCGGCGAGCGCTCGAAGCGCGCGCTCGTGGCGTAGAGCTGCGCACCATCGCAAGCGCCATCGTGGCTGGTGAACCGCCGCCAACGGGCGATCGTCAATGCCCCTATTGCCGCGCGGGAAAGCTCGCTGTCGAGCGGCGCGCAGCGCTGCCGATCGATCTGGTCGCGCTCGTGCTCGGGGTCGCTCGCCTCTACTGGATTGCGGGCGATGGTCGCCGGTTGCGCTGGCAAGAGCTGGGCGAGCTTCTACTCGACGGCCGCGTGCGTTTCACTGAGGACCCTGACGACGAAGACGAGCCCGAAGACGAGCCCGAAGACGAGCCCGAAGACGAGCCCGAAGACGAGCCGACCGACGCAGCCTAGCGCGATCTTTGGCAGCAGCAGACCGCTGCTGGCGTACCCTACGCACGCACCGTCAGGGTGATACCTGGCAACGCTCGGATCGTTGACCTGCGCGCAGCCGACGACGACGACGGAGCGGGCTTCGCATGAGCGATGCAATCGACATCAGCCCGACGATCGACGCCGCGCGCGCTACCTGGCGCACGCTGGAGGGCGCGATCGAGCGTGCGAGCGAGGGACGTGCGGAAGCACGCGCCGCGCTCGAGCAGGGCAGACCCGTCTTCGCCGCTGCTGGGCTGGCGGGGTGGTTCGACAGCGCAACGGTGCTACTCGAGCAGGCTGCCGCAGGCGCGGCCCTGGGAGCGACGTTCGGGCCGGTCGGAGCTGTCGTCGGTGGAGCTGTCGGTGCGGTGGTGGCGGCGCTCTCGCAACCTGCGGTCGGCGTCGTCACGCTGAAAGCGGAATGCGAACTGCCGGACGGAACGACCGCAACCGTTTACAACGAGCCGAGCGGGTGTCTGTGTTTCTCGCGGTGGGCACCAGCAACCGCGGCCGAAGAACGCGAGCAATTCGAGCGCTGGAAAACGACCGATCATCCGGGGTTTGGCTATCACATCGACCGCAAGAAGGGTTTGATTTCCAGCACAGCGAGCGAGGCAGAATTGCTTGCGTTCTGGCGCGCGAATCGAGCGCGCACGCCGATCGAACGCGAGAAGATCGAGCGCGAGTGCTTGCCGCGCTACGCGGACCGACC
>CAZVIK010000197.1:5517-6182 GCA_964627045.1 uncultured Solibacteraceae bacterium | reverse complement strand
TGGGGCGATCGCTGGTACTGGCCCGAAGAATCCATCTTCGGGCGCCGTGTCGGCGACATTCCACGTTGGGTCCCGGTCTCGCAGGAAATCGTAACGCGCTGGTTTCTGCTCGCTGCCGCTGCTGGTCTCGGCCCGGTCGAAGTGGCACGGATCGGCAAACTGAAAGATCCTCGGCTCGGCGTCGCCAGTGCTTCACAATCGCTAGAGGACCTGGGAGCGCGCGAACGCAGGGCTGCCATTGCTAACGCCTGCGTCCTTGTGCTGGCTGCCTCGGGTGGTGTCGTGTCGGCTGCGCTCGGCGGTCTCGCACGCATCGAGCCATTAGCGGAACGACTTGGCGTTTCGAGCCTCAGCGATTCCGAGGTGCGTGCGGCTTGGGTACGACTTGCCGATCCGAATGTCGCGACACTTCCTGAGCGCGCGACAACCGCTCGTCGATGGATACCACTAGCCGCTGGCGTCGGTGTCGTTGGGCTGCTAGTCTGGTTCGCACGAAGAAGGAGAAAGGGCCGTGGCTGACTGGACGGATCTGGCCAAAGAGAAAATCCAAGAATATCAACAGGGCATCGCAGATGGCGCCGAGCTTATTGGCGAGATCAAAGAGACGGCCGATCTTTCGATAGGTCTGCTCGCAAGCCTTGGCTTTGATCTACCGGGGATGGCGG
>CAZVIK010000197.1:0-5507 GCA_964627045.1 uncultured Solibacteraceae bacterium | reverse complement strand
TTGATTTCAGGGCTGAAAAGGGTGGAGAGCTGCACGGCGAGGTGTTTCCCGGCACCGATGCGACGTGGACTGCGCTCGACAAGACGCCGATCAAGAACGCCGATCTGCCGGACTGGTTTCCGTTCGGCGCATTGATCCTGCAAGGCAAAGCTTGGCAGCAGGCAAGCGCGATGCCGACTCCACCAGCAGGTTACGAACTGCTCGGGCCTGGTGCGCTTGCTGCGGCGCTCTGCACTTGGGTTCAAGCAGGCCTCACCGGCGACGAGCTAGAACGTCTGAAGGCGGCTGACGGCGCAGTCGGAATGGCACAGACCGACCCATCGGCAATGGATGGCATGGCGCTGCGCGCCTATTGGTGCGGAGCTGTGCTTGTTGCTGCTTTGCGTGCCGGTGATGCAACCGCTTTTAATGCGGTGTACGGCGGATTCCAGAAGTTCTGGCGCGAAGCTGGTCGTTGCTGGGAGATCAACGCGACGCCGAAACCCGAAAACGTAGAGAAGGTGCGCGACGCTGGATATTGCGTCGGGCTTCCGATCAACAGTGCAGGTGAAAGCACAAGCGACCTGGATCAATTCGGCCGGCTTGCGAGCCCCGCTCGGGGTGACTGGCTGGCGCGCGCACGCGCGATCGTGCGCTACCTTCGCACGGGGGCACTAATGCAGACGAGCACGACGGCAAGCGGGAGCTTCGCAGGCTTTGAAACCTGCATGCGTTCCGGCGACGAATCCTGCCTGAGCGCCTACACGCCGCAAAGCGCGGACTTCTGGGCTGCGCTGCGCGAGCCATGGCGTTTCGGCTATCAACGCGGCAAGCGCTTGCAGGTGGTGCGTAACACGTTCGGAACGTTCCTGGCGTGGGATTTCGGCAGGCCGCGCGGAATCACGATCGGCGCGGCGATCGCGATCAGTTTCCCTGCCGTCGTCGCGATTACCACGATCGCGGCGCTCACGATCTACGCGAAGGGCAAGACGGGTGGGCGCTGAGACGTTCGGCGTTCAAGCAAGACGGTGCAGCAACACGGGCGGGCGGGCGCTCGCCACAATGGAGGAAACGGCTATGGGTAACGGACTGATGCCCTACACGGGCGGCGGGCGCGTGCTTCAGCGAGTGCAGAACAACGGTGCGGGCGAAGCTCCGGCGATCGTGGAATTCGTCAACGGTCCTGGGCCGTCGTGCTCGAGCCCGGTGATGCTCAACGCCAGTGCGGGTGTCGTCGCGATTCCGAGCGACGCTGCGCGCTACCTCTGCTGGCTTTTCAAGGGAATCCGACGCAGCCCGCAGACCGGCAAGCTGTCGAGCGTCGCGCTCACGACACCCGAGGTGATCCTGCCCGTCGCTGGTTCGTTCCAGGTCGGCCCGGATCTGCTGCCGGCGCAAGCCCTCGGCAAGTTCATGCCTTCCGAGTGGGAGACCGAGGCGATCGGGCGCGGCATCTACCGGATCAAGGTAGACTTCCTGGTGCGCAAGATCGCGGGTGGTCTGAGCGACACGGCGATCAAGGAATCGGCGCAGAATCTGGAGTTTCGGATCATCCAGATTGGCACCGAGGACCGCTGGCAAGTGGCGCTCAACGTCGGCGACGCGCAGGACGCGAGCAAGAGCGCGCTCGAGCCGGCGCTTGGCGGCTTCTGGCTGCCGGATGGCGAAGAATTCGTGCCCTACAATCCGACGACGTTCGCCTTTGACTTTGCCGGAACGATGGTCGGCGGCGTCGGCGATCAGTACGGGGTGCGTGCGGTGATCCGCTCCTTCTTCCGCGACGTGGTGTGCTAACCGAAACAACGACGAGGGCACCACGATGGAGCAGCAGCACGAACGGAAGCGCTTTAGCCGAGCTGACCTAACGCATTGCGCCGAGCAAGCGATCTTGCTCGGTCGCGATCGTCAGCATCAGTTTGACTTGTGCGAATACGCCCAGCGCAACGAGCCCTGGCTGTATGGCGGGCGCACGGTCGGCTCAGTGTTTCGGCGTCAGTATGCCGAACGGATCGCTGCGCTCGTCGCTGCAGCCGAACAAGAGCAAGGCGGCACCGAGGAACGCAGCGGACCGAGCGAGGCTGAACTACTCGTCACCGAGCGGATGCGCGCGTTGGCGGCGCTTCCACGCGAGGTGCTAGACGCGCGAATCCTCGAAGCCGGTCGCGAACCGCCGCCCGATGCGCTGCTCGCCGTGCTGCTCGCCTTCGACCTTGGAGTGTCGCACCATGACTGAGCCGTTGCACCCGATTCCACCGTGCGAACTGGTTTTCAACGACCACGAGCAATGCCCGCGCGATTGGAATGTGCGCGATCCAGAACTGGCCCGCATCACCGAGGGCTCGCTACTCGGTGCGATCGTTCGACTCGTCGGCGGTTTCGACCCGAAAACGCAGAAGTGGAGTCGCACGCGCATCAGTTGCCAGATCAACGGCTGGCTCGAGCTGGGCTGGGCGCATATGTCCACCGTTGACAACGTGGCGCGTCTGCTCACCGCGATCGCTACGCAGTTGCCCGAGGTCGCTGTCTGGGCTTGGGGCGACAAGGGCCGTGAGCTTGCCCAGCTAGGCGCATCGACAGCTTTCGTGCAGACCTTTAGGGGCCGAAAGGATCTGCCAGACGGCGCCGAGTGGTTTACTGCCGGCTGGTATCAGATAGCGGTGCGCGGCGACGTGCAGCGCGTCTACCTCGCCGAATGGTGGTCGCACGTCTCGGGGCCTATGAGCTGGATGCAGAGTCGAGGCTACAAGAGCAAGGGTCTGCTCGGCGCAGCCGTGCGCGCGCGCAACAGTGGGCCGGACTACGACGAGCTACGACGACTGGTTGACGCCGAGGGCGAGGCGGTTGGCCTGCAACGATTCCTGGCGTGGTGGGACAACAACGGCAAGGCCGATCGTTCCGAGGCAATTCGGACCTGGCCTGAATTCCAGGGCGAGATCAACGCCTGGCCAACGCAAGGCGATCTTGACTGGGGCACGGCGCTTGTTTGGCCCGAGACGACTGGTGCCGTTGCTGTTTCGAGCGGTGCGCCTGGCGTAGCGGGCTCAAGCCTTTGGGGGAAGGTTCCGAGATGGGCACGTTGGGCAGGAGCAGCGACGGTTGGCGCAGCGGCGCTCGCGGGTGGTGCGTGGCTAATCTGGGGCGGCAAGAAGCGGCGCAAGCGCAAGCGGCGGCGCTGAAGTGCTGCCCGCAATGCGGGCGCCGTCTCGTTGGCGCACAGCGCGTCGCTGCGCTGCGCGTCCTGCACAGACTGTTGCGCGCGGCAGTGAGCCGCGAGGGGGTTTTGCCGTGGCCCGATCGACGCTGAGCGAGAACGTGTGGAAGGGGATCGGTTTCGCGCTCGGAGCTGCCGTCGTCTCGGCGGGGCTCACTGCGATCGCGTTCGCGGTGCAGGCTGCCTGGACGCGCGCGAAGCAGCAGAAAGCGATTGAAACGTCAACAACGGGGGTCTATCAGTGAATCCACTTGCGCCACCCTACGCGCTTGCCACGCGACGCAGACGAGCCATGGGCGAAACGCGCTGCAATTCGGTCTGGTGCCGAACGAATCAGCGGCGAATCGTCGTCGGCCGACCCTACGTGACGAGCAACGGCGGGATCGTCGTCCTTGATTCGGTCGTTGGACCCGTGCGGGCGAGCTTCGCGAGCTGGTTGCTAAACCGCACGCGGAACAACGGTGTCGCCTTCTTCACCTATCGACCGCGCTGCGGTGCGCCAGTGCGCTTCCGGCAACGCCTGGCCGGACCATCCCCTGCGCTGGTCGAGCTGCCGTGGAGGCTGCGCTAATGGCTCTTGGAACAACGACCGCGAATCGCAAGATCGATGCGTTTCGCACGCTCACGGGTACAACGATGGACGCAAGCACGATGACCAGCGGCGCAGATGTGGACCTGCTGACCGCAACGCCGCTTGAGACTGCCGAGGGCAGCGACGAGATTCGCTTTGCGATGATCGCTGGCGTCATGATCGCTGGCGGGATCGGTCTGTGGTGGTGGATGCGTCGAGGCAAGAAGAACGGCAAGAAGCGGCGCAAGACCAGGGGATACCTGCTGTGAGGGCGGCGATCTTGATCGCCGGGCTCGCGGTCGCAACGGGCCTGCTCGTCTGGGCCGCGCTCGAAGCTGCCGACGAGCGCGAATCGGCAGAATTGTTGATCGGGCCTCGCCTCAAGCTGGGGTGCTGGTCGTTCGGGCAGAGCGGCGCGCGCGTCTTGCTGTGTCGCGAGCTGAGGGGTTGACAGTGAAACACTACGCAGTGATCGCAGCCGGCGAACCTGCCGATCTGGAGCAACAGATCCGAACTGCTGTCGCACTGCGCGGTGGCACCGTGACGAGCGAACCGATCGGGGGCTCGGCGCGCTGGAATGAGCCGCCCGGTCTGCCGTGGCAACTCGACTGGATTCGACTCGTCCAACCTCGAGGTCTACGGATCGATCTGTACGCCGACGAGACCGTTAGCGCCTCGGGGCTCGGTGAGGAACTGTGGCAGGGCATCTTCGGCGGGCGCGTGTTGCCGATCGTCGTCGGTGGAACCGAGATTCGCGAACAACCGTCGACGACGAGCGGCGGCACATCGACGACGACGACGAGCGGCGGCACATCGACGACGACGACGAGCGGCGGGGCCGCGTCTTCGTGGGGCTCGAGCGCTGGCGGCGCTTTGACCACTGCCGCGACGAGCACCGAGCTTCCGAGTAGTGGTGGCGCTTTGCTGGCGGGGGCTATCGTCTCTGGCGTGGTTGCGAGCGGTGCTGGATTCGCGCTTTGGAAGTGTCGCAAGCGGCGCAAATGTCGCGCGCGTCCGTGGGTCGTCGCAGGCCTCGTCGTTTCAACTGTGGTCGGGCTTGGATTCGGAACCGTGCTCGCGCTGCGTGGGGGTGGTGCGTGAGCCGAGCAATCCGAATAGGTGGCGCTCTGCTCGCAAGCTCGGCCGCTTTCGGCCTCGTTGTCGAAGGTGGCGATAGCTCGCGCTCGGCGCGATTGCTGCTCGAGGCGGCGCTAGTCGTCGGTGTCGTCGTGTGGGGTGTCGGTCGGATCGTCGGTGAGCTTGGATCGCTCGTGCGTCGACCTGTAGCCGCAACGCAAACCGAAGAAGGCGCCGAGGTTATCGATCTGCATCCAGAACGGGCAGGGGGCGCAGCATGAGACGACGACGAGCCGAGCCGAAACCTGGACTGCTCGCGCGAGCGCGCGCGATCGCAGAATGGGAACGCGGAATCAGCGAGACGAACGGCAAGGAAACGATCGACAGCTACATCAGAACCGCCGCTGGGCTCAATTGGACCTGGGAAAGCGCCTACGAACACAACGGTCAATTTGCATGGTGCGGCGCGTTCGCTGCGGCGGCGTGGGTTGCGGTCAAGCTCGAGTTGCGGCGCGAGCATTTCGCGAGCACGTATCGCCTGAAGCGCTGGGCGCGCAACACTCCGCGCATGGTTGAACCGCGCGCGCTCGAGCCTGGCGATATTGCGATCGTCGGCGCTGCAGCCGGCGCGAAGTGGGGCGATCATGTTGTGATCGTCGATGCCGTCGA
>CAZVIK010000196.1:0-7490 GCA_964627045.1 uncultured Solibacteraceae bacterium | reverse complement strand
CGCATCTCCAACCCGGTGGTCATCCGCGCACCCTTGCGCCAACTGACGCTCCCGGTGATTTCGTCGCTACTGCCCGTGTAAAACCCGCCCCGGTCGTAGGCGAGCTTGTAGGTGTACAGCCTGTTGGTAGGGCCGGAAACCGAGGCCGTGTGGCGTGTGAACGAATACCGCCCCGTGGGGATCTGTATGCCAGTGTGGATCCGGAAGGGACGGAAGAGTTGCTCCGTGTCCCGGCTGACCGCATAGCTCATCCGCTGGCCCCCATGGAACAGAATACCCAGCGGTGTGAACGAGTCGGTGCTCGACTCCAGTCTGCGGTGGGGCTTGCTGAAATAGTCCACGAAGTTGAACTCCGCCGACACCTGCCGGATGTAGCGGTTCTTTCGCGGCCGCGGCGCAAACCGCGTGTTCAGGGAATTGACGCGCACGCCGCGCCGGCGGACATACCCGAGCTTCGGATCGAAGTTCTCGCCGACGTCCTGCCAACTGTAGCCCAGGTTCCAACGGTCGTTGGGGTACCGTATCTGGCCGCCGTAGGCGAAGTCCCGGCTGAGAATGCCCGGAGTGCTCGTCTTGAGGCCGTAGGCGGCCACGTCGAGATTCTTGCGGCTTCCCAGGAAATTGCTGGTTGCCAGGACGATATCCGCCCCGCCCATGCTGTTCCTGGTGACGCCCGTGGGTTCTCCGTTCGTGTAGATGGCCCCGATGTAAGACTGCCTCCGGAACCCGTATTTCACGCGCCCGACGAAGAAGTTCTCGCGCGGCGCGGCGTCGGAATCGCGGGTCATCACGTCGAGCAGTCCCACTTCCAGCCGTCCCACCTTCCCGGTCACCTTTTCGCCGAACAGGATCGGAACGGTCCGCGAACCGACCAGGCCGATGGTGCGCGAGTGGAACGGGAGGAAGCTGGAACTGGAGCCCGGGAGTCCGAACTGGAACACGCCGGCCTCCTCCAGGAAGAAAGCCCGCTTCTCGGGGAACAGCAGAGAGAACCGGGTGAGGTTCACCTGGCGCGTGTCCACCTCGGTCTCCGCGAAGTCGGTGTTGATGGTAGTGCTGGACAGAAGATTCGAAGTGATGCGATAGAAGACGTCGGCCCCGGCTTCACGGACCGGCTTCACCCGGTCGGCCCGCGTGGCGTCCCGGTTCACGCCCAGCAATCCGTAGGGCTTGATGTCCAGACCGATGCCTTGCGAGAGGCCTTCCAGCCCCTCGATGTCGCCGCCCAGAGATACGACGTGAATAAGCGTGTTAAGCGTCGCTCCCTCCCAGCGGGACTCCTCGGTGACTCGCGTGATGGTCCTTTCGATGTTGAAGCCCCATGTAGTGATGTTCGGATCGAAGGAGAGCGTCTTGAAAGGGATCTCCATCTCGAGCGTCCACCCGCCCTCGTCGATCCGGGTCCGGGCGTCCCAGATGCCGTCCCAACTGACGCCCCCGAGCCGGTTTTCGACGATACGCCCGTCTGTCATCGAACCGGCCGGATTCACCATGAAGTAGTATCCGTTGCGCCGGTCGTGGAATGGATCGATCACGACTTCGATGTTGTCGTCGGTGTATGTGTTGCCGTCCCGGGCCATGGTCGTGCTGAGGAGCTTCTCCGGCGCACGGTCCAGACAGCGCACCCCGATGTAAAGGGCGTCTTTGTCATACGCCAGTCGAACCTCGGTCCGCTCGGTTGGAGCCTTTCCCGGATAGGGATTGGTCTGAACGAACTCGCCGATCGGATCGACGCTTTGCCAGACGGCTTCGTCGAGGATGCCGTCAATCCTGACCCTTTCGGTGATGCGAACGACCCGGACGCTCCGGACACTGGCGGGCCAGGCCAATGCCGCACACCAAAGCAACAACAACAGGCTGTTAAACACGGCCGGATGGACCGAACGGGAGCGCCGCTTCGGCCTTCCGCCCGCCATTTCCACGTGCGCGCCCGTCGCTGCGCAAGCCCGCCGCTCGTGTGCAACTCCGCGCCGCTGGTCCCGGCTCGCCGGAGAAGTCGCCCGGCCTGTGGCAGCGTGCCGGAATCTCTGGGCTGTCCGTTGGTCTACCCGTTCCTCATGCACCGCTCCGTCCTCCTTCTTTTCGCGCCAGATCCTCGCTCGTTGATGGCCGATTTCGATCCCGGCAGCGCCGGTAACGCGTCGCAGCGCCAGGTGAGCTTGGTGCGGAGTGCCTCGGCGGCGCGCCGCCGCGACCCGGTTATGGGGGTGCTCTGCCTCGGCGCCGGCGCGCGTCGATCAGAGCCGGATCTCGCTTCGAGTTCAGGACGACCTGCTGCACAAACAGGTCCACGGCCTTCGACACCCTTTGTCCTGTCACAAGGCTCAACCCCGCGCGCGGGGCGGCGCCGGCGATGGGACGATAGGCGACACCCAGCGCTTGCAGTTGCGTCATGGCCTCGCTGACGATGGCCACGCCGATTCCGGCCGCGACTAGGTTGATCGTGGAGGACGCCTGCGGGGCCTCCTGGATGACGCGCGGGCTGAAGCCCGCGTTCTGGCAGGAGGCGATGATGGCGTCGTAAACCGATCTGCCGTGCGAGCGCGGACACATGACGAAAGGCTCGCGGGCAAGCGCACGCAACGCGATGCGCGGTCTTCCTGCCAACCGGTGCGCCACCGGGAGAGCGATGAGCATCTCTTCGTAGAGCAGGAAGTGCTCGCACAGACCGTCGGTGTCGCCTCCGGCGGGGCGAATGAAGGCGGCATCGATGGTGCCGTCGCGCAGGCGCGGAATCAGGCCGGACGTGGTGCGCTCGGTCAACAGGACTTCCACGTCGGGATACTTCGCCCGAAACCGGCCGATCTCCCGGGTGACGAACGGATGAAAGGACGCGGAACTCGTCAGGCCAAGACGAATGGAACCTCGCTCGCCGCGCCCGAACTGCTGCATGGCGAGCCGCGCCTCCTCGGTGAGGCTCAGTAGGGCGCGAGCGCTATGGAGGAAGGCGGCGCCGGCCTCGGTCAACTGGACGCGCCGCGTCCCGCGATCGAACAGTTGCACGTTCAGCTCTTCTTCCAGGCGGCGGATGGCCTGGCTGAGCGGAGGCTGCCCGATGCCGAGCCGCGCGGCGGCGCGGGTGAAGTGGAGTTCCTCGGCGACGACCACGAAGTAACGGATCTGCCGGAGGTCCATACGTTGAATTGGTGAAAACAGCACGCATCATATCTCCGGCACGAACTCCCATGCAAGCGTGCGCCGGCGGGAAACGCGCGGGGCGCCGGAGCCTTTGCCTCGCCCGGCAGCCGCCGTGGGCGGCTGCGACGGAAGAGCCCAAAGGGAAAACACCCGGAAGACCGGCTTTCAGATCATAATGACGGTAGCGGTGTTCCCAAGACGCGCGCGGCGGATTGATTCGTAAAACCGAATGAATCGCGGCGGCGAGTGATATTGGACTGCATGTATCCGCCTCGGGTATAGGTAGAGGACGGCAGCGAGGGAGGGTGGGCCCGTTTGCCCTTCGGAGGGAACCGCTGGGGGGGAAAACCACGGCGGTTCCCGCCGTTCGAGAGCGGATGAATTCCACGATAGAGGTGTCCCGATGAACAGATTGATGTACGCGGCAATCCCAGCGGTCATACTATGTGCCGCCTCGTTCGCCCAGGAGGCGGGGCGCGGTGCGATGGGACGCGGGCCCGTGGTGGTTTCGCCGGAGGTCCATCCCGATCGCTCGGTAACGCTCCGGATCCTCGCCCCAAGCGCCGGCGCGGTGACGGTGAGCGGCGAGATCATGGGCACCAAGCCGCCCGCGGCGCTCACCAAGGGCGAGAACGGAGTCTGGAGCGTGACGCTCGGCCCGCTGGAGCCGGAGATCTACTCTTACGGCTTTACCGTGGACGGCATGACGGTGAACGACCAGCGGACGTCCTACGTCAAGCCCAGCTCGAGCTATACCAGCCAGGTGGTCGTGCCCGGTGACGGCCCGCAGTTCTACGATCCCAAGCCGGTTCCGCACGGCGATCTGCGCATCGTGACCTATGAGGCCAAAACGCTCGGCGGAATGAACCGGCGGCTGCGCGTCTACACACCTCCCGATTACGAATCCGGCAACAAGAAGTATCCAGTGCTTTACCTGTTCCACGGGGCGGGCGATTGGGACGTGGCCTGGACCGAAGTCGGCCGTGCCAATTACATCCTCGACAACCTGATCGCCGAGGGGAAAGCCAAGCCGATGATCGTGGTGATGCCGTCGATCTTCCAGCAGCCGGCGCTGGGGACCGGGGCGATGGGCTCGCGGGGCCCGGTGCCGGGTGCAGCGCCAGGTGCGGCACCTGCGGCGGCTCGCGGAGCGGCCCCCGTGCCCGGCCAGGACGACGGCTTCACCAAGGAACTGCTCGGCGACATCATGCCGCTCATCCAGAAGCGGTACAGGGTTTTGACCGGACCGGACAACACGGCGATCGCCGGACTTTCGGCGGGCGGCGCGCAGACGCTGCGAAGCGGCCTGGCGCACCTGGACACGTTTCACTATGTCGTCGCCTTGAGTGCGGCGGTGGGCGTGGGCGGCGCGCGCGGCGGCGCGGCGACGGGCGCTCCCCCGGATCTGACCGCCGCCTATCCGGCGCTGATGTCGGATATTTCGGGCGCGAACAAGAAACTGAAGCTGTTTTCGATGTACTGTGGCGCGGAGGACTCCCTGGTGATTGCCGGCAATAAGGCGCTGTCGAGTGCGCTGCTGGCCAAGGGTGTGAAGTTGAACTTCATCGAAACCCCCGGCGGCCACTGGTTCATCGTGTGGCGCCGGAACCTGAGGGATTTCGCGCCGCTGCTGTTCCGCTAATGGCGGGGCTCGGCGGACAGATCATTTACCAGACCGAGGAGGGTTGGCCGTGAAGAGTCGAACGGTATGTACGATGGGCGCGCTGACACTGGCGCTCTTTTTGGCGGGCGCGGCTGTGTCGCAACAGGTGCCGGCGCCGGCGAAGCCGGGCCGCGCTCCGCAGGGGCCGCGCGTGGTGTCCCCGGAAATCCTTCCGGACAAGAGAGTGACGTTTCGGCTGTTGGCGCCCGCTGCGAATACCGTGGTTGTGAACGGGAGTTGGGAAGGCGGGACCAATATTGCGATGACCAAGGACAGCCAGGGCATCTGGTCGGTGACGGTCGGCCCGCTTGGCGAGCAACTCTGGGCCTACACGTTCAACGTGGACGGCGGCAGGGTGCTCGACCCCGGCAACAGCGAGGTTCAGCGTGACGGCAGCCGCTACGAGAACATGCTCATGATCTCCGGCGCTGCCTCCCAAGCCTGGGACTTCAACCCGGACATCCCGCACGGAACGGTCCAAGCGGTTTGGTACCCGTCCCCGACGCTGAAGCTGAAGGAGAGGCGGATGTACGTTTACACGCCTCCCGGCTACCACACCGGCAACGCGAGGTATCCGGTTCTCTACCTTCTGCACGGTATGGGCGGCGATGAGGATGCCTGGACCGTCATGGGCCGCGCCAACGTCATCATCGACAACCTCATCGCTTCCGGGAAGGCTGTGCCGATGGTGGTGGTGATGACCAACGGCAATCCCGGACAGATCGTTTCGCAAGGGTTTGGGTACGGCCCGACTCCCGCCCGCCAGTCGGTCGTCGCGCCGGCCCCTCCGCCCGAGCAGGCGGCTCGAGGCGGCCCGGGCGCTCCGGGCGCACCCGCGGCGGCACGTGCCGCGGCTCCCACGGCCCCCGGCGGAGGTCCCGCGTACGAGGGCTCCTTCCCGCAGAGTCTTGTTCAAGACGTGATTCCTTTCGTCCAAAAAACGTTCCGCGTCTACACGGACAAAGACCGTCGCGCCATCGCCGGGCTTTCGATGGGCGGCGTTCACACCGGTCTGGCGACCAACCACAACCCGGGCTTGTTCGGCTACATCGGCGTGTTTAGCGCGGGCTTTGGTGTGGAGGTGCCGGACCTGGAGAGGTACTTGACCAAGGTCAAGGCCGGCGGAGTGAAGCGCTATTGGGTCGGCGCGGGCACCACCGATTTTGCCCTGAAGGACAGCCAGACCTTGTACGAGACCGCCAAGAGGGTCGGCTTGAACGTCGGCGATTACCGGCTTGCTCCGGGTGCGCATTTTTGGTTCATCTGGCGGCTATTCCTAAGCGAGTACGCGCCGCTGTTGTTCCGATAGCGGCGTGGTTGGCGGGACGGTGCCGTGGCCAGGGCGGCTAAGAGGCAGAGCCTTTGCCGATGCACGGGCACGGAATGAACGTGGGAGGAGACTCATGAGATACACAATCCTGGTTGCAGTTACGGCTATGACCGTCTTCGCGCAGGCGCCGCGTGGCGATGCGGGAGCGCCGCCGCGCGCCGCGGCGGTGAACGTCGTGTCGCCGGAGGTTCTGCCGGATCATCGCGTGGTGTTCCGGATCCATGCGCCCAAAGCCGCCGAGGTCAGCGTAACGGGCGACTGGGTGGCGCAAGGGCGGGGAACCGGCGGCCCGTTGCAGAAGGACGACCGCGGGGTGTGGTCGCTCACCGTGGGGCCGCTGGTTCCGGATTTTTACACCTACACGCTGACTGTCGACGGCGTGCGTACATCGGACCCGCGCAATCCGCTGGTGAAGACCGGAACGTCCAGCCTGGAGAACATCCTGGTGGTGCCGGGCGCGGAGATGGCCTTCGCCGACGCGCGCCAGGTTCCGCACGGCGAGGTGCACCAGGCGTGGTACTGGTCGGCCAACCTGAACGAGATGCGGCGTATGCACGTGTACACGCCGCCCGGCTACGGCGCCGGCAACGCGCGGTATCCGGTCCTCTACCTATTGCACGGGGGCGGCGACGAGGACTCGGGGTGGACCGCGATTGGACGGGCGAACTTTATCCTGGATAACCTGATTGCGGCGGGCAAGGCCGAGCCGATGGTCGTGGTTATGCCGAACGGCAGCGTCACTCTGCCGGGTGCCTCGACGGCGCAACCGAGGGGCATGGCCGCCGACGGCCGGCCGGACATGTCCGAGATGATGTCAAAGACCCACGACGCCTTCGGCGAGGACCTGCTCAAGAACGTGATTCCGTACGTGGAGAAGAACTACCGCGTGCGGACCGATCAGCCGAGCCGGGCGCTGGCGGGCCTTTCGATGGGCGGCGCCGAGACGCTGCGCAACGGGCCGCCGAACATGGACAAGTTCGCCTACATCGGCGTATTCAGCATGGGATGGCACGCCCACCTCAACCCGGATTTCGAAACGCGCAACGCCAAGTTCTTCGAAGACCCGGCGCGGACAAACAAGCTGGTCAAGCTGTTCTGGATCGGAGTGGGCAGAGGCGACGCCCTGATCGGGGACGGAGCCAAACGCCTGTCGGACCTCCTGACCCGAAAAGGAATCAAGAATGAGTACTACGAGACCGAAGGAGCGCACACCTGGATCGTATGGCGGCAGTACCTGCGCGACTTCGCGCCGCGGCTGTTCCGGTAGTGGAACGCCACAAGGAGAACCAAGTTATGATTCGGACCATCGCACTTCTGGCAGTGATGGCCGCGGTGGCCGCGGCGCAGACGGGCCCGGCA
>CAZVIK010000195.1:0-7490 GCA_964627045.1 uncultured Solibacteraceae bacterium | reverse complement strand
CGTGCGGCGGCGAGCGTGGACCAGAACGGTGCGCGCGCGCTCATCGTGACGGGAGGGGTGGCCTGCAACGCGGGCCTGCGCGCCGCGGCGCGCGCGATGGCGCTGGCTTGCCCCGTGCACTTCCCATCGCCGGGCTTGTCCACCGACAACGCCGCCATGATCGCCGCCGCCGCGTTTCCGAAATTCCTGCGCCGCGCTTTTATCGGTTTGTCGCTCCGCGGGCACGCCAAACTCACCCTGGGGTTGGATGTAGGTAATTCCCCCCCACAAACCGGGCGAACAGCCCAAACAGCCGGTTCCCGGCGTGTCTCACGTGATTGCCGTCGGCAGCGGAAAGGGCGGCGTTGGGAAGACCACGGTCTCGGTGAACCTCGCCGTGGCGCTGGCCAAACTGGGCCACAAGACCGGTCTGCTCGACGCCGACGTGTACGGCCCCAACGTCCCGCTGATGATGGGAATCCAGGAAATGCCGCACGTGCGCGACGAGACCATCGTGCCGCTGGAGCAATACGGCGTGAAGCTCATGTCGATGGGATTCCTGAATCCGGGCGACAAGCCGCTGATCTGGCGCGGGCCCATGCTGCACGGCGTGGTGCAGCAGTTCACCCGCGGCGTCGATTGGGGCGGGCTCGACTACCTGGTCATCGATCTGCCGCCGGGAACCGGCGACGTGCAGCTTTCGCTGATTCAAACCGTGCCGCTGTCGGGCGCCATCGTGGTGACGACGCCCTCCGACGTTTCCCTGGAGGACGCCCGCAAGGCGATCCACATGTTCCAGCAAGTGCGCGTGGAGATCCTGGGCATGATCGAGAACATGAGCTACCTGATCTGCCCGCACTGCAACCAGCGCGTCGAGGTCTTCAGCTCCGGCGGCGGCGAGCGCACCGCCGACATGATGAACGTGCACTTCCTGGCGGCGCTCCCGTTGGACCCGGCCGTCCGCGCGGGCGGCGACACCGGGCAACCCGTCGCGCTGCGCGACGGCGGCGATCGCCACGCGGCGAGCTTCCTCGACATGGCCAAGGCGGTGGTGGCGCGCATCGCGGAATCCGGCGGCCCCAAACCGCCGACCATCGAGATGGAAGACTGAAGCCGGCGCTTGACGCCTTACACCGTCCGGGCCGGTGCCGCCGGCACGCTCTCCAGCCGCTTTCCCTCGCCCGGGCCGTGCAGCTTCTCGCAGGGCCTCTTCCGGCGCGCCAGGTGCAGGTAGTCGAGCACGAGTTGCCGCTTCAGGTGCTGGATCGCCTTGGCCGGGTCCACGCCTTTCGGGCAGACGCGCGAACACTCCCCCGCGTAATGGCAGCGGAACGCTCCGTGGGAGTCGCCCGCCTGTTCGGCGCGCAGGCGCCGTCCGTCGTCGCGCGTGTCGATGTTGTAGCGTTGCGCCGCGGCCAGCGGCATCGGCCCCAGGTAGCGCACGTCGGTCGCCAGCGTGGGGCAGGCCGCCATGCAGCACCCGCACTTGATGCAGTACGTGAATTGGAGGTACTTTTCCAGTTGCTCGGGCGACTGGTAGAACTCGCCGGCCGGGTCGTCCAGTTGCGCTTCATCCTCGCGCACGATGAACGGACTCAGCGACCGATGTTTCTCGAACATCGGGGCGAGATCCGGCGCCAGGTCGCGCAGGATCGGGAAGTTGGGGAGCGGCGCCACCGCCAGGTCGGTCGAGGCGATGTGCAGAATCTGGGTGTTGCACGCCAGCGTCGGCCGGCCGTTCAGCAGCATGCCGCAGGACCCGCACACGCCCATGCGGCAGGAATACCGCCACACCAGCGACGCGTCCAGGTTCTCCTTGATGTAATGCAACCCCTCGAGTACCGTCATGCCCTCGCGCACCGGAACGTCGAAGGTCTGTGTGTGCGGCGCCGCGTCGCGCTCCGGATTGTAGCGGGTCACGTGAAACTTGACGTTGCCGGCCATCGCTAGCCCCTCCCTCCGGCCGTGGCGATCAGGTGCGCGCCCACCGCGGCCCAGGTGCCCAATCCGAACAGCCCGGCTCCCAACACGAACAGCGCGGCCGTGACGAACTTCTCCACAGCGGGCTTCAATGTCAACTCGAACAGAATGGTGCGCAGGCCGTAGAGACCGTGAAACAGCGCGGCGCCCAGAAGAAGAATGTAGGTGAGCGTGAAAAACGGAATGCCGTCGCGGTACAGGCTGTTGTCCCTGGAAACGGCCCCTCCCGCGTGCGGCGCGAAAAGGTGAACATACCCGCCCCGGTGCATGATCAGCATGTGCAGGCCGAGCAAGACCAGAATCACCACGCCCGCCGCCATGTGCCAGGTCCAGTATCGTGTCTCTCGCATCGCTCCTCCTACTCGGTCAGCCGCAGCGCCTCAAGACCGCCCGCCACCAGCAGTATGGCGGCGAGCACCATCATCAGGATCAGCAGCGGACGCTGCACGTTCACCGACGTCCGGTAGGGATACACCGGCTCGATGGGCTTGCCCACGGCGATGCCGAACTCCACCAACACCAGACGGATTCCGTTCATCGCATGGTAGGCGAACGCCGCGAACACCAGGTACTCGCCCACCTTGAAGATGGGCTTCGCGAGCAAGCCGCCTTCGGTCCACAGGTAGATGCCCTTGACGCGCAGGCTCGTGACGACCACGTGCATCAGGAAGTAGAGAAGAAGCGCCAGCCCGCTCGCGCGGTGCAGGATGTAGGCGTAGCGCTCCAGCCCCCAGCGTCCGCCCGCGAACCAACCCTTGATTCCGAGGCGGTTGTCGTGCCGTTTGATTTCTTCCATGCGGCCCCCCCTTGCCCTCAGTACTTCCTCTCCACCGGTTTCCACGCCGTAATCGCCACCGGCTTGTAGTCCAGCCGCGGCGCGCCTCCGGTGTAGTACGCCATCGTGTGGGCGAGGAATTTCCCGTCGTCGCGCGTCTGGAAATCCGTGCGCGCGTGGCCCCCGCGGGATTCCTCGCGCGCCAACGCCGAAGCCAGCAGCGCCTCGGCCAGGTCCAGCATGTTGCGCGTTTCCAGGGTCTGTATGAGATTCGAGTTGTAGATGCGGCTCTTGTCCTCTACCCGCACGCGCGCGTAGGCGTCCTTCAACGCGCGGATCTTGTCGAGCCCCGTCTGCATGGACGCGCCGTCGCGGTATACGCCCGCGTGCCGGTCCATCACCGTGCGCAACTCCCGGCGGATCCGCGCGGGGCTTTCCGTGCCGTTCTGCCGGAGCAGTCCTTCGAAAATGACCTTCTCCTCTTCCCGGGCGGCCGCCACCGGCGCCGCGCTGAGTTTCCCTTCGCTGGCCAGGTAGCGCGCGATCTCGCGTCCCGTGATCCCGCCCCACACCAGGCACTCCGCCGTCGAATTGCACCCCAGCCGGTTGGCCCCGTGCAGCGAGTGGCAGGCTACCTCGCCCGCCGCCCAGACGTTCTCGGCCCGGGTGCGGCCGTTAATGTCGGCCTCAATTCCGCCCATCGAGTAGTGCGCCACCGGCCGGATCGGGATCGGCTGCGTGATCGGGTCGATTCCCAAAAACTTGATACACACCTCGCGGATTAGCGGCAGCCGCTTGTTGATCCGCTCCGCGCCGAGGTGCGTCAGATCGAGTTGGATGTAGTCCAGCCCGTCGGGGCCCGGGAAGCCGCGCCCTTCGAGTATCTCGGTCATCTCGGCTCGGGAAACGATGTCGCGCGGCGCCAGTTCCATCATCTTGGCGGCGTAACGTTCCATGAAACGCTCGCCCTTGCTGTTGCGAAGGTAGCCTCCTTCGCCGCGGCAACCCTCGGTCATGAGGATGCCCGAAGGAACCAGGCCGGTCGGATGGAACTGCAGGAATTCGGTGTCTTCCATCGCCAGACCCGCGCGAAAGGCGATGGCTTGGCCGTCGCCGGTCACTGTCTGCGAATACGTCGTGAAGCCGTAGAGGTTGCCGAGGCCGCCCGAGGCGAACAGCAGCGCCTTGGCGCGCAACAAACAGAACTCGCCCGTGGGAGCGTCGAACATCGTCAGCCCCGCGAAGCGCCCATCCTCCAAAAGGATGTTGGTGACGAAGCCCTCGTCGTAGCGCCGGAAGTTGCGGTAGCGCAGCAGACTGTCATAGAGGGTCTGCATCTCGAAGAAGCCCGTCTTGTCGGCGGCCATGCAGGCGCGCGGGAAGGAGTGCCCGCCGAAGGGCCTCTGCATGATGCGTCCGTCTTCGCGGCGCGACCACGGGCACCCCCGATGCTCCAGCCAGCGGATCTCATCGGGGGATGTGCCGACGAAGCGTTCGACCACATCCTGGTCTGCCAGGAAGTCCGCGCCCTTGACCGTGTCCCAAGCGTGCAGTTCGAGGCTGTCGCCTTCCTCGGGACGCATGACCGCGGCGGTGCCGCCCTCGGCGCACACCGAGTGCGAGCGCATGATCTGGACCTTCGACACCAGACCGATGTCGGCCGCGCCCTTGGTTTGGATGCAGATTTCAGCGGCGGCGCGGAGTCCGGCCAGACCCGTGCCGAAGATGAGTACATCGTGTATGACTTCCTGCATGCTCCCTCAGCTCCTCAGCCCAGCCGCATCGTTGGATGCGCCTAGACATTGTATATGAACCAGCCAAACAACGGCGAGCGCACCGGATGCGGTGCGCGAGGACTGCGTGTGGCGTCCGGCGTCCCTTCAGCGGGGCTGGTTCCCGGATTCCTGCCGTCGGCGCACAGACTCACAGGGGCCGGGGGGGGGGCAGACCCCTGCGGCATTCGTTCGTGTTTCGCCGCGGCGGCCGGAGGTCCGCCCGCGCGGTCAGCTTTTGCTGTCAGGCCAGTAGGAGCTTGCGCGCCTCGCCTTCCGGGTCGTCGGCCATCCGGCAGTTGTTGTCGAACACCATCGTTTGGCAGCGCTCCGGCTCGAACGGCTCCCACTTCAAGCCGGGCTGGCTGGGGTCGCCCGTCCTGGCGAAATTGGCCCAGGCCGTCGCCATCTTCTTCGCCAGCGCCTGAGCCTCCGGCCCGTTGCCGGTTCCCTGCTCGGCGCGCTTGGTATTGTCGAAGCAGAAGGCAAGCTCGGCCGTGTGCCAGGCGCCCGCATCTTCCAGCATCGGCGACTGCCAGGTGAAGTACCACGTATAAGCGGCCGCGCCCTTCTGGTTGTATTTCAACGTCGCCATGCGCGTGACGTTGTTGCGCATGCTGAGGCCGTTCAACCCGCCGCCGCTGCACATGTAGGACAGGGTACGGATGCTCTTCTCCGGATGCGCCTTCTTCAGCGCCGCCGCCAGCGCCTTGGCTTTGGCCTCGCCGTAGTTCTTCGTCAGGGTCGCCAGCCACTCGGCTTCCGTCGGCCGGGAGAGCATGGAGTTGCCTTCCTCGCTCACCGAGCCGAACAACATCGGCACGTTTTTCGAGATCTCCGGCGCGGCGTCGAAAAACGACCGCATGGTGATGAGGCGTCCATCGACGGTCGGCCCCGAACCCACCCGCGGCTTGGCCGTGCCCGGGGCCGGGGTCGGCCCGCCGGCGCCCATCGGCGGGTTCATTTTGGCCGCCACCGCATTGGCTGCCTCATTCAACTTGGCCCATTCCATCTTCTGGAGCGCAGCGATGTCCCTGACGCCGAGCTCGGAGAACACGCGTTTGGCGTATACCCTGGACTCCTCGGCCCCCGGGGGGTTGCCGCCCCCGCCCGACTGCGGCGACGCGCGGTGGATCAGCCCTTCGGCCGACGGCATTCCGAGCAGCGTGGTCACCTTGGAACCTCCTCCCGACTGGCCGTAGATCATCACGCAGCCCGGATCGCCGCCGAAATTGGCGATGTTGTCCCGAACCCAGCGCAGCGCCGCCACCAGGTCCGTCATCCCGACGTTCACCGAATCGGCATATGCCGGCCCGCCGATCGAGGACACGTCTAGGAATCCGAGAACGTTGAGCCGGTGATTGACCGTCACCGACACCACGTCGTGATGCCGGGCCATTTGTGCCCCGTCCTGGGAGGCGAGTTCATAGGCCGAGCCGAATGTGAAGCCGCCGCCGTGGATATAAAACATCACCGGCCGCTTGCCCGACAGGCTGGGCGTCCACACGTTTACCTTGAGCATGTCCTCGCTCTGCCAGCCGTCGGTCCATTGCTGAAGGAAGGTCTGTTCGCTCGACCAGTTGTGCAGGCGCTGCGGGCAATTGGCGCCATAAGTTAGGGCCGGGTATTCGCCATCCCACGGCGTGACCGGCTTGGCCGGCAGCCAACGGTTTTCGCCCCCCGTGGGGGCGCCGTACGGGACGCCCTTGAACGTCAGCACCCCATCCTCGACATAGCCCCGCACCTTGCCGTATTGCGTGTTCGCAACGGCGGACCTCGGCGTACTACAACTGGCTCCCGAAGCCTTGCCGGAGCCGGCCTCGCGGCTGCATCCCGTTCCTGCCAGCGCGACCGCGCCTGCCGTGGCCGACAGCAACGCCTGGCGGCGATTCAATCCGATGGTGCTTCCCGAATTTGGCTTGGACATGTTCTCTCCTCTTCAAGTGGCTTGCGGACCTTCCCTCGGGGCCGAGCCCGGTCCCTGACACAACGGATATGCGGCCTTGTCTCCGCCGTCGAGCGGCGTCGCGGACGGCAAATGAAATAGCCGGACCTTCCTACGAATGGCTTCCGGCTCCGGTCAGTATACACCTACTCGAAACACCATTCCCGCTCGTAGGGAACGAACTGCGGCGCGCCGCCGAGTGGTATCGCCCATCGCTTTCCTGGCCGTCGCTCCGGCAGACGACACAGATTGATCAAATGACCCACTGGCACGCCCTCTTGTGGGGCAGCCCTTCCGGGCTGCGGCAGGGCCTTCCAGCCCTGCCAGTGCGGCCAACGCCTTCTCTCCGTCGTGGAGCAGGCCGTTCTGCCCGCGGCTTCCTCCCACGGACTTGGCTTCTCGGCGCATCAACCGGATTTGCCGGAACTTCGCATCTCGGCTTATCGTAAGGAGATAGCAGAGAGAGGGAAGATGCCCTACTGTTGCCGGTGCGGAAAGGAAACCCGAGACACGGATACGTTCTGCGGCGTCTGCGGTGCCGCCCAGCCGAACGTGAAGGCGCCCCCAGGCGACAGCTTCAACCCGCGGACAGCGTCCATACTTAGCTACATCCCGGTGCTCGGCTGGATTCCTGCGGTCATCGCCCTGGCCTCCCAGCGTTTCCGGAACGACAAAGTCGTTCGGTTTCATGCATTTCAGGGGATCTACCTGTTCGTGGTCTACCTGATTGTCGACTGGTTCCTGGGCCCGATGCTGAGCTTCTCCCACTGGCCGCGCGGGGGCGGCAACTGGCAGGTGTCTCTCCCGGCGATGTCGGTCGCCGGCATCCTCAAGATCTGCGTCTGGGTCGCCTGGGTGATCATGCTGATCAAGACCAGCAAAGGCGAGCAGTACCGCCTCCCGGTCCTCGGCGAACTGGCCGACCGCTCCGTCGCCGAGCAGAAATGACGGCTTAAGGTCTTCGCGGCGCTTGTTCTTTGGGGTTCCGTGCTTGTGCCACACCGGCCGCCAGCCGACTCCGAGCGCCGCCCAGATCACC
>CAZVIK010000194.1:5889-7653 GCA_964627045.1 uncultured Solibacteraceae bacterium | reverse complement strand
GACGAGGCCAGACCTCACATGTCCGGATACAAGCGCACTCTTCAGATCAATGAAGACATGGTCACTGATCTCCATGAAGATCATGACAATGCCGGCGCAGGCAAGGATGAGAGCGATGAGACTGGCAACGGCATTTGCGTTGATGCGACGGGCGAGGTCGCGTGCGCTGGTATTCATCTGATCATCCTCCATCCCCTGAGCGAACGTCCTTATAGGTAACGGTTTGACCTACAGTGCTGGCCATATAGTCGCCCATCCTGGCGGAATCCAAGTGTGGCCGAACCGCGGGCTATCCCCGGCGTGTACTCTTCATTTCCCCGATTTCCTTCTGTTGTCGTCCTTGCACAGCATCTGGCAGTTCGCGGCTAGTCATACAGTTACTCATCCTCGCGTAATCCAAGGACGGCCGAACCGCGGGCTATACCGTTTGGCTCCTTCGCATGGAATAGTGAGACCTTTACTCCCTGGCGGGGCGGGGATGGGGTGCACCCGGCCCCCGCGCGCATCCTAGCGCCGCGAAGGGCACGAGGGAAGCCTGCGATGAGTGGTTGTGGGAGCGGCGGGGGCGGCATGCGGCCGACGCATCATCTCGTTTGACCTGCCCGGGCGCTTCCTCCATGCTCGGCCCCGTGAAAGCCCGCGTCGCCGCCCTCTTCGCGCTCTGCTCGGCTGGGCCGGCCTTCGCCGCGGCGCCCGAGCTGATCAACTACCAGGGGCGGCTGACGGACGGCACGAACCTGGTCCAGGGGACGGTCGCCGTCGTCTTCGCCATCCACACGAACGCCTCCGGCGGCGGCGAGCTCTACGCCGATACGCAGACCGTCGCCGTGGTGGACGGCCTCTACGCCGCGGCCATCGGCGCCTCCAATCCGCCGAACGGCGCCCTGCGGGCCGCCCTCGCCCGCCCGCCGTGCTACCTCCAGGTCTCGGTGGACGGCACGCCCCTCGCGCCCCGCGAGCGCATCGGGTCCGTCGGCTACGCCCTCCACGCGGCGGAGCCGGCCCGGGAGTGTTTCTTCCCCGCCCGCAGTGACGGCGGGGGCGTGACGGAGCTGGTCGGCTCGCACTGCGCGGTCCGGGTCATGCCCGGCGCGGCGACGTACTTCGCCTTCCGCATGCCCGACCACATGGCCGCCGTCTCCAACGCCGTCCTGCTCGGCATCCCCGCCGTCGGCTCGGGCACCGACGTCCGGCTCGATGCGACGTACGGCGGCGTCGGCGAGCCGGCGGTCCTCCACTCCAACCAGGTCGCCACGACCATCGCGCCCGTGGCCGGGAACGTGACGGCCATCAGCCTCACCAACTCCTTCGCGGCCGCGTCGCCGGGCGACGCCTGCGGCCTGCGCGTGAGCCACCCCGCGGGCACGGGCGCGGACATGCGCTATCTCGGGATCGTGTTGTGGTATTCAACGGAGTGAGGCGATGGACACCGCGAAAAGAACCGTGGTCGGCGCGCTGGCGATGCTGGCCTGCGCCGCAGGGGCGGACGTGACGCTCAACGGCCCGATAACGCTGACCACCCCCATGGTCATCGCCACCGACAGCGTCCTGCAGGGCCACGGGAACACGCTGACTATCGGCGGCGGCGGAGCGCTCGTGGTGAACGACAACGTCACCCTGACCATGGTGGACGTGGACGTCAAGGACGTCAGCGGCACCGAGGTGCGCTGCCTGGGCGCGGGCAGCACGGTGGCCCTCTACCGCGTCCGCTTCAGCCTCGACGGCGACTACACGTTCGCCATGGGAAGCGTGCGGGTCGTGTCC
>CAZVIK010000194.1:1424-5879 GCA_964627045.1 uncultured Solibacteraceae bacterium | reverse complement strand
CAATGGTTTGGTGGGGGTGGGGTTCCGATTTGTGATACGCGGTGCCCCCCAGTTTGGCTTTAACTCCGCCGGCCGCCTGGTGGTCTCCGCCTTCGGCCGCTTCCGGGTCCCGTGGGGAACGACCTTCTGCTACGACCCCTTCAACGACAGCCGGACGAACATGGTCTTCGAGGACGCAAGCGCGGAGCTCCACCTCGACGGCGGCACGTTCGACGCGCCGGCGGACGGCGTCGCGCTGACCCGGGGGACGCTCGTGATCGGCAACAGCGTGGTCCTCCGCAACTACGACGGCGCGTCGCCCAACACCAACGCCGCCAAGGCCATCACGCTGGGCGACGGCAGCGTCGCGAACGACATGCGCCTGCTGACCCTGCCCGGCGCGCGCCTCCAGGCCGACGGCTACCTCGACACGCGCAACGTCGGGCCGTAGCCGCCGCGCCCGAGTTGACCGGCGCGCTTTCAGACGCTCGGCGCGAGAAGGGTCACGTCTCCAGATTCAAGACTTGCGTTCCTGCGCTCGTCTGTCCCCGCGCTCGATTCCTCTGTCTCTTGTGTTCCGTCTGCCTTCTTACCCGCCGCAGCCCCGGCACCAGACTCCGATCGCGCTCGCCGTCTCGGGCAATTCTTGAATCTGTAGACGTGACCCTTGCATTCCCGGGCTTCGATCGCTAATTGATGTATCCAACTTCAAGGCGATAGCCGTGGCCGTTCTCGAACTGACTCTTTGCCTGCGCCGTCGTGTAGTCAGCGCAGAAGCCCAAGGCAATGCGACACTTGCCCTCGGAGCCCTTCACGACGCGGAACGTGACAGTGCCCCTGCCACTCTTTCCGCTTCCCACGACACCTTCCGATACAACTCCGACCACTTTCCCGTTGGCGGCAACCAGCATTTGGTTGATCTCGGATCTGTTCTGCGAGGTAATACTGTAATCAAACGAAACCGTGGCCGTGTCGCCGTTCTCGGTGATCGTCAGGTTCTTGAACGTACAGTTGTCGACAACGGTGCCGGAACTCCTGAATACCGTCACCTCTGCGGATGCTGTCGTAACGAGCATCGTCAAAGCAACACAACCTGCAAGTAGGGTAACTACGCTGTTCTTCATCGTTCTTGTCCTTTCTGTGTTAAGTCCACTGGGCTTTCGCAACTGGCATCATCAGGTGTTACTTCATCTTGCCATCGGTCCTCCTTTCGGCCAACGTCTCTTGGGTAACGGTTCGGCCTGCCGCGATGGCCGTACGCTTATCCATCTCGGCGGAACCCGGAGATAGGCGGACGATCAGCGATCCCGCGTGGCGGCTTCGTGCCGTAGTGAGACTGTTCCTCCCTGGGGGCGGGGATGGGGTGCACCCGGCCCTCGCGCGCATCGTAGCGCCGCGAAGGGCACGAGGGAAGCCTGCGACTAGCGGTTGTTGGAGCCATACGGCCTGGCGCGGCATCAGCGACCATGCCGACGAAGAGGCGTCCGAGGCATTCCGGGACTTCATCAGCCGCTACGACGGCGAAGGCGGCCGGCTCGCGGCCGAAGTCATCGCCAAACTGCCGGCCAACCCGGATGCCGCCGAGACCTATCCCGCGATCCGGCGGCTGCTGGAAGAGTAGCGCCGCGCACGGCGCGCTGTTGGCCCCGCCCACCCCGCTCAGCCTCGTCCGACCCTAGCTCACGAGTTTTTTTTGCCACGGAGAGCACGGAGTTCACGGAGACACCTGGGGAATCCGAAGTCCCGGGGATTCTCCGTGTCTCCGTGTACTCCAGCGAGCTTCGCGAGCGGGTGGTTGCCCCTCACCCCATTGGAAAAACCGGCCGTTGCGCCCGTGAAGGTCCTTTTCGTATACCACATCCCGCCGGCCCCTGGTCGTCCGACCTCACCCCGAAAAACCAGCCGGAGCTGTTCTTCCGGAGCAAGGTCACACGCCCATGGCCGGGCTATTTCCGCACCAAGGATGACGGTCAGGCAATTTGACATTGACATGCATAAATTCCATATTCATTGGCCTTATGGACGCCGTAGATCAACCATCATCACGATTGACGTACATGGCGATAACGGCTAATGTAATTAGCTGTAATGCTGTGTGATATCAATCTGGCAACACCATGAGCTTGAGTGATTTCTTCGCAACGCATTCCGTGTTCACCACGGATGAATTGACCGCGTACCAGCGGAACAGCAACCGCTGGACGCGGAAGAACCTGCTGGCCTATCACTGCAAGCAAGGGCACCTCGTCCAGATAACCCGAGGTCTGTATGCCGTTGTTCCACCGGGCCGCGACCCGGAAACGTACGCGGTTGACCCGTATCTCCTGGCCGCTCAGCTTGCGCCCGACGCCGTGTTGGCCTATCACACGGCGCTGGAGCTGCATGGCAAAGCGCATTCCGTATTCCGGGAGTTCCTCTTCCTGTCCCGCGTCCCGCCCCGGCCCAGGACCTTCCGCTCGCACCGCTTCCGCGGCATCCGCTTTCCCAAGGCGCTCCGACTGGCCGGGAAAGAGGAATTCGAAGCCCGCGTCGCAGATCGTTCAGGCGTTGCGCTTCGCGTGACCAGCCTGGAACGAACCCTGGTGGACGTGCTGGACCGGCCCGACCTCGGAGGAGGCTGGGAAGAGATCTGGCGCTCGCTTGAGGCCGTGGAGTACTTCGATCTGGATCGCGTGTTCGAATACGCGCGGCTGTTGGGCAACCGCACCACGGCAGCGAAGGTCGGGTTCTACCTCGAACAACACGCCGAGGCGTTGATGGTTGAGGAACGGCATCTCCAGCCTCTGCGCGCGTTGTGTCCGAAGCAACCGCACTATCTTGAGCGCGGGAAGAGCGGGAAACTCATAGCCCGCTGGAATCTCGTTGTCCCTTCTTCACTGTATGAGAGGTCGTGGGAGCAGACGGGATGAAGCTTTCGCGCGAAAGGTTGTTGAGTGAATCGGGGATCACAGGGTTCCGCCCCGAGGTCCTGGAGAAGGTCTTCCACCTGTTGAACCTGCTGGAAGGCTTCCATGGCCACCCCTTTCTCAAGGACCGCCTTGCGCTCAAGGGCGGGACGGCCTTGAATCTCTTTCTGTTCGATGTCCCGCGTCTGTCCGTTGACATGGATCTGAACTACGTCGGCGCCGTGGACCGTGAGACGATGATGGCCGAGCGCCCGAGGATCGAGCGGGCCGTCGAGGCCGTCTGCTCCCGTGAGGGAATGAACGTTGTCCGCGTGCCGACCGACCACGCCGGCGGCAAGTGGCGACTCCGCTACGACAGCGCACTGGGCGAAGGCGGTAACCTGGAGGTGGATATCAACTTCATGTTCCGTGTTCCGCTCTGGCCGGTCACCCTGCGAACCGCGAAGCTCGGCTCTCGTTCCGCGACGCAGATCCCCGTCCTCGATCTTCACGAACTCGCCGCCGGCAAACTGGCGGCGCTCCTGGCCCGGCAGGCGAGCAGGGATCTGTTCGACGCGCACCGGTTGCTCACCCGGGCCGATCCGGATCGGAGGAAACTGCGGCTTGGATTCGTCCTCTACGGCGCCATGAACCGCAAGGATTGGCGAACGGTGTCCATCCAGGACGTCGGCGGTGAGCCGCGCGAGCTGAGGAACCAGCTTCTACCTCTGCTTCGCGGCGATTCCCTCCCGGGGCCGGAAGCGGACGATTGGGCCCGGCGGCTGATGGCCGAGTGCCGCGAGGGGCTCGCGGCGGTCCTGCCCCTGACAGCCGACGAGACCGGGTTCCTGGACCAACTCCTCGATCACGGGATCATCGAGCCGGACCGTTTGACCGATGACACCGAAATGGCGCAACGAATCAAAACGCATCCTCTGCTGGAGTGGAAGGCGCTCAACGTGAAGGGACGAAGAAAGAGCCATGGATGAGAGCATCGCCCCGATAAGCGGCGCGGCGCGCCTGCCCGCTTCCGCGGAGAGGAAGACTCGAAGGGAGCTTCCAATCCTTGCCCGCCCCGACAAGGTCGGGGCGGGCAAACCTTGGAGACTTCTCAGGTCGCAGGTGTGAAGGTCCTTTTCATATACCCGGTCCCGCCGGCCCGCTGGCAGATCCTGCGGTACCAGCAGGGCATCGGGTCCATCGCCGCCGTGCTGAAGCAGGCGGGGCACGAGGTCGAGGTCCTCACGCTCTCGGAGCTGGATCGCGCGGCGCTCGACGGCGCGGTCCGCCGCTTCCGGCCCGGCCTCGCCGCCCTCTCGCTGACCAGCAACCACTTCGCGCTCGGCCGCGAGATCGCCCGCATCGTCGCGTCGGAGCACCAGCTCCCCGTCGTCCTCGGCGGCGTGCACCCGACGCTCCAGCCCGAGGAATCCATCGCCGCCGAGGGCGTGTTCGCCATCTGCCTCGGCGAGGGCGAGCACCCCATGCGGGAGCTGTGCGACGCGCTCGAGCACGCCGCCACCCCACCCCCAAGCCAAACCCTGGGGTGGCGCACGGCGCCCCTGGCACCCACACCGACCCCCGCCCGGTA
>CAZVIK010000194.1:0-1414 GCA_964627045.1 uncultured Solibacteraceae bacterium | reverse complement strand
CGGCCGGAGCTAGTTCCGGTGCACCCCATGCGGGAGCTGTGCGAAGCGCTAGAGAACGGCCGCGACCCGACGCGCATCGCGAACCTCTGGGTGCGGCACGGCGGCCAGGTGCACCGGAACGAGCTCCGGCCGCTGATCGCGAACCTCGACGACCTGCCGTTCCCCGACCGCGCGTCGTTCCGCTTCGGCGAGATGCTGGAGCAGTTCCCGGAAGCCGAGTTCATGGGGAGCCGCGGGTGCCCCTACCTCTGCACCTACTGCGCCAACCACGCCCTGCAGGAGCTGTACCGCGGCAAGGGGCGCTACGTCCGCTTCCGCTCCGCGGACAACCTGCTGGCCGAGGTGGACCAGGTCCTGCGCGAGTACCCGCGCGTGGAGTGGCTCGGGTTCCACGACGACACGTTCACGCTGAACAAGGCGTGGCTTCGCGAGTTCGCGGAGAAGTACCCGCTGGCGAAGCGCCCGCGCTTCTGGTGCAACGCGACGGCGGACTCGATCACCGACGAGACCGTCGGCCTGCTGAAGCGGGCCGGCTGCTACGAAGTGCGGATCGGCGTCGAGAGCGGCGACGACCGCATCCGCATGGAGGTCCTCCAGAAGAAGGTCACGCGCGACGAGATCGTCCGCGCGTTCCGGCTCCTGCGCGAGGCGGGCATCCGCCGCTACGCGTTCAACATGATCGGCCTGCCGTTCGAGACGCCGGAGACCGTCGAGGCGACGGTGCGGCTCAACCAGGAGATCCAGCCCGACACGCTCTTCTGCTCGATCTTCTTCCCCTACCCCGGCACGCGCTCGCAGACGATCTGCCACGACCACCGCTGGATCGCGCCGCGGGACGTGTCCAGCTACTTCGAGCGCGACTACGCGCTCGACCAACCGACGATCACGCGGCGGCAGGTCCTGTTCTACCACGACCTCTTCGGCGACCTCGTCCGCTGGCCGCGCTGGGCGCCGCTGATCAAGCTGCTCCACCGGATCCCCGTGACGCCGACGAAGACCGCGTGGAATGCGGTGAGGCGGGTGCGGGCGAAGGCCCTTGAACGCCGAACGTCGAACGCCCAACGCCGAACGTCGAAGTGAGCAAGGACAGCGCTTCGCGCCCGACTCGCACACTTCGGCGCTGGACGTTCAGCGTTCGATGTTCGGCGTTCCCCTGTTGACTCCCCCGCGCCCCGCGCAATAATCCACGCAGAACTGCGAGGTCAACATGAACGAGCCTCTTTTCCAGATCGGCGCCGAGGGCGTGAACGTAGACAGGATCGTCGGCGAGATCCAGGCGGCGGCGGACAAGAAGATGAAGGACGGGGCGTACGCCGACGCGCGGATCGCGCGCGCGGAGCGCACGAACCTGGCGAACCTGCGCAACGAGGAGCAGTTCCTGACGTTCTACCTGCAGTGCCTGCGCGACGCCGTG
>CAZVIK010000193.1:0-7703 GCA_964627045.1 uncultured Solibacteraceae bacterium | reverse complement strand
GCGAATCTTGCGGCGCAGAAGGCCGAGGCCGAGCAGTCCGGCGCCGATCAGACCAAAGGTCATCGGCTCGGGAACCGCATGGAAGCTCTGAGTGAAAGAACTCAGGTGGCCGTCCGTCCCCGAAAGGATATCCTTGTAGATGTAAATCGTCGAATAGCCGTCGCCCTGGAACATCACCTCGTCGCTGCCGCCGCCGGCTGCGTTCAATTCCGCGATCTGGTTCACTTCGCCGCCAGTGCAGATGTTGGCCATCCCGATGGGAGTGGCGCAAACCCGTTCGAAAATCGACGTGGCCGAGTTACCGCCGTTGGTCAGGTCCACGCCGCCGATGTTGCCGTCAACCTGCATGTAGAAATACCGGTCGTCGACGCCCACCACGAACGGGTTGAACGTCAGGTACACCGTGGAACCCACGACCGACGCCTGCATCAGGGTGACGGGGGCCGTTCCCGTCGCGGAGAAACTGCTGAACGTGAGCCCGCCCAACTCGCAGGTGAAGCCTCCCGATACCACATTCGATCCCAGCAGGTCCGTGCAAAGCGGAGCGGCAGAAAGTGCGGCACCGGTAATCAGCGTGATCGCCAGCGATAGCAGAAGTCTTTTCATGGTCCTTGCCCTCCCCGGGCTCTTTACTCAATGCTCCCAAAGTCCTCAGCCGCAAACATCGCGGCATACGGCGTTCCTCGCCGTAATGATAAAAGAATAAACGAACCGCGCTAGGATAGCAAGCTTTTTTTGCGGGTTCCGCCCCCGCGTTTTGAAGAGGTGTACTGGTACTTCTCCCCTCTCCGCTTCAGGCCGCCGAAGTCTCGTTCATCCTTTGAATCACCCATCGGCAGAACTCGGGAATTCCTGACCCTGTCGTACAAGACGTCTCGAAAATCTCGAGCGATGGGTTGACGCGGAGGGCAAAGGCCCGGCCCTCGGCCAGATTGAACGGAACGTAAGGCAGCAAATCGACCTTGTTCATCACCAGGGCCTGAGAACGGCGAAACATAGCGGGGTATTTGAGGGGTTTATCTTCCCCCTCTGTGGTGCTTGATACCACCACTCTGAGGTGTTCGCCAAGATCGTAGGAGGCGGGACACACCAGGTTCCCGACGTTTTCGATGAACAGAAGTTCGGTGCGGGCGATGTCCAGGTGTTGGAGGGCGCCTTGGACCATCTGGGCGTCCAGGTGGCAGGTGCCGTTGGTGACCACCTGCACGACGGGCACGTTCAGGGTCTCGATGCGCTGGGCGTCGCGGTCGGTCTGAATGTCGCCTTCCACGACGCCGGCGCGAACCTCGGGCTTCAACTGCGCGAGCGCCTTTTCAAGCAGCGAGGTCTTGCCGGCCCCTGGACTGCTGGCCAGTGATACGACGTAGACGCCGTGGGAATCGAAATAGCGGCGGTTCTCCTCGGCCACCTCGCTGTTGCGCTTCAGAATCCGTTGGTCAAGCGTGAAGACTTTCGCCATCTTCCACCTCAACGCTGCGAACGTGCAGCTCCTCTCCGTTGCGGAACTTCAGGGCCTGGGCGCCGCAGGCCGGGCACAGCCAGACCAGTTCGTCGAGCGTGTGCTCCGCTCCGCAAGCCTCGCAACGCGCGCCCAGCGGCTCCAGGACGACGTTCAGCGCCGCTTCGGCGCACACCGTGCCCTCGCGCATCAGCTCAAAATAGAGCTGCATGGAATCCGGGCTGACGCCGGTCAGCAGGCCCACCTGCACATCCACCCGGCGCACACGGCTTCCCGGCGGGACGCTTTCGGCGACCACTCCGATCAGGCTTTCGACGATGGAAGCCTCATGCATGCGGTTGTATCCGGCTCATGGAGGGCAGGCCGCGGCAGGGATGCGCCGCCGCGTGGAATACCTTCCATTATAGCCGCCTACAATGGTGAGTAGAAGGAGAAGGCGGCCTCTTGAGAAGACTGGTTCGATGGACGGGGCGGTTGATGGCGGCGGCGGGCCTGCTGGCGGCGCTGGCGGTGTTGGCCTGCGTGGCATGCCTCGTGGCGCTGAAGTGGGTGAACCCGCCGACGACCGCGTTGCAGGCGCAGCGGCGCGTGCAAGCGATCCTGGGGCACAAGAAATATGCCAAACGAACCCAATTCGTGCCCCTGGCCCGCATCCCTCTCCATTTCCAGCATGCGGTGCTGGCGGCCGAGGATACCCGTTTCTACCAGCACAAGGGCATCGATTGGGAAGAACTGCGGATCGTGGTAGACGAGAGCCTGGAGGAAGGCGAGCCGGTGCGCGGGGCCTCCACGGTAACGCAGCAACTCGTTAAAAATCTGTTTCTTACGACGTCCGGCTCGTATCTGCGAAAGGGTGCCGAGTTCGTATTGGCGCCGGCGGCTGAGGTCATTTTGGGGAAGCGCCGGATTCTGGAGTTGTATCTGAATGTGATCGAGTGGGGGCCGGGTGTGTATGGGGCCGAGGAGGCAGCGCGATACCACTACGGGCTTCCGGCGACGGCGATCGGAAGGGACCAGGCGGCGCGGCTGGCGGCCGTGATTCCCTCGCCTTTGAGGCGGAAACCGGCAAGAATGAATAATTATTCAGTCCAGATCCTTGGGCGGATGGAACGCATGGGCTGGTGAGGGGATCGGCACCCCACATGGGAGGGGAAAACGGCGGCGGGAAAGGAGGCTTCGAAAGGCCGCATTGAACAGCCGCCGACGCGACGGTTCGCGTCTCACAAACAGAAGCCGAGATAGAACGCTACCGTGCCTCGGGACTGCCGTTGTTCAAACACGCCGAAACAGCGTCATCCTCGGACGCGGCGTCTTCGGCCCCAGAGCAGCGCGGCGATCCCACCCGTTAACACTAGGGCCATGGTGCCGGGCTCCGGGACGCCGGACCCCTGCTCGATCTCACCCATCCGGACAGTCAACGTGGCGTCATCATAGTCCGAATCATACGTGCCAACGGCCTGGAAAGACCACCACGGAAATGGAAAAATATTCGTCACTCCGGGCGACAAATACCAGACCTCGTCGTTGGCCCAAGACGTGCCGGAGTAGTGCATCAACCAAATCCCGTAACAGTCACTGCAGATCAGGTTGTCCACGCCGGGGGAGTATTGGACAACCTCATTCACACCGCCCGGGAAGAAGTCGGGGAGCTCCATCGTGAACGTTCGAATCTGGTTGTCTCGGAAACTGTAAAACTCGTAGATCACGCCCGCGCTCGCCAGTTGCGCCAAGGCAAGCAAAAGAACCACAACCGTCAGCCGCATCAGTTCTGCCTCCCTCCCAAAAGTACAGTTTCTACCTGAAAATCCTAAAATGTCAATAGGTTAACGATGTTATCCTGCCGACGGGCAGCCGCCGGGCGTTTGGGGGTTCGCGGCGACCGCGTTGCAATCAATGTGCACGGCATTAGGGCCGCCAGACGTGGAGGGGTGAACTGTGTTTGAACGCGGTGAGGCGCACGGGGCGCCCCACCGCTTTCGTGACCACAAGATCCCAATCATGGGCTTGGCGGCGCCAAGCCCCTACGAAACACGACCGCCGACGTTTCGCCCCATCGAAGCTAGCGCAGGGCCTTCGAGATCTCGCTATCGACCTTCTTGAAGCCGGCGGGAACCGCGAGCTTGGAGCCGTCCACGGCGGCGGCCGAGAAGTTGGTCAACTCGGTGGTCATCTCCATCAAAGATGGGGGACCGCTGGGGGCCGGGGCCGAAGTGGCCGCGGGCTGCGATGGCGCTTCCTGTTTGGGTTCTTCCTTCTTGCGGCGGCCGAGGCCGCCAAGCCCGCCGAGGCGCGAACCGAGCGCGCCGGTGATGGACGGGCGTTCGGCCTCCTGCTTGGGCTGTGCGGTCTGCCCGGAGGCCGGCGCCGGCTGGCCGTCGGCCGAGCCGCCCATAATGATGGTCTGGAGCACCGGTACGCCTTCCAGCTTGGAGGCTTCCTTCTGGAGGTCAGCGAAAGCCTTGGCCAGGTCGCCGCGGCCCGCCGCGAAGGCGTTCGAGCCGGGCATCCAGGCGAGTTTCTGGGCCATCCTCTTGTGGAAGTCCGCAACCTCTCCGTAACCGGCCACGTCGCGGGCAAGCCACATGTCCGCGGTGACGTTCATCGCGCCCTTCTGCCCGCTCTCCTTGTCCTGGCCCTCCATCACCATGGTGAGCACGACCTCGCGGGTGGCCAAACCGGAGAGCGTCTGCGTTTTGCCGGTCTCCTTGACGGAGGCCTTGAAGGTGAAATCGGCCTGCCCGCCGGTCTCCTTGGCGGTCTTCTGTGCCATCACATCGAGATACTTCGCCATCTCGGCGAAGGTGACGACGGAATACTGTTTCTGCTTGAAAGTGACTTCGGTGATGGTCTCGCTGGCCAGGTCGATGATGCTCGCCGAGTCGGCCGTCAGCGTGGCCATGCGGTCGCCCTTGACCAGGACGGTGGTCCGGATGGGTTCGCGAGCGGTCTTGGAGAACACGCCGGCGATCTTCATGACCGACGCCATCGCGCCGCCGGTGATCTTACTGGATTGTTCGTAGCTGAAATCGGCCCGCAGAGTGATGGCGGGAATACAGGTCAGAGCCGCGACTGCGATCGCGGTCCGCGCTGTGGAAGTGAAGTTCATTCCTCCATAATATGAAATCCTGGCGCTGGGGTAGAATGGGGCGATGCCCGCTCCTCCCAGCGACGAAAAACCCCTGGCGACCTTCGAAACCGGCCTGGCGGAACTCGAAAAAGTGGTGCGCGAACTGGAGGCGGGCGATCTTCCGCTGGAGCGCTCCCTGGCGCTATTTGAAAAGGGGATGGAGTTGAGCCAGGCGTGCCGGAAGCAACTGGAAGAGGCCGAATCGCGCGTCGAAATCCTGCTGAAGAAGAACGGCAGGATTCAACCGGAACCGTTTCCCCCCGGGAAGGAATGAACCTCGCCGAATACCTCGCCCGGCAAACCGGGCGGATCGACTCGGAACTGGAGCGGCTGGTGCCCGCCGAAGACGCGCCGCCCCCGGCGCTGCACCGCGCGATGCGCTACAGCCTGTTTGCCGGGGGCAAACGTCTGCGGCCCATCCTGTGCCTGGAAGCGGCGCAAGCCGTCTCGGGCGAGGACGCCGGCGTTCTGGGCGCGGCCTGCGCGCTGGAACTGGTGCACACCTATTCGCTGATCCACGACGATCTTCCGGCGCTCGACAACGACGACCTGCGGCGAGGGCGTCCGACGTGCCACAAGGTCTTCGGCGAGGCGATGGCGATTCTGGCCGGCGATGCGCTGTTGACTTACGCCTTTCAGGTGATGGGGTCGCTTGACGGCGTGGAGGAGCCGCGCCGCGCGCGCATGATGTACGAACTGGCAGCGGCGGCCGGGACGCCGGGCGGCATGGTGGCCGGGCAGGTGGCGGACCTGGAAGGGGAAGGCAAGAGGCCGGAGGCGGCGCTGCTGGAGGCGATCCACCGGGCCAAGACCGGAGCGCTGCTGCGGGCCAGCCTGCGCATCGGCGCGATCGCGGCGGGAGCGCCCGAGGAGCAACTCGCGGCGCTGTCGCAATACGGCGAGCACACCGGGCTGGCCTTCCAGATCGTGGACGACATTCTCGACGTAGAACAGCCTTCCGAGGCTCTGGGGAAGACGGCAGGCAAGGACGCGGCGCAGCACAAGATCACTTTCCCGGCCGTCTACGGGTTGGAAGAATCCCGGCGCATGGCCGAGCGCGAGCGCGCGGCGGCGCACCAGTCGCTGGCCGGATTCGGCGGCCGCGCGGCGCGGCTGCGGGAGATCGCGGATTTCATCGTTCACCGCCGCTCATGAAAAAAGAGCGCCTCGACGTGCTTCTGGTGGCCAGGGGGCTGGCGGCCACGCGGGAAAAGGCGCAGGCGCTGATCCTGGCCGGGCAGGTCGCCGTGGATGGACGGCCCGCGGGTAAGGCCGGGCACGCGGTCGCCATCGAAGCGCGGATCGAGGTGGCGGGAAGTCTCCCCTACGTGAGCCGTGCGGGAAAAAAGCTGGAAGCAGCGCTGGACCGCTTCGCGGTGGCGGTCGAAGGGCGCACGTGCCTGGACGTGGGCGCGTCCACCGGGGGATTCACCGATTGCCTGCTGCAACGCGGGGCGGCGCGCGTACACGCGGTGGACGTGGGCGCGGGGCAACTGGACTGGAAGCTGCGCAACGACGCGCGCGTGGTGGTGCACGAAGGCGTCAACGCGCGCTACCTTCGCCGCGAGGAGATCGGCGAGAGCGTGGACCTGGCCACTTGCGACGTGAGTTTCATTTCGCTAACGTTGATCCTGCCCGCCGTGACGCCGCTGGTGAAGCCGGAAGGGGCGATGGTGTTGCTGGTGAAGCCGCAGTTCGAGGCCGGCCGCGGGCAGGTGGGCAAGGGCGGCATCGTGCGCGACCCGGAGGTGCACGAGGCGGCCGTGGCCAAGGTGGAAGAGGCGCTGGGAGGGCTCGGGTTCCGGGCCGACCGTATGGAAAGCCCGATCCTGGGAGCCGAAGGCAACAAGGAGTTCCTGCTCTATGCCCGTCGTTGAGACCGTAGGGTTGATCAGCAAACCGCACACGCCGAAAGCGGCGGAACTGGTGCCGGAACTGCTGATCTGGCTGGGCCGGAGGGGCATTGCCGCGCGCATGGACCGGGTGAGCGCCGAATACGCGGGCGCCCCGGGCGGATTGGACCGGGCCGAGGTGGCCGAGGGCTGCCAACTGGTGATTGTGCTGGGAGGCGACGGCACGCTGCTGGCGGCGGCGCGCGCGCTGGGCGGAAGGGACGTGCCGGTGCTGGCGGTGAACCTGGGCGGGCTGGGGTTCATGACGGCCCTGACGGTGGCCGAACTCTACCCGTCGCTCGAAGACATGCTGCGCGGAGGCGGGCGGATCAGCCTGCGGCGCATGCTGCACTGCGACCTGCGGCGGGCGGGCGCCACGGTGGCCAGCTACGAGGCGCTGAACGACGTGGTGGTGGCCAAGGCCTCCATCGCACGCATGATCGACCTGGAGACCTGGGTGGACCGGCAAATGGTGTGCGCCTACAAGGCCGACGGGTTGGTGGTGAGCACCCCCACCGGATCGACGGCGTATTCGCTGTCGGCCGGCGGGCCCATCGTGTTCCCCCTGGTGGCCTGCCTGTGCCTGACGCCGATTTCGCCGCACATGCTGACTCACAGGCCGGTGATCCTCCCGGCCGAAAGCACCATTCGCATTCACAACCGCGCGGCGGACCAGGAGGCCTACCTGACCATCGACGGGCAGGTGGGCGAGCCGCTCGAGCGGGACGATGAGGTGGTGTGCCGCAGTTCGGAGCACTCGATCCGGCTGGTGCGCCCGCCCTCGCTGCGCTTCTTCGACGTGCTGCGCGAGAAGCTGAAGTGGGGCGAGCGGTGAAGCGGATTTCGCTCACCGGGTGGATCTTCATCGGGATGGCCCTGGGCATCGCGCTGGGGCTGGCCGCGCCGGATTTCTCCCGGCACCTGGCGCCGGTGAGCAACATCTTCCTGCGGCTGATCCGTTCGATCATCGCGCCGCTGCTGTTTGGAACGCTGGTCTACGGCATCGCGGGCGCGGGCAGCATGAAGACGATCGGCCGCATCGGCCTGAAGTCCATCGTCTATTTCGAGATCGTGACGACGGCGGCGCTGCTGGTGGGACTGGCGGCGGTGAACTTGGCGCGGCCGGGCGAAGGCATGACGCTGCGGGCGGCGGCGGATAGTCCGGCGCTGGCCACGCCGGCGCCCAGCGCGGGGAAGTGCCACGTCTGGTACTGGCCGTTCGTGT
>CAZVIK010000192.1:2237-7713 GCA_964627045.1 uncultured Solibacteraceae bacterium | reverse complement strand
GCCCCCTGGATGTGATCGAAGTGCGCGTGGGTCACCAGGACCGTATCGACGCGTTCAAACGTATGGTTCTTGGGGTAAACAGGGTTACCGTCGAGGAACGGATCGGCCACGATGGTCTCCCCCGAGTCCAGGCGGAACTGGAACGTGCCGTGGCCTAGCCAGGTGATCTCGAGCATGAAGACACCTCCCCTCTGATAATAAAGCAACCGGGGCGCGAAACCCTCAGGACGCGGCGCTGGCTGTCTTCCTCTTCAACCCGGCCGGACGCGTGAACGCAACCGGCTTGCGGGGCGTCTTCTGCCGCAACAGCCGCAGCACGGCTCGCGTCAAGTGACTGACTTCGTTGGCGCTCTTGGCGAGAACCACGTCGGCGCTGGTGGTGGCGGACGTCAATCCGAGCGCTTCGGCATGGCCTGACAACAGGATGATCTTGGCGCACTCCTGGACGCCGCGTATCCGCCGGATCAACTCGATTCCATCCATCCGGCTCATACGGTAGTCGGTCACGACAAGATCGAACTTCGACTTCTCAAACCACTCCATCGCTTCTTCCCCGTTGCTCGCGGGGGTGATTCGGCAACCTAGCTCCTCCAAGACCGCCTTGCGCGCGGCCAGACCGCTCCTGTTATGGCAAACCAAGAGAACGTGAGCGGGAGCTGAGACCTTGGGAACGTTGAGACTGCTCATCGGAACATGGCGAAGTTAACAGAAGCGTGACACCGCTGTCAACGATGTCGTAAGAGATAGGAGAATCGGCAAATCTAGTACTTGACTTTTCTCGCCGCGCCCTTCGCGGACGCCGCGCCAGCCCCGGCCGCGCCTCACTCCACCGGACGCGGCGCGTAGTAGCCGCTCTTGGCGACGATCGTGTACTTCAGCGTCTTCTGGTTCTCATCGACAACACGCAGAGGCTTGTTGGTGGCCGGGTCCACCAGTTCCACCTTGATCTTGCGGAACTTCCCGTCGCGCGCCTGGTTGGAGGGCTGGTAGGTCAGGCTGTACTGGTTGCGCAAGCCTTCGGCGACCTGGCGAAAGATGCCCGGAAACTCCGCTTCGAACCGCGGGAAGAACGCCTTCCCACCGGTTTCATTGGCAAATGTGCGCAACTGGTTGTCCGCCTGGAGGAAGTCCAGCGACTGCATCGGGCTCATGTACCCATAGGCATCCAAATAGACCCGTATCGCCTGCATCAGACCGACCGCGTACACCGGAACGCCGTAGGATTGAAGCGCCTTGCGCGTCTCCCCGAACGTCTTTTTGCTGAACGTATCGATCCCCGAACTCAGCACCACGATGGCCTTGCGCCCCTCGATACCCGACATCCGGTCGGCGGTGTCGGTCAACGCGTCGAAGAGATTCGCCTCGGAGTAGGCGGCGAAGTTGAGCCGGCGCATCGCGTCGATCGCCTGGCGCCGGTCGGTCGAGAAGTCCGATAGGATCTCCGGACGTATGTCGTAGGCCACCACCGCCAGGTAGTCGTCCTGCTTCAGCCCGTCGATAAACGTGTAGGCCGCTGTGAGCGTCTGCACCCAAGTCGCGCTCCAGTAGCTTTGGAAGCGGTTGCTGAACTCGATCAGCAGGCAGACGGTCATGCCGCTCTCGCCCATCTCGAAGGTCCGTATCTGCTGCGGGACGTTGTCCTCCAGCACGCGGAAGTTGCCCATCGGAATCCCCGGGAGGAAACGGCCCCGGTTGTCCAGCACCGCCACATCCAGCGCGACGGTAAGGACGTCGCTGCGGAAGATCGGGGCGCCCTCCGGCAGGTCCGGCCGCTTTCCAAACTCCGAGGGGATCTTCGGAGGTTCGGCATCTTTGCCCGTGTCGGCCGCCTTGGGCCGCGCCACCGTTTCACCGGTTTGGCGGCTGGGACCCTGTTGGGCAAGCACCAGGCATGCCAGCGACACCGCAACCAGGACCAGGAACAACGTGATCCGTCTCATGAGCCGCCTCCTGATATCGACTATAGCAGCGGCGGATGGCCGCCCGGAGGCCGCGCTAGTGGACCCAGCGGTCCGGCCCTTTCGAATCGCGGTGCCGCATGTAGACCTCGAACTTGCGCTTGGCCCGCTGCCGTTTCCAGGAGTGGTAAGGCCGCCCAAGGACATCGGAAATCCGCACGCCTTTTCGCGGCCATTTCAGATAGACCAGGCCGATCAGCATGCCTCCCAGGTGCGCCACATGGCTGACGGTTCCCCCGCTGGCGCCGAACGACCCCAGGAAGGCGATCGCCCCCAGGATCATCACGAAGTACTTTGCCTTGATCGGAAACAGGAAGCTGAATAGCAGCGTCCGGTCCGGGTAGAGCACCCCGTAGGCCAGCAGCAGCCCGTAGACCGCGCCCGAAGAGCCGATGGTCCTTGAATCCAGGTTGCCCACCAGCGCGTTGGCCGCCACCACGCACACCCCGGCGCCCACCCCGCAGACAAAGTAGTACTTCAGAAACAGCCGGGTTCCCCAGCCTCGCTCCAGTTCCGAGCCGATCATCCACAAGGCCAGCATGTTGAACAGAATGTGCCCGAACCCATGCGGATCGTGCAGGAACATGTAGGTGACCAACTGCCACACCGCCGGCAGCGTCAACACCGCACGGGGCCACAGCCCGAAGTCATTGAAGACCGCACCCTGCCCCGCCGCCGAAGCCGCGAACTGCGCCACGAAGATCCCGCAGTTCAGAATCAGCAGCCACTTGACCCCGGTGGGCAGACCGCCGGCGTAGGGAGAATAGGTTGAACTTGGATGGCGAAGGGAACCGGGCATCGCCGTCGCTCTAGGGCGTCGCCGCGCCGCCGGCGCCGAAGCGCGCCAGCATCGCGTCCACAAGTTGCAGCGCCACCGCGAGCGCCATCCAGAACTGCCAGTGCGAGAGCAGTCCGTCGAAATCCGCGAACCGTCCGGCCAGGTTCAGATCGAACGCCAGCCGCCAGACCGCCAAAATCAGAGCCGCTCCCGAGCCCAGACTCAGCCACCTCCGGAATCTCGCGACCGCCGCGCGGAACCCCGGTTCCTGTTGTGTCCGGACCATCCCCATCGTGACCCGGATTCTAACCACCATAGTCCCAATCTAGCAGGAAATGCGATAGATTGTGGAATGGCGCGCGCCGCCACAAATAGCGGAGAACAGGAGCGATTTATGAAGAAAATTCGGACCGCGATGATTGGTGCGGGTTTCATGGGAAAGGTTCACACCGAAGCTGTCCGCCGGTTGGGCAATGTCGAGGTGGCCGCCGTGGCGGGCATCTCCGAACAGGAGGCCCGCGGCTTCGGCGCTGCTATGGGGATCGAGAAAACCACAGGCGACTATCGCACTGTGCTCGCCGACCCCACCATCGACGCCGTCCACGTGCTCACCCCTAACGCGCTGCACCATCCCATCACCATGGAGGCCCTCAAGGCGGGCAAGCACGTGCTCTGCGAGAAGCCCCTCACGGTGAACTCGGCTCAGGCCAAGGAGATGGTGGCCCTGGCCAAGGAAACCGGCCTCGCCAACTGCGTCAACCACAACCTGCGTTGCTACCCCGTCGTCCAGCATGTCCGCCGGATGGTCGAAAACGGCGACCTCGGCGAAATCCTGATCGCCCAGGGCACCTACTCGCAAGACTGGCTGCTCTACGATACCGACTACAACTGGCGCATCGAGTCCAAGGACAACGGCGCGCTCCGCGCCATGGGCGACATCGGCTCCCACTGGATGGACATGGTGCAGCACCTGACCGGCCAGAAGATCACCTCGCTGTGCGCCGATCTGGCGATCTTCCATGAAACGCGCAAGAAGCCGAAGTTCGCCGTGGAGACCTTCACTGGCAAGACCCTCCGCCCCGACGATTACGACGAGATCAAGATCGACACCGACGATTTCGGCGCCGTCATCTTCCGCCTCGGCAAGCGCGCACGGGGGGCCTTCACCGTCAGCCAGATGTCGGCCGGCTGCAAAAACCGATTCCAGTTCGAGATTTTTGGCACCAAGAGCGGCGTCATCTGGAACCAGGAGCGTCCCGACGAACTCTGGATCGGGCAGCGCAACACGCCCAACCAGATCATCATCAAGGACGGCTCGTTGATGGACCCGAAAGCGGCGGCTTACGCCGATCTGCCCGGCGGCCACAGCGAAGGCTATGACGACGCCCACAAGATGATGTTCCGCCGCTTCTACCGCAAGGTGGCCGACCCCTCCGCCCCGGTTGAATACCCGACCTTTGAAGATGGCCACTGGGGCATCCAGGTCCTCGAGAAGGTGCTCGAAAGCGCCGCCAAGCGCGCCTGGGTGACCACCGGCGCTTAGTCGCGCTGCAAGTCTCGTAAGCGAAGACAGCCGCCCAGCCGGCCTCGGCGCTCCCCTGACGGGTGCGGAGACTGGCGGGCGGCTGTTGTATGCATACCCGCTGGTGGCGCCCTACGCCGCGCCGCCCTCTTCGGCCTCGGGCGCCGCGTTGAAGGTCTGCAACGCTAGGTAGCTGGGGCCGTAACGCTTGATGTTGTCCAGTTGCCGGTCGAAGGCGTCGTAATGACGCTCCTCATCCTGGACCAACTGCTCGAAGATCTGCTTGGAAACCGCGTCGGCGTTCGCCGAGCAGGCCAGTGCGGCCGCATTGTAATCCTTGGCGCTGGCGTCTTCCATCTGGGCCGCCATGGCCAGCATCTTCTCGGGGTCCTGCACGCGCGCCACGTCTCCGGCCGAACGCATGTCCACATCGCCCTTCAGGAACAGAATCCGCTCCGCCAGTTTTTCGACGTGCCCCATCTCCTCAATGGCCGTCCGCTTGAACAGCATCGACAGGGGGCCGAAACCCTGATCGTCCAGGTGGAAGTGGAAGTACATGTATTGATGCACGGCCTGAAGTTCATCGGCGACGGCCTGGTTCAACAACTCGATACTCTTGGATTTGTCCATGGATTGCCTCGTATGGTTCAAGACTAACAGGCCGTTTTCCCCGCGAGCAAGGCGGCCAGCCTCTCAGCGCTCGCTAGCAGCGTGGCATGCGCACTCCTTCCCGCCGCGCCGCTAGCGCCTCGGCCGCAGCGCCACCCGCGCCGGCGCGCCGTCACTCGCCAGGATGCGCAGCGGAAGCGCCACCATGTCGTACCGGCCCGGCGCGACGCCCGTCAGGTCCAGCCCCTCGATGATCCAGACTCCACCACCGAGCAACGCGCGGTGAGTCTCGGCCGAGTCCTTTTTGAACCCGCCCACCGACAGATAGTCGATGCCCACCGTGCGGACGCCGCGCTCCACCAGGTACCGGGCCGCTTCCGCCGCGATGTACACAAAACCGCCGTCGAAGGAGCGCTTTCTCCAGCGCACTGCCGCCCCGTGCGTCTTGAAGAGAATTCGCTCGCCCTTGCGAATCCGATGCCGCCGCAACTCCTCCACTTTGATCGAGCACCGGTCGCGAATTTCGATCACGCGCGCCGGGCCGATCACGGCCCCGAGCGGCATCGTATCCAGCCCCGGCGCCCCCGCCAGGAAATGGAGGGGGCCGTC
>CAZVIK010000192.1:356-2227 GCA_964627045.1 uncultured Solibacteraceae bacterium | reverse complement strand
TGTGTGCCGGTATGCGCCCCGAGCGAAAGCACGGAGACGGTGGATGAGCCGCCCTCGTCAATCGACTTGCGCCTCCGGATGGATACCGCCGGGTCGCCGGGCCACACCACCATGCCGGCCCGAATGGTCACCGTAACGTCAATCCAGGTCCGTTTCATTTCTTCTTCGCTGGAACCGGTTTGGCCGGTTCTTTGTACCAGGCTGGATCGTAGCCCATTCTTCCCCACCGTGCCAGCCAGGGCTCCTTGAGATCCTCCGGCGACCGGATCTCGAGCACGAACCCCGACGCGCGGGTGGCGGCCATCGACTTCACCGTCTGCCGGATGGAAACCGGATCGCCGGGCTCCCCCCCGCCCGCGCCGCCGGCCGGTCCCAAGTCCCACAGCACCTCGTCGACCCCCTCCGGCGCCGCCGGGGCCGCGCCTCCGTCGTAGCCGGCGATGACGCGCCACGGCACGCCCGTATCGGCCACCTCCCCCAGCAGGCCCGGAGTGACCTCGGAACGCCGCACCTCCAACACCACTCTGCGTCCGGCGTCGGCGACAACTCGTACCAACGCGTCGGGACTCGCCTTCCCGCCCGCGCCCGCGCGCACCGCCACGGCCCTGACCTGGGAACAAGCTGCCAGAAGGTCGCGCAGTTCCTCCGGACCTCCGGGCAGGGCGTCCGGGCTCAGGCTGATGGCAAGGTCCACAACGAACCCCGCGGCGCGTTCCGAAATCATTTGCAAGGTGCCGCGAGCCCGGTCTGTGACCACCGCGCCCTCTTCCAGGAACAGGCTGAGCCTGTTGAAGCGCGCGCGCGCCATCGCCTCGAACCACTCGTCCCAGTGCGCCGGTGAGCCGAACTCCGCGCTGGCCAGACCGGCGGCGTCCACCGGCAACCGGAGTGCACGGATGCCTACCGTGGCCGAACGCTTGACTGCCGTCAATCGCCCTTGGGCGCGGATCTGCTCGGCGGCCTCCAGCAGCCCGTACATCAACCCGCGGAGATCGCCTCCGCTGACGCGGGCGCCTTCAATCCGGAAAGACTCGGGGGCGTCGCCCGACACTTCCGTCTGAATTCGGAAGCGGCTGGCGGCGAGCTTTCGCTCCGCTACGGCGCGGCCGAACTCCTGCTTTCCGAAATCGACCGGCCCGGCCAGCGCCGCACCCACGGAGAAAACGGCGAGTATGAGTCCCAAATGAAGGCACATAGGAAAACCCTGCGGTAACCGACATTATAGACGACGCACCCTCGGCGCCAAGCGCCTTTGCCTTGGCGGCGCCGCGCTATTCTGAAATGTGATAAAGATCCCCAAGTGGCCCGTGGCCACCGATCGCGAGCTGAAACTCCTCCGAGAAGTCCTTGAGAGCTACCAGTGGGGCGGTTGGAACGAAATCGTCGGCCGCTTCGAGAGGTCGTTCGCCGAGTACCAGCACTGCGCCCACGCCGTGAGTTCCGCCAACGGCACCCTCGCTCTGGAAATGGCCATGGAAGCGGCCGGGATTCGCCCCGGAGACGAGGTCATCGTCCCGGCGATCTCTTTCGTCGCCACCGCCACAGCCGTCTCCCGTGCGGGAGCGACGCCCGTCTTCGTCGACATCGAACCCTACAGCTTCAACATGGACCCGGCGCGCGCCGAAGCGGCGATCTCCCCGCGCACCAGGGCGATTGTCCCGGTGCACTTCGGCGGGCCTCTCGCCGGCATGGACCGGTTGATGGACCTGGCTCAGAGGCGCGGCCTGATATTGATCGAGGACGCCGCCCACGCCCACGGCGCCGAATGGAACGGAAAGCGCGCCGGGAGCTTCGGCGTCGCCGGCGCCTTCAGTTTCCAAAATGGGAAGGTCATGACCTCCGGGGAGGGCGGCATTCTCCTCACCAACGAC
>CAZVIK010000192.1:0-346 GCA_964627045.1 uncultured Solibacteraceae bacterium | reverse complement strand
GCCGCATTCGCTGAGCGCGCCCGATCCTTCGCCAACCAGGGACGGCGTCTGGGACAGGACTTCTTCCTGCACTTCACCCTGGCCTCGAACTTCCGCATCTCGGCCTTGCAGGCGGCCGTGCTGGTCGCGCAACTGGAGAGGTTGCCCCAGCAGATCGAACAGCGGCGCCGCGCCGAGGAACTTCTGCGCGCGGAACTGGCCGGTCTGGACGGCCTCCGCTTCCAGGAGGTCCCGCCACAGGTGACCGCCCATCCGCACTACCTGATGCTGGGCCGGATCGACGCCGCCCGCTTCGGGATCTCCCGCGACGGCTTCCACAAGGCGCTCACTCAGGCCGGGGTCCCCT
>CAZVIK010000191.1:0-7714 GCA_964627045.1 uncultured Solibacteraceae bacterium | reverse complement strand
CCCGTTACCCCCTGGTTTCCCCGCCTTATGTCCTGTGGTAACTGGGGGTTTGCCCGGGCGTGGGGGTTGGGGGAAGTGGGGGGTTCGGGATTCCCGGCTCGACGATGCCCCGCAGTAGGGCATCTACCACAGCCACGGCGTCCGAGGGAGCGCGCGAAGAAACGGCAAGCGCCACGAGCGCGGCGGCGGTCAAAAGCAAGATGAGACAGACGGCGATTCGCGGCACGGCTGGGCCTATCTGTACAGCAGGTACCTCTGCCGTGCGTTCAGGAATTCGGCCAGCGCGTCCTGGCTTTCTTGCTCGATCGAGCGCGGGTCGCGGCCCGCGCGCAATGCCTCAATCACGGCCGCGCTTCCGATCAGCCGCCGGTTCGTTTCCAAAGGGACCTTCCCCGGATACAGCTTCCCCAACGCCGCCGCGATTTCCAGACCCAGCCGCTGGGCGCTGAAGGCCTCACGGTCGGTAATCACGAAACGCACGCCCTCCACCAGCACCCCCGCACAATTGGACGACGCCGGCCGGAATCGCGTCGGGTAAACGCGCACGCCCGGCAGGTAACGCGCATTCAGGTGCGCGGCCAATTCGCTTCCGTTGATCCACGGCGCGCCGATCTGCTCGAACGGCGCGTCCGTACCGCGCCCCACCGAATAGTCCGGCGTGAACTCCAGCATGGCCACACCGGGATAGAGGAGCGCGGCATTCAGGCTGCGCAGATTGGGCGAGGGGTCCACCCATGTCAAGCCCGTCGACTCGAACCAGTCGCCGCGCTGGTAGTCGCGCATCTCAATGACATGAAGATTGGCGCGGACCCCCTTCTCTTCGTTGAACAGCTTCGCCAGTTCGCCCACAGTCATTCCATGCCGCAGTGGCAAGGGGTGATAGCCGATGAAGGACAATGTGTCCGCGTCAAGCATGGGGCCTTCGACGCGCACGGCGTTGATGGGGTTCGGCCGGTCGAGCACGTAGAAGCGCAGGCCGCGCCGCGCGGCTTCCTCCATCGCGTGCCCCATCGTCGAAATGTAGGTGTAGAAACGCGCGCCCACGTCCTGAATGTCGAATACCAGCGCGTCGAGTCCGGCGAAGGCCGCCTCGCCGGGGGCGCGGTTCCCCCCGGAGTAGAGGCTGAAGATGGGCAGGCCGCTGGCTGCGTCCTTGGAATCAGGCACGCTATCCGCGTCCTCGGCGCCGGTGATCCCGTGTTCCGGAGACAGCAGCGCGCGGACCTGTACGCCCGCGGCCAGCATGACATCGACGTTGCGGCGACCGTGGCGGTCCAGCCCCGTGTGGTTGGTAATGAGGCCGATTCGCAGTCCCGCCAGCCGCGCATACTGCTCCTCTTCGAGCACGTCCAGCCCGGTGAGCGTTTGCCCGTTCCGGGCCACCGCGCGCCGCACGCCCGCGCCCGCCATCGTCTCGTTGTATCCGGCGAGGCCCGCGGCGGCGCCCGGATCCACGTGGGCCGCCACGATGCTGGCCACGCGCGCGCGCAGCGACGTAAGGGCGCCCCGCGGCTTGGGGTGAACGCTGTTGGCCAGCAGAATGACGTAGCTCTGCGACGCCGGGTCGATCCAAAGCGAGGTTCCGGTGAAACCGGTGTGCCCGTAGGAACCGAGGGGAAAGAGGTCGCCGCGCGGGCCGGAGTAGGTGGAGTCGATGTCCCAGGCCAATCCGCGGAGGACGGGCTGATCGGGGGGAGACTGCGGTGTCGTGAAGCGCCGGACGGTAGCGGCGGAAAACAGCCTGCGGCCCTCGAACTCGCCGAGCGCGAGCATCATCCCGGCGAAGCGCGCCAGATCGTCCGCCGTGGAGAACACGCCGGCGTGCCCGGCGACGCCGCCCATGAAACGGGTGGTGGGATCGTGCACCACGCCACGGAGCGGCGTTTCGGTGGGAGCGATCTGCGGAATCCAAGACGGCGGCGGGAGGAACGCCGTGCGGTTCATCCCCAGCGGACGGAACAGGATCTCCGCCGCGTACTCGTTGAGCGGCTTGCCGCTCAGCCGCCGCACCATCTCGCCAAGAAGGATGAAATTGATGTCGCTGTAGACGAACCGCTCGCCCGGCGGCGAGGTTGATATTTCGTTCAGCGCCAGGCGGATGCCGGTCTCCTGTCCGCTCCAGGCGGGCTCCAGATCGACGTCGGGACGCAGGCCGGAAAAATGCGTGAGCAGGTGGCGGACGGTGATCTCGCTCTTGCCGCCCTGGAACTCGGGCAGGTATTGCGTGACGCGGTCGTTCAGCCGCAGTCTGCCCTCTTCGATCAGCTTCATAATGGTGGGCGCGGTGGCCACAACTTTGGTTAGCGAGGCGATGTCGAAAATGGTGTCCACCGTCATCGGCTCGCGTTGAGGAGTGAGGGCCCGCCAGCCGTAGGCCTTGCGATGCACGACCCGTCCTTTGGATCCCACCAGCAGCACAGCGCCGGGCAGCTCATCGCGCGCCACGGCCTGTTCAATCGCGGCGTCGAGCGCAGCGGCGCCGGGGAACGGTTCCTGCGCCGCCAGGAGGCGCGCCACCGCCAGGAGAGCCAGCACGACCGCCGTCAGCCTGCTCATGGGACCATGGTAGACGTTTTGCCGGCGGAGCTAACGGTGGCCGCCGTTCAGTCGTTCAGGGGAAACACCGCGTCCTGCTCGGCGCGCAGCTTGTCGATGAGCCGGCCCGGCGGAATCTCCACGTCGTCGAAGGTCAGAACCTCCCCGCGGGCGACAGGTCGCCGTACACGGCAGTCTTCGCTGAGCCCCATCGGCAGCAATCGCTCGCGCGCGGCCTGGGGCGCGTTCTCGCACTGGCCGTAAGTGAGAAAGCCGCCGCAACCATCGAGAACATCGCCCACGCAGAGATCACGTTTCGCTGTCGCGACCACCTCGACGCGAAGGCCGGCGGCGGGCGCAAGCGCCGCGTCCTGGAACTCCACCGCACGCGCCACGGTGTTGGGGACCTCAAAATGGCAGAGGTGCATCGGCGTGTGGAAACAGTACAGCGGGCCTTCGCCGAGCTTGTACAGGTTCAGGAAGTGACGCTGCCGCGGGTCGTCGTGCGTGCCGAGCACGAAAACGCCGGGGGCGGGCGCGGCGCCGACCACGTAATCCACGAACCCACCCTCATCGATCAGACGCTCCACGGGATAGAGCGTGGTCGCCACCTCAACCGGTGTGCCCGCCGGAACCTCCGGCCCCAGCATGCCGCGCCGCAGCACGCGCATTCCCGTGGCGTTGGCGACAATGGCCTGCTCAAAGCTGATTTTGGTGCCGTCGGCGAAGCTGGTCACCATCTTCGGGTTCTGTCCCCAGCGCCTGGCGAAACCGGCCTGCGTTTCCGGAGTGCGGTTCACGTCGTGAAGACCCTTGATGTTGCCGCACAGCACGGGCCGCACGCCGATTCCCTTCACGAACCGGTAGAGGTTCATGGTGACGCCCGGCTGGTCGCCGTCGCAGTTGGTGTAGATGACGCCGCGCGCCCGTGCCATGCGCGCCAAGACCGGGCCGGCGGTGCCGTCAAGTTCCGCGTTCATCAGCACCAGGTGTTTACCGGCTTCGATGGCCGCCGCGGCCGTTCGCGCGCCGTTCTCCAGGGCCCCGGTCACCTCGATGACCGCGCGAATCGCGACGGCGCGGCACAGTACCGCCGGATCTTCGGCCAGCGCGCATCCGCCCGCTGAGATGATGGCATCGGCCTGCGCGGGAGCCGCCACCTCCCGGCACGTTTCGATCCCCGCCGCCGTTGCCGCCTGGCGCGCGCGCTCGATGTGGCGGTTGGCGATGCCGGCCACGCGCATGCCCGGCGTCCAGCGGGCGATCTGGCGGACAATCGCACTTCCCATGAAACCGGCGCCCACCACCGCCACGAGAATCGGGTTGCCTTCGGCGGCGCGGCGCTCGAGCGCGCGGTCGACGAGGATCATAGCCAAGCTCCCTGGAAGTCCGCCCAGCGCCGGTCCTTTTCGGAGATGCACGCGACGCCCGAAGGCCACGCGATGGCGAAGGCGGGATCGTCCCAGCGCACGCCGCTCTCGGACTCCGGATGGTAGGCAGCCGAGACGAGGTAGAAGGCCTCGGTATCGTCGCGCAACGTGAGAAATCCGTGGGCACAGCCGGACGGCGCGTACATGGCGCGGCGATTGCCGGCGGTCAGCTCGGCGGCCGCCCACCGCCCTCGTGTCGGCGAAGCGGCGCGGAGATCGAGTACGACATCGTAGAGCGCGCCGCTGACGCAGCGCACGAACTTGGCTTCGCCCCAGGGGGCCTTCTGAAAATGCATCCCCCGCAGGGTGCCGGCCACGGCGCTGACGCTGGTGTTGATCTGCGCCCAGGCCGAAGCCAGCCCGCGCGCCTCGAACTCCCGGGCGCACCATTGCCGCGCGAAGAAGCCGCGATCGTCGCCGAGCGGCTCCAATTCGATCACGTAAGCGCCTTCAACCGCCGTTTCCAAGAACCTCATTCCGCCTGGTACCTCGCGTCCTTGCGCCAGCCGAGCTTCACGGGCAGGTAACTCGCCGCACAAGCGAGAATTCGCAGCGGCGTGCCGACGACCGGCACGTGCGAGGTCTCGTCTCCGTAATGCGTGGGAATCGGGCTTTCGCCGATCTCGCGCCCGAAGTGCGCGAGTTGAAACAGGATTTCGTTGTCGAACACGAACCCGTCGCTGTTGCGGCGGTAGGGGATTCCGTCGAGCGCCTTCATCCGGTAAAGCCGGTAGCCGGAGTGGTATTCGCTTAGCTTTAGGCCGAGAACCGCGTTTTGCAGGCGAGTAAGTATGCAATTCGCTGAATATTTATACAGTGGCATCCCGCCTTTGAGGGGATCTCCGGACAGGCGGCTGCCAAAATGCAGAGCCCGGCGTTGGTTCCGCAGGAGGTTCCCGAGCAGTTCCGGGAGAGCCTCGGGGGCATATTGACCGTCGGCGTGCAGCACCACCAGGAAGCCGATGCCGCTTTCGCGGCAGAAGCTCATCGCCGCCTTCACGCTGCCGCCATAGCCCCGGTTGGCCTGATGCAGGATCACGTGTGCGTCGCGGCCGCCGCGCCGAAGCTCCGCCTGAATCCGGGCGAGAACGTCCGGGGTTCCGTCCGTGCTTGCGTTATCGATGAACAACACGGAGTAACGCAGGTGCGCGGGGAGCAAGGCCCAAGGGATTCGGGCGACGGTTTCCGCGACGAAGCGCGCCGCGTTGTAGCACGGCACGTAGAGGCAGCAGCGCGACTCGTCAAACGGCGGCCGTGGCTGGGTCACGCTGCGCACCCCCGCGTTCCAAAAGCTCCTCGTCGAGTTCGCCGGCCGCGATCCGCTCTTTGAGCCGATGCAAGCGGACGAACTTCGAGCCGGTGAGCGCGGACTCCCCCGCACCCGCCGCGCGCAAAGCGGCCATGATCTCCGACAGGCTCTCATCCAGCGTACGGCGGCAACGCAGGCCAAGGCGCTCGCGGATCTTGGAAAAACTCACGCGGTAGCTGCGGCGGTCGGCGCCGGGCGGCCCGACACGAACATCACACCCGTCTACCAGGCGGGCGGCCGCTTCGGCGATTTCGCGAACCGTGAAGTTGGCCTCATCAGACCCGGCATTGAAAACCTCGCCCACGACCTCCGGGGCCGGCGCATCGAGCGCCAGGCGCACGGCCTCGCAGGCGTCCTCGACATGGATCAGCGGACGAACCGGTGTCCCGTCGCTCGTGAGGTCCAGACGGCGGCGGAGGAGCGCCATGGCCGCGAACTGGTTGGCCACCAGGTCCAGCCGGATGCGCGGCGAGAGGCCGTGCACGGTGGCGAACCTCAAGATCACCGGGACGAATCCACCGCCCGCGAGAGCGCGCAAACCCTCTTCCGACCGGACCTTCCCGGCGGCGTAGGCGGTAAGGGGGCGCAACGGCGAACATTCGTCGAGCGGCGCGCCATCGCCGCAACCATAGACGCTGCACGAGGAAAACTGAATCCAGCGGCTCACGCCGGCGTCGCGCGCCAAAGCGGCGAGCCGGAGCGTGGCGGCCACGTTGATCTCCTCGGTGAGACGCGGAGACAAATCGCCGAGCGGATCGTTGCTCAATTCGGCCAGGTGGACCACAGCGTCGATTCTATCCAGGTCCTGGCGGCGGAGCAGGCGCGTGTCCGCCTTTCGCCAGGGCGCGCCGCCGCCCGGGTCGAACAACGCACAGTCGCCGTAGATCAGCGCATCCAGGGAGAGGACTTCGTTGCCGGCCGCCGCCAGCCGCCGGCACAGGACCGTGCCGATGTAGCCGTGCGATCCGGTCACCAAAACGCGCTTCATACCGCCGCTTGCTCCTGCTCCCGGGATAACGCGTGCTCGGCCGCATCGAGATCTTTCGGCGTATCGACGCACATCCAGAAACCGCTGTGGCGATAGGCCATCAACTCGCCTTGCGCCGCCAACGACGGCACTGGACCGCGTTCCCAAACGACGTCGTCGCTCTCGACTTCGGCAAGCACAGACGGATGCACGACGAAATAGCCGCCGTTGATCCAGGCGTCGAGCAATGGAGGCTTCTCGATGAAGCCGGCGCATTGGTCTCCGTCGAGGTTCAACCACCCGAACCCCGAAGGGGGCCGCACGGCGGTGAGCGTGGCCCGGCGGCCGTGGCATCGATGGAAAACGATGAGCGCGCGGATGTCCAGGTCGGTCAGCCCGTCGCAGTAGGTGACCAGAACTTCGCGCTCTGAGTCCACCAACGGGGCCAGACGCCGCAGGCGGCCCCCGGTCGCCGTCGTCAGACCGGTGTCGATCACCTGGACGCGCCAATCGGACCATCCGCCGGCGGCCGCGCGAATCTGGTCGCCCAGCGGGCCCGCCGCGACCAGGAAATCCTCGACTCCGTGCGAGGCCGCATGCCGCACCACGCGCCGCAACAGCGGTTCGCCAGCGACCTCGACCAGGGCCTTGGGCTTGCCGCCAGCCTCGGTTTCCAGCCGTCTCCCCCTACCCCCCGCCAAGATGATGCACTTCATGTGACCCGACCGCGCCGGTCTTGCGACCGGCCCCTCCCCCGTAACGGAACACGCAAATTGTACAGGATACAACAGGACGGTCCGGTTCGTCTGCACGAGGAGGTTGGACGCCGAAGGGGCCGGGGGCCGGATGCATGCCAGCACTCCAGGCAGGGTGCACGTCCGGCGCTTTCATCCGTGGCGGCCCAGGTGGGCGATGCGATGCCAGTCCATGTGGTGCCCACCGAGGAAAAGCGGATGCTTCCAGGGACGTTTGACAATCTCGACCAGGATTGCCACCAGGACCGCCGCCACCGGAAGCGCCACCAGCAATCCGAGGATTGCGTTGGTGACGTTCAACCACAGTACTTGACCGTCGCTCATGTGGCTCCCTCCTCTCTCTACTCGGAGGCCACCGGCGACTTGATTGTGCTCCTTTAAGATTCTGGAGTCAAGGGCCTGAAACTCCGCGAAACGGGGTTGTGAATCGGCGGCCGCTCCTCACTCCGGTTCGTAACAACAGACCGCGCTCTGGTGCAAGGCGTCGGCGTAAAGGCGCAGCGTGCGGCCACCCTGCCCTGCCCCGGCGTCGATGACGCGCACGGCGTGAGCCCAGGCCGCCTCGCCGGGGACGAGTTCGGCCAGCCGGTTGGGGGCGGCCTCGATCAAAGACGTATTGACGTGGTTGCCTTCCTTGCCCGGCACCAAGGCAAGGTAGAGCATCTGAGCTTCCACCAAGTCATTGAAGAAGTGCGTGCCTAATGAGACATCCGGGACC
>CAZVIK010000190.1:5198-7733 GCA_964627045.1 uncultured Solibacteraceae bacterium | reverse complement strand
TACGGAAGTGGAGTACGGGGTTAAACCCCAAACCAGGGATCCCATTTTTGGTTACCGGGGATATTACTTTACAAAGCCATACGCGAATTGAACGCGCAACGCGAGGATTCCGCCACTCGCGGCCTGGTCTTCCACGGAACCAAGGGCACCATGTTGCTGGCCGAACGCAGTCTCCAGGTGCTCCCCGAGTCGCACGGCGACCCCGTCAATTCGATTCCACGCTTCCTCGGGCACCCCATCGGCGGCCCCGCCTACACACAGGCGAAACCGGAAACGTGGTTCGAAGCGCCGCCCGCCTACCAGGTCCCCGCCGGCGAGGACAACATGGCTTCCAACAAGCGCAATTGGATCGACTGCATCCGCTCCCGGCAGCGCCCGCTGTGCGACGTCGAGGACGGCCACTTCGTCGCCGTCGGTTGCAATCTTGCGAATATCTCGATGCGGCTGGGCCGCAGCGTCCAGTGGGACCCCGAAAAGCAGGTTGTCGTGGGTGACAAGGAAGCCGCCGCCATGTGTTCCCGGCCCTACCGCGCGCCCTGGGACAAAGAGCTAAAAAGCATCGTAAAGGTGTAGCGCGCCCGTGCAATGAATAATTATTCATAAGGAGGCCTAATGAAAGACCCGTCCGTTTCCCGAAGGCTTTTCCTGGCCGCCACGGCGGCGGCCCCGGCTGTGCCGGTGGCCCTCGCCAGCGACCGCATCGCGATTTTCGATCCGCCGCCGCAGCGCATCCGGATCGTCACCAGCGCCACCTCCTACGTGGTGCCGCCCCCCAGTTTCAACGCCGAGGAGATCCGCAACATCCAATCGCAGGGCAAAGACGTCGTGATGACCGTTCCCAGGGACCGCGAGGAACTCGACCGCCTGCTGCCCGAGGTGGATGTCGTCTTCGGCTCCATCAACGCCGAGATGTTCGCCAAGGCGAAAAACCTCCGCTGGATCCAGAACACCGAGGCCGGTATGGACACCGTGCTCTTCCCCGAGTTGGTCAAGAGCCCGATCGTCGCCACCAACATGGCGCGCGCTTACGCCCCGGCGATTTCGGAGACCGCCATCGCCATGCTACTCGCGCTCACACGGGGCCTCAACAGCAACTATGTCCCGCAGTTCCAGCAGAGGAAGTGGAACGCCGAGCGCAACCTGGTCGAAATCGACGGCATGACCATGGGCGTCGTCGGGATGGGCGGACTCGGCTCAGCCACCGCCATGCGTGCACACTACGGTTTCAACATGCGCATCCTGGCCACCGACGCCAAGCCCATGGACAAGCCGCTCTTCGTGGACACGCTCCGCGAGCCCGGGTGGTTTGCCGAAATGGCGCCGCAAGCCGATGTCCTGGTCAGCGCCGCTCCTTTGACCGCCGAAACCCGAGGCATGTTCAACGAGACGGTCTTCCGCTCGATGAAAAAGTCGGCCTACTTCATCAACATCTCGCGCGGCGGCCTCGTCGACCAGACCGCGCTCGTCCGCGCGCTCAAGGAACGCTGGATCGCCGGCGCCGGGCTCGACGTCACCACGCCCGAGCCGCTGCCTTCCGAATCGCCGCTCTGGGATTGCCCGAACCTCATCATTACCTGCCACACGGCGGGATTCTCTCCGCAACGGCGCGTCCGCCAGATGGCCCTTCTGGCGGAGAATGTCCGCCGGTACGCCAATGGACTGCCCCTGCTGAATGTGGTAGACAAACAACGGGGATACTGAGACGGCGAACGTCGAACGGGGGATCGCAATATGAATCGCCGAAGTTTTTTGAGCAGCGCCGGCGCGATAGCCGCCGCCGCAACCACGAAGGTCCAGCTTTCCGCCGCCAACGGCCCGATCGCCAGTTCGGTGGTGCTGGACATCCTCGGCGGCGCGATCGATCAACAGATCGACATCGCCGCCCGCGCCGGCTGCGACTCGGCCATGCTGCTGGCGCAATTCGCCACCTGGAGCGACGCCGAACTCGCCCGCGTCCGCAAGCTGTGCGACTCCAGCCGGCTCCCGTTACACGGCCTGCTGGCGCAGTATGACTGGAAGAAGCGCCCGGTCTCCATCGTCGATCCCGCCCACCGCGACGGCTTCCTTGCCGACGTCCGCAAGGCCGTCGCCTCCGCCCGGGTTCTCGGCATCAACCAGATCGCCGTCACCAGCGGCCTCTCGGCGGCGGGCCGGTCCCACGAGGAGCAGTACGCCAGCCTCACTGAAGGCGTCAAACGCGCGGCCGACCTGGTGGCCGCCGCCGGCTTCACCCTGCTCGTGGAACCGTTGAACTCGCTGGTCGATCACGCCGGCTGCTTCCTCACCAATTGCGTCGACGGGCTGAAGTTCGTCAAGGAAATCAACCATCCGAACGTGCGCCTGCTGTTCGACTTCTATCACGAGCAGGTCATGCGCGGGAACCTGGTCAACACCTTCGCCGCGGCGGCGCCCATGGTCGGCCTCGTGCACATCGCCGACAACCCCGGCCGCAACGACCCCGGCACCGGCGAGGTCAACTTCGCCAACGTCTACAAGGCCATTCAGAAGACCGGCTACGCGGGGCGCATCGCCATG
>CAZVIK010000190.1:0-5188 GCA_964627045.1 uncultured Solibacteraceae bacterium | reverse complement strand
CCGGCCGCTCGGCGATCCGGTGGCCAGCCTGTCGAAAGCCATCGCCGGCATGCGCGCCGCGCTGGCGGCTTGAAGCCCGCTGTCCGAACAGAATAGGGAAGGAACTTATGACATCATCCTTTGGAAAAACAAGCGTCGCCGTTCTCCTGGCGCTCGCGCTCGTGTGTCTGCCTTTGGCCGCCCAACAGGCGCCGGGCAAGCTCTACAACACCGCGAAACAAAAGTTACTCGAAGGCAAGGCCATCAACTGTTACACCGTTTCACGTCCCGATCCTGACCTCTACTGTAAGGTCGCGCCGCACTACGACTACATCTGGTTCGACATGCAACATAGCACGCTCTCCTTCGCCGATATCGAAAAGATGATCGGCGCCTGCCCGCGCGTGGGCACGCCGATGATCCGCGTCTCGGACGAACTGGAGAGCACGCTCCAGCACGCCACCGACGTCGGCGCCCTTGGCATCATCATGCCCACCGTGGACACGCCCGAAAAGGCCATGGCCACGGTGAAGTACTCCAAGTATCCGATGGAAGGACGCCGCAGTAACGGCCAGAACCAGGCCTCGCGGCTATACGGCGCGGACTATCGCCAGACCGCCAACGACAACATTCTGATCGTCGTCATGATCGAGACTCCGGTCGGCGTCGCCAATGCTTATGACATCGCCCGCGTGCAGGGAGTTGATGTCGTCATCGTCGCCAATAACGATCTCGGCAGTTTCTCTGGCACCAAGCCCGGCGAGCCTGCCTACGAGGAACTCGTCACCAAGACGAAACTCGCTGTTCAAAAGGCCGGCAAGATCTTCGGCGCGGCCAGCATGGAGGCCACCGCCACGCGCCCCGACAAGGCGGAGTTCAAGTTCTTCCAGAACGGCCCAAGCAACGACGGCTGGGTGCTCCCGGCCGCCCCCAAACCCGCCGCGGCGAAGTAAGAGCGGTCCAGGCGGTGGAACGGCCTAACCGATGAACTCGTTCCACCAGCATTGCAGGAACACGAGTAGATTCAGCGGGCGTAGCATGGGAGGCGCACCTGCCGCCAGCGCCTTTTCCACCGCCGCGCGCCGAAACGGCCCGCGCCGGGAGTCCAATAGCAGCTCACGCGCGTAGTTGAAAGCCGCCTTCTCGCGCCACATCGTGGGCGGGTACCCCAGCCCCTGTTTGCGCCGGGCGGCAATCTCCGGCGGCAGCAGGCGGCGGGCCACTTCCCCAACCACTCGCTTTTCCCTTCCCCGGTGTACTTTGAACCGCGACGGCAGGCGCATCGCAAACTCCACCACGCTGCGGTCGAGGAACGGCATGCGCGTCTCCAGTGAATGCGCCATGCCCGTCTTGTCGCCAAGGAAAAGGATGCCGTCGGCCAGCCGCGCCGTGAAGTCGAACGCCAGCCGCCGTTGCAGGGAATCCGAACAAGATTCCAATACGTCGCCGGCAAGGAGCACCGGTTCAAGGTCCGGCCCGTCTGTCCGGAACTCCGGCTTGAGCAATTCGCGCTTGCCGCCGGCGTCCAACGCGCGCCGCCATTCAGCGTCCGCCCTCCGGTCAGACACGGCCCCGAGAATCCGGAGCGCTTTTCGCGCCCGCGCATGCGGGCACATTGGCGCCAGTTTGCGGAACACCCACGGCGGCGCAAGGCGGCGGATCGCGTAGGGGGCATCGATCCGATACCACTCGTACCCGCCGAATAGCTCATCGGCTCCCTCGCCGCTGATCGCAGTCTTCACGTGCCGCGACACCAGAGAGCAAAGGACGTAGAACAGCGCCGCCGGAGCGGTCGAGACGGGCTCTTCCAGGTGGCGGATCAGCGACGGCATCAGTCCCGGCATCTGCGCGGCCCGAAACTCGATCTCGTGATGGTCGGTCCCGAGCCTCCCGGCCAACATACGCGAAAAGCGGCTTTCGTCCTGCGCGGGATTTTCGGGAAAGACGATGGAAAAGGTCTTGAGCGTCGCAGGGCTCGCCTCGGCGGCGAGCATCGTCGTTAGGGAAGAGTCCCATCCCCCACTGAGAAACGCGCCCACCGGAACGTCCGCCGCCAGGTGCGACCGGACGGCGCGCCGCAGCAGCGCCTCCAATTCTGCGGCGTAGTCATCGATCGACCGGGCGACGCCGGGGGCCTGGTGCCGCAGCTTCCAGAATGTGCCTTCGCGTACTCGCCCCGGCTCCACCACCAGATACCGGCCGGCGCGCAGCTTCCGGACCCCACGGAACATGCTCAGGGGCGCATGCACATAGCCCGCCGCGAGGTATGCGTCGAGCGCTTCCAGGTCGGGTTCCGCGCGCACCAATCCGGAAGCCAGCAGCGCCTTCACTTCGGAGGCGAACACGAACCCGTGCGGCGTCTCCGCCGTGTACAGCGGTTTCATCCCGGGGCCGTCGCGCGCTAACAACAGCCGCCGCCCGCGCGCGTCCAGAATCGCCAGGGCGAACATTCCCTCCAGCCGCTCCAGGAGCGCGTCGCCCAGTTCTTCATAGAGATGGACCAGGACCTCTGTGTCCGACCGGCTGTGAAACGAGTGCCCCCGAGGCCTCAGCCACTCGCGCAGCGCTTCGTGGTTGTAGATCTCCCCGTTCAGTACGGCGTGAATCGTCCCATCTTCGTTGGCGGCCGGTTGGTGTCCGCGCTCGATGTCGACGATACTCAGCCGGCGGCTGCCCAGCCCGGCTCCGAGTGACTCATCGATGACAGTCCCTTCGTCGTCGGGCCCGCGGTGCACCTGCGCCTGGTTCATCGCCGAAAGGACCGCCCCAATGTCCGCCGCCGCAAGCCGCCCGCCGAAAATGCCCGCAATTCCGCACATACCGTCGAGACCAGCCAGTATACCCCGCACTCGGGCGCGCCCCCGGCGCGGCCGTTTTTTTCGGAGAATGACAGCGCCTCAGGAAGGAGGCGAAGGAAGGCGGCCGGAGACCCACGCATCACAGCGGAAAGGTGGGATCCATGGGCCGCGTGGTGCGGACCGCCGCACCCGCTACTTGGCGGCGGTGAACTCCACCCAGCCGCTCAGAACGAACTGGACTGCAATCGCCACCAGCACCAGGCCCATCAGCCGCATCAGAACCCGCATGCCGATCTCGCCGAGCCGGCCGCGCACGCGGTTGGCCCCAGCCAGAATCAGCGCCGAAGCCAGCGCCGTCACCGCAATCGCCAGGAACACCGGAACAGCCTGCCACCAAACGCGCGACTGGCCCATCAGCACCATCACCGTTGAAATGGCGCCTGGCCCGGCGAGCATCGGGATCCCCATCGGCGAGATTCCGATTTCTTCCTTCTCGGCGCCGGCTTCGCGCTCGGCGGCCGATTCCTGCGTCTGGCTGCGGCGCGCCTGAATCATGTCCATCGCCACAAGAAACAGAATCAGCCCGCCCGCGATTTTGAACGCCGGCAGCGTGATCCCGAATACCTTGAAGATGACACTGCCCGCCAGCGCGAATAACGATAACACCAGAAAGCAGGTCCATCCCGCCTGCCGCGCCATCGCCACCTGCTTTTCCTTGCTCTGGTCGGCCGTCATTACCAGAAACGACGGGATCGCCGCCAGCGGGTCCACGATGAAAAACACCGAGCTGAGTGCGACCAGCGAAAACTCGAGCACCGCCTTGAGTTCCTGGGGCATGCATCATTATTATGCCCCACGCGCCGGTCCCACACGGTTCGCCGGACGCGCGGCCTGCAAACGTCGTCACACGAGGCCCAAGGCGCCTGCACACAACCTCAGCACTGGAGTATACTGACTCACTTCGGGGGCCTGCTCACAGAGCAGCTTCAGGTGAAACGGCTTTAATTTCGTTTTTGCCCGAATCAGGTCAGGAGGAAGTCATATCGATGTCCACCAGCAGACGTTCGTTTTTACATGCGACCGCCGCAACGGCCGCTTTCATGCCCGGCACCGTGCTGGGCGCCAATGACCGGATCAATTGCGCTGTCATCGGCACCGGGACTCGCGGCACTGCCATCGGCGAGATGATGGCGAAGCACGCCATCACCAAAGTCGTCGCGGTTTGCGATGTGGACAAGAGCCGCCGGGAGGCTTTCGTCAAGCGCATCGGTCAAGACTCCGCTTTGGAAAACGATTGGCGCCGCGTCATCGACCGCAAAGACGTCGACGCGGTGATGATCGCCACGCCGGATCACTGGCACAGCCCCATCACCCTGGCCGCCTTGCAGGCCGGCAAGCACGTCTACGTCGAGAAACCGCTCTCCAATACCGTCGTTGGCGCGGTCAAGATGCTCGAGGCGTGCGAGAAGCACAAGAACCTGGTCGTGCAGGTCGGCACCATGCAGCGCAGCGCCGTGCACTTCCAGGAAGCGGCGAAGATCGTCCGCGACGGCGGCATCGGAACGGTGACGCAGGTCGTCGTGAACCACGGCACCGGCGGCATGCCGGAACGCAGGGTCGACACCACGCCGCAGCCGGTTCCCGAGGGCCTGGATTGGGATCTGTGGCTGGGGCCCGCTCCCAAGCAGCCCTACACCCCGGCCCGCGCGCGCAACTGGCGTAGCTGGTACGACTACGGCGGGGGTTCGCTTACCGACTGGGGCATCCACCACGTAGACCCGGTTCACATGGCGCTCGACCCGGATGGCACGAACTATCCGATCTACGTCTCCGCCGTCGCGGCCTACTCAGGTCTCAAGGATCCCAACCTCGGCATCGTCCCCGCCACGTGGTCGGTCAGCGTCCAGTACTCGAACTTCATCATGTCGATCCTGAGCTGCACGCCACCGCCTCCGGGACATCTGATCATGGCGCCGGGATTTTGGGGCAGCCGCGGTTACCTCATGGTGAACCGCGCGGGATACAGCGTGACGCCCAGTTCCGCCTATAGCGGGTACGCGTCCACGCTTGGAAACCGCAATGTTGTGGGAGCGGCTCCGGCCGCGCGCGCGCCGATGGCTCCGCCCGCCGGAATGCCTCCCGGCGGCCCGGGCGCACCCGGCGCCGCGGCCCGTGGCGGCGCTCCCGGCGGAATGGGGATGCCCGGACGCGGTCCGGCGGAACCTCCCATCGAAGCCAAGGAAGTCCTCATCGAGAACTTCTCCCGTTTCCAACTGGAGTGGGAAACCGCTCACGTCTGGAATTGGCTTGACGCGATCAAAGACAGCAAGAAGCCGATCAACGACCTGGTGACCGGGTTCAACAGCCACCTGGCTTGCTTGATGGCCGTCGAGTCCATCAAGATGGGCCGC
>CAZVIK010000189.1:0-7810 GCA_964627045.1 uncultured Solibacteraceae bacterium | reverse complement strand
CCGGAGGGGTTCAATGGCAGGTCCGGCCCGTCCATGGACATACAAAACTGTGGATATTATTAGACGTGGCGGACTCCAAGCCTGTCGAGTTTCGGGGCAGTTCCCTCGAAGACCTGCGCGCCTTCCCGCTGACGGCTAGGCGCGAGGCCGGTCACCAGTTGGATCGGGTGCAGCATGGCCGGGAGCCGGAGGAATGGAAGCCGATGAACACGGTAGGCCGGGGTGTCAACGAGATTCGAATTCGAGATGAAGCCGGCGCGTTCCGGGTCCTCTACATGGCGAAATTCGCCGATGCGATCTACGTGTTGCACTGCTTCCAGAAGAAGACCGGGAAAACCAGCAGGGCGGATCTGGAGCTTGCGGCTAAGCGTTACCGCGAGTTGTCGAAGGAGCTAGGGCAATGAAAAAGGACCGTTTCAACAGTGTCTGGGATGCCATCGAGAGCACGCCCGAGCAGGCCGCCAACATGAAGCTGCGCTCGGAACTGATGATCGCCTTAAAAGACCACATCGCGCGCGCCGGGTTGAGCCAGGCGCAGGCGGCCCGGCTTTTCGGCGTGACGCAGCCGCGCGTTTCCGACCTGATGCGTGGCAAGATCAACCTGTTCGCCCTCGACGCGCTGGTGAATATGGCGACAGCCGCGGGCCTACGCATCGAGATGCGCGTGTTGGAAGCCGCCTGACCGTGTGAACGGCCCGCGCAGCGGGCCCGGCCGGCATCGTCCCGCCTGCCGCCGAGGTTCGTGCCGGCCCCAGCAATCGCCCGGTCTGGACCTCGTTCCGCAGGTCGGGGCGACAGTCGCGCAGCGTGAGGAGTCTCACCAGAGCGCGCGGGGCATTTTGCCGGACGAACCCAATCGGAACGATGCGGATTCTGCCAAACGAACCCAGCGCTGCGGTGCGTGAATTTCCGGTAACCTTAACTCTGGCTGGCTCGCCTGATCTCAGTTGGGTTAGCATGCAATGAGGAGGGAGTGTATGTCTTTGGAGAGCATGGAGCGGCGGGACTTCCTGAAGTCGGCCGCCGGCGCGGCCGCCGGGGTGGCGGCCAGCGGGAGCTTGGCCGGGCTGCTGGCCCAAATTGCTCCTAACTGGAAGAATCAAATAGGGATTGAGCTTTTCACCGTCCGTGGCCTGCTCAACAAGGATTATGAAGGCACGCTGGCGAAACTGGCCGCCATGGGCTACAAAGAGGTCGAGCCGGCCGAGCCCTACAACAACATGAAGCCCGCCGAGTATAAGGCGATGCTCGACAAGTACGGGCTGAAGATGTACAGCACACACGCGCCGGCCACCGACGGTCCGGACCTGGAGAAGGAACTCGAAGGCCACCAGTTGATGGGGATTAAGTACAGCGACATCCGCGCGGCCCGGCCGGCCGGTGCGCGGGGCCCTGGGGCCGGTGCGGTTCCGGGAGGACCGGGCGGACCGCCGGCGGGTCGAGCTCCGGGAGCGGGCGGACCGGGCGCCGGTGGACCCGGTGCGGGTGGGCCGCAGGGTGCGCCGCGTGCGCCGCAGGCCCGGCCGCCGCAGACGATCGAATCCGTGAAGCGTTCCTGCGAGCAGTTGAACCGTTACGGAAAGATCCTGGCGAAGTTCGGCATGAAGGGCCACTACCACAATCACGCCTTCGAGTTCGACTATCTGGACGACGGCAAGACCACGCAGTACGACGTGCTGCTGGCCGAGACCGATCCCGAGCTGGTGGCGATGCAGATCGACATCGGATGGGCGGCCATGGCCGGGCAGAATGTCTTCGAGATGTTCAAGAAGCACCCCGGCCGTTACGAGATCTGGCACGTGAAGGACGCCAAGTTCAAACACGTCGATCCGAAGCTGACCGCCAGCGAGAAGGGGCGCGCCAGCCAAATCGTCACCATGAGCGAGGGCGACTTGGACTACAAGGCGATCTTCGCGCAGGCCAAGCTGGCCGGATTGAAGTACTTCGTCATTGAGCAGGACACGGCGGGCCAGGGCGGGCGGGACACGCTCGAAGACTGCCGGATCGCCTACAACAACCTTTATAAGATCCTTTCCTAGGCGGAAACAGAGGGGGAGACGCGAGTGTCACAAAACGGTGTTAGCAGACGGCATTTCTTTTACGGCAGCCTGCTGGCGGGCGCAATTCCCGCGGGCGGGTTCGGCAGCGTGGCGTCGCTCCAGGCGCTGGGCTACCGGTCGCCGAACGAGAAGTTGAACCTGGCGGCCATTGGCGCGGGCGGGCGGCCCGCCCAGGTGCTGCGCGACGCGGTGGCGGGCGTCGAGAACGTCGTGGCGTTGTGCGACGTGGACTGGGAGCGCGGCAAAGAGGGCTTCGCCCGGTATCCTGATGCGGTCAAGTACAAAGACTTCCGGCAGATGTTGGACAAGTCGGGCCGGGACATTGACGCTGTGGTCATCGGCACCGCCGACCACATGCACGCGACCTGCGCGCTGGCATGCATGCAGGTGGGCAAGCACGTTTACGTCGAGAAACCGCTGACGCGTACGCCCTGGGAAGCGCGGCTGCTGGCGCAGGCGGCGGCGAAGTATCCGAAGGTGGCCACGCAGATGGGCAACCAGGGGTATTCGCACGACGCTACGCGCGTGGCCTGCGAGATCTTCTGGAGCGGCGAAATCGGCGAAGTCCGCGAGGTTCACGCCTGGCACGGAAATCCGGGCTGGCCGCAGGGGATGCAGAAGATCCCCGCGCCGACGCCGGTGCCGGATTCGCTCGATTGGGATCTGTGGCTCGGCGGGGCGGCCTTCCGCCCGTTCACGGCCGGCGACGACGAGTATCGCGCGTTCGCTTCCGAAATGATGGGTCGAGGTCGAGGCGCGGCGGCTCCTCCGCGCGCGGCCGCACCGGGTGGCGCGGGCGCTCCAGCGGCGGCGGCGCGTGCGGGAGGCTTCGGCGGCCAGAATTACGGCTTCTACCTCCCCTTCAACTGGCGCGGGTTCTTCGATTTCGGCAGCGGGCTGTTCGGCGATTGGGGCGTGCACATCATGGGTCCGGCCAACTGGGCGTTGCAGTTGAGCCCGGCCAGCCTCATCAGCGTCGAGGCGCTCAAGCGGGAAGGCACCAGCCCGTTCACTTATCCGATCAAGAACGCCATTAAGTACGAATTCGGCGCGCGGGGAAACCTGCCACCGGTCACGGTCTACTGGAGCGATTGTATCCAGGGCGACGCTTATCTGCCTCCGGGGATGACCGCCGACCAGGCTCGCAAGGTCGCCAACGCGGGCCCGCAGGTGGGACCCGCGCGGGGTCAGGGCGGTTTCTTCCCCGGCGTGGGCGCGCAGACGCCGGCGCGGGCTCCGATCGCGGGTCCGGGCGGCGCCGAAGCGCGCGGCGGAGCGGCGGGCGCGGCGGCTCCCAGGGGTCCGATGGGCGCGCAGGGCTCGGGCTACAACTGCATCTTCGTCGGCTCCAAGGGCTACATGGGGACCAGCGGACGCGGCGAAGGCGTGGGCCTGCTGCCCGGCGCCAAGTGGGCCGAGTACAAGCTGCCCAACGCGTATCTTCCGCGCTCGCCGGGAGCCTCGACGGGCGACAACGGAAGCGCGCACGCGCGCGATTGGGTGCGGGCCTGCAAGGGTGGCGTTCCGGCCTGTTCGCACTTCGGCATCGGCGGCCCCTTCACCGAGTGGCTGGTGCTCGGCGCCGTGGCCACCCACTTTGAAGGCAAGCTGTTGTGGGACAACGCCAAGTGCGAAATCACCAACAACAAGGAAGCTAATAAGTGGGTGAAACCCATCTTCCGGAAGGGATGGGAGCTTAAGCTGTAACCCTTCGGTATCTGCCGGGCGGCGGGGTGTTCCGCCGTCCGGCGCCTCGATTCGTTCCCCCCGCGCCGTTTCTCCATGTGATAGCATGGCTGCTTCCGTCGGAAACGGAGATTCCTTCCATGAACAAACGTTTACATGTACACATTTCCTTCATGCTCTGCCTTTCCATGCTCGCGGCTCTGCCGGCGCTGGCCGGAGGCAACAACTACAAGAATTTCGATGTAGCGGTCTACGCGCGCGTGTATGAGACGCAGCAGATGAAGGACCCGGCCTGGCTGGAAAGCCGCTGGGAAGCCGCGTCGAAGTATATGAAGATCGACAAGATCTATCTGGAGACGCACCGCGACCTGGTGGTGGCCGAACAGGCGACGCTCGACCAAGCCAAGAAGTTCTTCCAGAGCAAGGGCGTGAAGACCGCCGGCGGGATTACGGTGACGGTGAACGAGCGAAATCAGTTCGAGACCTTCTGTTACTCGGATCCCGAACACCGCAAGAAGCTGCGCGAAGTCGTCGAGTTGACCGCGCGCAATTTCGACGAACTCATCTTGGACGACTTCTTCTTCACAAGCTGCAAGGAAGACGTCGAGATCAAGGCCAAGGGGACCAGGAGTTGGACCGCCTACCGGCTGGAGCTGATGGACCAGGCGGCGCGCGAGCTGGTGATCAAGCCCGCCAAGGCCGTCAACCCTAAGATCAAGGTCATCATCAAGTACCCCAACTGGTACGACCATTTTCAGAACCTCGGCTTCAACCTGGAAACCGAGCCCAAGATTTTCGATGCACTCTACACCGGCACCGAAACGCGCGACCCGGTCAACGGCAACCAGCACTTGCAGCAGTATCACGGTTACTCGATCGTGCGGTATTTCGAGAATCTGAAGCCGGGAGGCAACGCGGGCGGCTGGGTGGACATGGGCGGCATGAACATCCCGGGCCGCTTTGAAGAACAGCTCTGGCTGACGCTGTTCGCCAAGGCGCCTGAAATCACCATCTTCAACATCGGCTCGATGTACAACGCGTCGAAGAACGAAAGCGGCGCGCCGGTGGCGGATTCCCGCATGGGGCGCGCGGCCGGGCCGGTGTTCGAGAAGGTGGACAGTTTCATCGCCAAGCTGGGCAAGCCGGTGGGCGTCGATACTTACAAGCCGTTCCACTCCTACGGCGAGGACCATTTGCCGAGTTACCTGGGGATGGTGGGGATTCCGATGAACATCGTCCCGGAGTTTCCCACGGCGTCAAAGACGGTGCTGCTCACCGAACAGGCGCGCTTCGACCCGCAGATTGTCGCCAAGATGAAGCGCCACCTGAGCGAGGGCAAGAATGTCGTTGTCACCACCGGGCTGTGGAAGGCGTTGCAGGGGAAGGGAATCGAGGACATCGTCGAACTGGAGTACACCGGCCGCACGATGGCGGTGCGCGAGTTTCAGGGCGGGCGCGGCATGGCCGGCTCTCCCAAGGTGGAGCCGGACATCCTTGTACCCGAGATGCGTTACTTCACCAACGATTCCTGGGAAGTGGTGAGCGCCTTCACCTCTCCGACGAAGACTTCGGGGACGCCGATCCTTCTTTCAGCGAAATACTCGAAGGGCATGTTCTACGTGCTGACGATCCCCAACGCGCAGGGCGACCTCTACAGCTACCCGCCGAACGTGCTCCGCAGCATCCGGCAGGTGCTGGCCGCCGATATGTACGTCAAGCTGGACGCGCCGAGCCGCGTGAGCCTGTTTGTGTACGACAACGACACGTTCATCGCCGAATCGTTCCGGGACGAAGCGGTGGAAGCGCGCATCATCGCCGACAAGCGCATCACCAAGATCCGCGACATCCTGAGCGGGGAAGAACTCACCGGCACGGTACAGGGCGCGAACACGGTCTTCACGGTACCTCTGACGCGGGCGAGCTACCGGGTATTCTCGGCGCAGTAGTCGAAGCCGCCGGCGCAAAGACACAAGCCGTCACGTTCCTTGGCGAAGTGCTGGCGCCGGCCATCACCATGGCGGTTTCGGGATGGTGCATTCACCGGCATGCCCCTGCGCGTAGCAGCGGGCGGAGCCGGGGCGGGGACGCCGGGCGACCGGCACCTGTGTTTGGCCGGAGCGGAGAGGTTTTGTGTGAACCGTGACGGCGGTTCTGCCCTGCCGTGTCGCGGTACACGGCCCTACCTGAATTGACGCGCTGTCACGTCGATACGGGCCGGGTCCTGTCTTGGTGGTCGAGCGGAACGTGCACTTGGGTTGGACCGGGAACCGCGGCCTTGATCAGGCAGCAACGGCCCGCGATGGTGAATCAGAAAAACAACGCGAACCTCAACGCCGGGTCTTATTCCGCCGCGGCGCGGATCGCGACGCCCTATCAAGGAAGAGTCCGTCCCAGTCAAGCAACCCTCGGCAGAACCCCACGGAATTCGCGAAAGCCGGCACGTCGCCGCTCCATTCGTGGACCGCAAGCGCGCCGGCTTCCAACACAATGCCCAGATAGCTCGTTGGGTAGCCGGTGCCTTTTTCCACCGCCTTGGCTGCGATGCCCGCCACCGCCAGCCAGTTGGCGAGCTTTTTTTTGACGGCCGATCTCAACTTCGCGGGAAGCTTCGCATCGGCGGCGATGGCTGCGACAATGTCGTGCGCGTCCCTGTCCCGCCGGGGCGACAATCCATACCATGTCGCCTTGGCCCTCAACGATCGCAATCGCAGGTCGGCCACAATCTCCATGATCCGCAACGGCGAATTCTCAATCCGCCCCTCCTCGACTTCCTGGGCGATCAGGCTTCCCCATGACCACCGAATCTTGAGAGGATGACGGGAGTGAACCTTGCTGCTCAAGAGCCTGGACCGGATCGGATGTGCGAAATACACCGTGTCCGGCCCAATGATTCGGTGATACTGCAGCCCGCGGATCGTGACGTCGAACGCAAGTGCCAGCAAGATCGGATCAATACCGGTCCGACCAGACAACGCTGTCAGACGCGGGTCTCGAAGCTCGGACAGGAATCCCCTGACGGGTGGCGAAATCCGTCCTGGGATTCGCTGCTCGGCCTGTCTGGCCTTCGTCAGAGAGCCATGCTGAGCGCACCAGGAACTTAGGCTAGGAAAGACCTCCGGGGCCCAGTTCAAGAAACATGCGAACTCATCCTCAAGCCACTCCAGCGGCGCGGGAACGTCCTCAGCAAACGTAGAACTGACCGGGGAAATAATGGCTTCGTTCTGAGCAAGGGAAACGAGCATGGGCAGCGTCGCTTCCGGATCAGCATGCAAAGACCCTCGATTGGGCAAAGGGTAGACGACATGGTGGTGGTTGATGATTGTGTCAATGAACGCAATGAAAGCCTGACGGTCCCACTCATCGCGCCTCGCCGCCGATCTGAGAAACGAATCGCCAGCGTACCCGCCGGTGATGTCAACGGCGGCGCGCTGTGGTTCCAGGACTGACTTCTTCGCGGCTACAAGGTGAAGACCTCACGCGGAATTGCCGAGGGATCGGAACCATTCGACGTGATCTTGCCGCCCCACAATGCAATGGGGCAAAATCATGCCGCTCAGCAGCAGGCTCTCCAGCCGAAATGGAACCAGCGGTGAGCCGTCGACGTCGGTCGCAACTCGGCCCGCGCACAGGTTGATGAAAATGCCGGGTGCACCGTCCCAAATCTTCTGATTCGGCCGGTAGAATAAATCGAAGCCGTCCTGAGCCGAGTCCGACCAGCTGGACAAGTCGAGGGCGGTTCGCACCAAGTCGAGCGTCTGTGACGTCGTTCGGATCTTGATGGCGCAACCGGCCTCGCGCGCGCGGGACTCATGATCGGGAGGCTCCGTTCCGGAGCTACGTGTCAACGAGAGAGTGTGGGGTACGGCAGAGCTTTGCGTTTGACGGGCATTGACACCCTTGCCGTTTACCGTGACCGACTTGTCGAACGCCTCGATCTTCAATGCGCTGCTCCGAGCACCAAGTTCGTGAGCAAGGACCAATGCCGCGACCGGAACCCGATCATCCAACACGCAAATCGCCGTGCAGAACTCGCGGGATCCGGGAGCAACAAACTCGCGTGTGCC
>CAZVIK010000188.1:6297-7854 GCA_964627045.1 uncultured Solibacteraceae bacterium | reverse complement strand
CATGGTTGAGGTTCTTGCCGACCAGGTCTTCCAGATCCTGGCGCAGACCACGGCTGACTTGGTTCTTGCTGCCGCTGCCGGTGATCTCGACGCGCTCGACCAGGTACTTCGAGTTGACGTTGACCTCGGATTGGGACGCCATCAGTCCGGCGGCCGCCGCCAGGAGGACCAGGTAACGGGTGAGCCTCATGCCGCCGGGACGATGCATGCGCCTTGCCAAATTCATGCCGATGATTCGAAAAGGGTTAGACTCGCGCGGCCGTGAAACCGTTTCACGGGTGTGAAACGGCGGCGCCCGATGCGTTCAGTAATCTAACTTCATCGGCCGTGAGCCGCCAGCCGAGCGCGGCGGCGTTGTCGGCCGCCTGCCGGGCGTTTTTGGCCCCAGGAATGGCCACCGCTCCCTGGCACAGAAGCCAGTTGAGGGCTACTTGCGAGGGGGTCTTCCCGCGGGCCGATCCGACCTCCCGCATTCTTGCCAGAAGTGGTTGCATGGCAACGAGATCCGCCGGATGGAACAACCGCCTCCGCAGGCCGGGCGGCGGGTTGCCTGGACCGTACTTTCCCGTCAACAGGCCCTTGGCCAGCGGGCTGTAAGCGATCAGGGTGATTCCCAACTCCCGGCATACACTCGCGACGCCGTTGGTTTCCACCTTCCGGTTCCACAGGTTGTACTCGGCCTGATTGGAGGCCAGCGGCACGCCGCGCCGGGCCAGCACCTCGTAGGTCCGACGCATCTGGTCGGCCGAAAAGTTGGAGACCCCCACGGCGCGCGTCAGTCCGGCCTCTACGGCGTCGGCCAGCGCTTCGGCCCAAACCTCGACGCGGCGCGGCCGGAACGGCCAATGAATCTGGTAGAGATCCACCCGTTGGAGGCCCAACCGCGCAAGGCTGGCGCGCAATGCCGAAACCAGCGCGCGCTGCCGCCATCGCCAGGGGAGCGGCATGAACTTGGTGGCAACGACGAGCGGCTTGGCGGCGCGCCCCGCGCATTCCCCCACCAGGCGCTCGGAGCGGCCGCGCCCGTAAATCTCCGCCGTGTCGATGAAATTGATCCCGGCGCCGAGGCTGATCTCGAACGCCTCAAACAAATCCGAATCCGTGTAGCCCTTGCCGTACTTCCAGACGAAGTAGTCGCCCCACTGCCAAGTACCAAGCCCGAGCGGAGAAATGCGGATTCCGGTGCGGCCGAGTTCGACCAGGCCGGCGTCTTCCACGGGCGTGGGGTGCTCTCGCATCGCGCCGCCTACCAGCGCTGGTGAACCTGCGCGCGGCAGTAAGTGTTGTAAGCCTTCTCCACCGCCTCCATCTGCTCGGGGCTCAGCGGCGGAAGGCCGGAAGCCGAGGCGTTTTCCTCCACCTGAGCCGGCCGCTTGGCTCCCGGGATGGCGCAGGTCACCGCGTCGAACATCAGAATCCAGCGCAGCGCGAACTGCGCCACGGTCACGGCGGCGGGGAGGAGCGGTCTCAGGTCGTCCACGGCTTGCAGGCCGGCTTCGAAATCGACGCCGCTGAACGTCAGATCGGAAGAGCACACGTCTGAACTCCAGTCACCCG
>CAZVIK010000188.1:0-6287 GCA_964627045.1 uncultured Solibacteraceae bacterium | reverse complement strand
CTGAACGTCTCGCCCCGGTCGAACGCCTGGCCATACCGGTTGAAGTTGCGGTGATCGTCCGCCGCGAACCGGGAGTCCGCGTTCATGCGCCCGGTGAGCAGGCCGCTGGCCAGGGGAACCCGCGCCAGGATGCCGACCTGCCGCCGCTTGGCCTCCGGGAAGAAAAGCCGCGCGGGACGGTGGCGGAAGGCGTTAAAGATGATCTGGATCAACTGGACGTTCGGAAACTCGATCGCCTTCAGGGCCTCTTCCACCTTTTCGACGCTGACGCCGTAGTAGCGGATCTTGCCCTGCTTCACAAGCCCGTCCAACGCGTCGAAAACCTCCGGCATGTATAGCGCGTCCACCGGAGGGCAGTGCAACTGGACAAGGTCCAGACAATCGGTGTTCAGGTTCCGCAGACTCTCCTCGACGAAACCGGCGAAGTTGGCCGCGTTATAGCCCTGCGCCGTGTGCGGCGACAGTTTGCGGCCCATCTTGGTGGCCACGTAGAATGGCTCGCGGCGCTCCTTGCGAAGCTGGGCGAGCAGGCGTTCGCTGCGGCCCATCCCATAGATGTCCGCGGTGTCGAAGAAGTTGACGCCCAAGTCCAAGGCGCGGTGCAGCGCGGCCAGGGACTCTTTGTCGTCCACGTCGCCCCACTGGCTGCCGATGGCCCAGCAGCCGAAGCTGATTTCGGAAACCTTCCATCCCGTACGGCCCAGTTCACGGTATTGCATCAGGCGTTCTCCTGGTTCATCTGCCTCAACCGCGCGGCGAACTCCGCGCCCTTCTCGAACTTTCCTGCCAGCCCCGGCGCCGCCACCCGCGCCCGCAGGTCCTTCAATTCTTCGATGTAGGCGTCCAGCGCCCGTTCGATCTCCGGCCGGTTGGTGTCCAGGATGTCTTTCCAGATATCGAACGGACTGAGCGCCAGCCGCGTCATGTCGCGCAGGCCGGGTCCGGCGACGCGCGAATAGCCGCCGATGTCCAGGCCCCGGGCCACCGCTCCGGCCAGCGCCGTTGACGCCAGTTGCGGCAGGTGGCTCGTCCAACTCACCACGCGGTCGTGTTCGGCCGGATCGAGGATCACGGGTACGCCGCCAATGCGCCGGATCCACTCGAGGAACTCCTCGGCGGCGGGCGTCTCCAGGTCCTGCGGCCCGTCGGGCGTGAGCACGTAGGTCCGCCCGGCGAACAGATCGGCCTCGGCCTCGGCGACGCCGCGGGTCTCCTTGCCGGCCATCGGATGACCGCCCAGAAATTGGCCGCGTGTGACCGAACGGCGGCCGGTTTCCGCGATCTGCGCCTTGGTGCTGCCGGCGTCGGTCACCAGGGCGCCTTCTTTGAGAAACGGGTCCAGCCGCGGGAGCGTTGCGAGGATTCGCTCGATGGGCTGCGCCAGGTACACCAGGTCCGCTTGCGGAAGGGCCTCATCGAGCGGCGCGGCTTGATCGATGACGCCGAGACCGAGCGCCTCCCCGGTCGCCTTCGAACTGCTCACGCCGATGACGCGGCCCCGGAATCCGGCCTTGCGCATCGCCAGGGCGAACGATCCCCCGATCAGCCCGACGCCCACGACCGCGATGGTGTTCAAGCCCATAGACTAGATCGTCCGCCCCACCACCCCCGCGATCGCGCGGAGCTGCTCCATCAGCTCGCGGAGTTGGTCCGGCCAAAGCGATTGCGCGCCGTCGCTCCTTGCCTGGTCCGGATTCGGGTGCATTTCGATTAGCAGCGCGTCGGCGCCCGCCGCCACCGCCGCACGCGCCAGCGCCGGCACGTGATCGCGACGGCCGGTGCCGTGCGAGGGGTCGGCGATCATCGGAAGGTGCGAGAGTTTCTTCACCACCGGAATCGCCGAGATGTCCATGGTGTTGCGCGTGGCGCTTTCGTAAGTGCGAATTCCGCGCTCGCACAACATCACCTCGTAGTTTTCACCCGAAAGGATGTACTCGGCCGAAAGCAGCAGTTCCTCGATTGTGGCCGAGATGCCGCGCTTCAACAGCACCGGCTTGCGTACCTGCCCGAGTTCCCGCAGCAGATTGTAGTTCTGCATGTTGCGCGCGCCCACTTGCAGGATGTCCGCGTAGGCCGCCACGGTGGCGATCTGTGTGTGGTCCATCACTTCGCTGACGACGTGGAGGCCGTTGCGGTCCGCCGCCTCGCGCGCCAGTTTGAGCCCTTCCTCGCCGAGGCCCTGAAAGGCGTATGGCGAACTGCGCGGCTTGAACGCTCCGCCGCGCAGGATCTTACCTCCCGCGCGCGCCACGGCTTCCGCGGACCGCTCGATCTGGTCCCGGCTCTCAACGCTGCACGGTCCGGCCATTACGACCACCTGGGTGCCCCCGATCTCGAGGCTCCCCACCTTGATGATCGTGCCGCCGGGCCGGAAGTGCCGTCCCGCCAACTTGTAGGGCGAGGAGATGTGGCGCGCTTCCCGCACGCCCTCCAGCATCTCGAGTTCGATCGGATCGATGTCTTCTTCGGGCCCCACGCCGCCGAGCACGGTGTGGACCACGCCCGTCGAGCGGTGGACCGTGAATCCCATCGCCACCATCCGGTCGATAGCCTTTTGTATCTGCGCCTCGGAGGCGCCTTCCTGCATGACGACTAACATAGGTTCCTTTTTACTCTCGCGGCTCCCCGCTCTGCATGCGAAGCTTCTGTACGGTTCGCATTTCGTCGATGATCCGCTCGAAGATGCGCTTCACGGCTTCGGCCGGAAGCGGCCCGCCGTTATGGCCGGTGACGTTGGCGTAGACCTGGTCCTCGCGTTTGGGCTCATAGATCGGCAGGTTCATCGCCTGTTTGACCTGTCCGATTTGTTCCACTTCCCGCGTGCGTTCGTTGAGCATCGCCAGGATGCGCCGGTCGATCTCGTCGATCCGGTCCCGGCAAACCTCCAACATCCGGAGGGCTTCGTCTCGCGTCATGGGACTTTCCACTCCAGCCCGTGCGCCAGTTCGCGGGTCATCGTTTCCAGCTGCATCGGCAGCGCCGGGGAGCCACCCATCCCTGCGATCCGCCGGACGAAGGCACTTCCCACCACCACGGCGTCGGCCACCTGGCCCACCTGCGCCACCTGTTCCGGAGTCGAGATGCCGAAGCCCACCGCGAGCGGCAGGGACGTCACCCCCCGCATGGCGCCGACCAGCGGGCCCACGGCGCCCGACACGCTGGCTCGCTCACCCGTCACCCCGGTTCTCGACACCAAGTATACGAACCCGGTGGAATACTGCGCCACCAATCGCAGGCGGCGCGGCGTGCTGGTGGGGGCGGCCAGAAACACCGTGTCCAGGTTGTGGGCGCGCATGAGACCGAGATACGCGTGCGCTTCCTCCACGCTCAAGTCGGTGAGAAGGCAACCGTCGATCCCGGCCGCCGCGGCATCGCGCGCCAGTGCCTCCATGCCGTAGCTCAACAACGGATTCAAATAGCTAAAAAGAAGTAGCGGGACTTCGCTTTGCCGGCGGACCTCGGCGGCGATCTCCAGCACGCGGCGCAGATTCGTGCCGGCCTGGAGCGCTCTTTCGCTGGCGGCCTGAATGACCGGGCCGTCGGCCACGGGGTCGGAAAAGGGCACGCCCAACTCGATGATCCCCGCGCCGCCGCGCGCCAGGGCGAGCGCGAGGTTCGCAGTTTGCTCCGGCGCGGGATCGCCTGCCGTGAGATAGGCGATCAAACCTTTCTTGCCGGACTCACGCAACGCCGTGAAGTAACGCGAAATGCGGGTAGAGGGCGGCTGGTCACTCATGATCGAGGTCCTTCAGGTTTTCGCGGTAGATCCCCATGTCCTTGTCGCCGCGGCCGGAGAGATTGACGATGAAGACCTGCCCGCCGGCCGGGGGCGCGCGGCGGATCGCCTCGGCCATCGCGTGCGCCGATTCCAGCGCGGGAATGATCCCCTCGATGCGGGACAGCATCAGCGCCGCCTTCAGGGCGTCGTCATCGCCGGCCGATACATACTCGGCGCGGCCCTGGTCGTGCAGCATCGCGTGCTCCGGCCCCACCAGCGCGTAGTCCAACCCCGCCGACACCGAATGCGTCAGCGCCACCTGCCCGTTCTCGTCCTGGAGCAGGTAGCTGTAAGCGCCCTGGAGCACGCCCGGCCGTCCGCCCTCGAAACGCGCCGCGTGCTGGCCAAGTTGCTTTCCGCGCCCGCCGGCCTCCACGCCGATCAGCTTCACGCCTTTCTCCGGAATAAACGGATGGAAGATGCCGATTGCGTTGCTGCCGCCTCCGACGCAGGCCAGCACGGCGTCCGGAAGCCGTCCCTCTGCGGCCAGAATCTGACGCCGGGCCTCCTCGCCAACCACGCGTTGAAAATCGCGCACGATGGTCGGATAGGGGTGCGCCCCCAGCGCGGAGCCGAATAGATAATACGTCGTTTCGGTGTTGGTCGCCCAGTCGCGCATGGCCTCGCTGATGGCGTCCTTGAGCGTGCGGCTGCCGGATGCGATGCCCACCACCTTCGCGCCGAGCAGCCGCATGCGGAAGACGTTCAGGCTCTGCCGCCGCATGTCCTCTTCGCCCATGTAGACCACGCACTCCAGGCCGAACAGAGCCGCCACGGTGGCGGTGGCGACGCCGTGCTGCCCCGCGCCGGTTTCGGCGATGATCCGCATCTTGCCCATGCGGCGGGCTAGCAGGATCTGCCCCAAACAGTTGTTGATCTTGTGCGCGCCGGTGTGCAGCAGATCTTCACGCTTGATGTAGAGGCGCGCTCCGCCGAGCGTCTCGCTCAACCGCCGCGCGTAATACAGCGGCGTGGGGCGGCCGGCGTACTGCTCCAGCAGGTAGCGCCACTCCCGTTCGAACTCCGGGTCGCGCTGCGCTTCGGCGTAGGCCTGCTCCACTTCTTCGAGCGGCGACATCAATACCTCGGGGACGAATCGCCCGCCGTAAGGTCCGAACCGGCCGCTCTGTTGTTCTTCGGGGTTCATTCTCTGGTCTCCGCCAACTCCCGCACCGCCGCGACACGATCACCAGCGCGAACCAGGTGTTCGCCCACCAGGAACGCGTGAAAGCCCGCGTCCATGAGCCGCTCCACGTCGGCGCGCGAGGATATACCGCTCTCGCTCACCTTCACCACGTCGCGCGGCATCGATGCCGCCAGCCGGACGGAGGTCTCCAGGCTTACCTGGAAGGTGCCGAGGTCTCGGTTGTTGACGCCCACGATCTGGGCGCCGCTGGCCAGCGCGATTTCCAACTCCCGTTCGTCGTGGACCTCCACCAGCGCCGCCATTCCGAACCGGGCCGCCTCTTCGCGCAGGCGCGTGAGGGTTTTCAGAGGAAGCACCGCGGCGATGAGCAGGATCGCGTCCGCGCCATGGGCCGCGGCCTCCGCCACCTGGTACTCGTCGAGGATGAAATCCTTGCGAAGCACGGGGAGTCCCGCCGCCGCACGCGCCGTCGCCAGGTCCGCCAATCTCCCCTGGAAGAACTTTTCGTCCGTGAGAACCGAGAGCGCCGCCGCTCCGCCGGCCTGGTAGTCGCGCGCGAGGGCGGGTGGGTCGAACGATTCGCAAAGCAGCCCCTTGCTGGGATAGGCCTTTTTGATTTCGGCGATCAACGCCGGACGCCGGTCCGTGAGCGCCGCGCGGAAGTCCCGGCGGCCGGGGAGTTGGAGAGCCGCCAGCCGTTCCCACTCCGCAACCGGCGTCGTGGCGCGCGCAAGTTCCTCTCGTTTGTGGACGACGATTCGAGAGAGGATGCCGGGGGCCGTGTCGCTCATTCGGGGATCTTCCATCGTAGCAGAGAGCGGATATAATCGGTCTGATACCAAGCCCGGAGGAAACCTGGAATGTCCAAGAAATCGCTATGGATCGCCGTCCTGACGCCCGCCGTGGTTTCGCTGGCCGGCTGGCTGTACGCGCAACCGCCCGCCGCATCCGTCATCGATGGCTTCCGCACCACCGAGGTGGCGTCGGTGGCCGACGCCCTGGAACAACTGTACGGAATTCAAAACTACATGTCCGGCGACGTGCGCGCCATCTTCAAGACGAAATTCGTGGGGCCAGCCGTGACGGTCCAATTAACCAAGGAAGAGCACAAGGACCCAAACGGGCTCGCCAGGATGATCGAGGCGATTGACACCATTCCAGCCGGATCCGTGCTGGTGATCGCCAGCGACGGCGACCTCAAATACGGTGTGCTCGGCGGGCTGATGGGAACCACGCTGAAATACCGCGGCGCGGTGGGTGCGGTGACCAACGCTTCGGTTCGCGACATTCCGCAGTTGACAAGAATCCAGTTTCCGGTATACAGCCGCGGCGTGGCGCCGGGCACAACCGTCAACCACTACC
>CAZVIK010000187.1:0-7933 GCA_964627045.1 uncultured Solibacteraceae bacterium | reverse complement strand
GCCCATGGGCTATGTTACTTTTTGGACGTCGTTTAAATGGGGAAATAGTAAAATGTTGGCCACTGTACTGTTGGTATTGGCCCGGTTTGACGTGCGCCGCGAGTTTCCTCCTCCGGCCCGCACCGGCTTCCATCCCGCGACGAAGGCCATCGTTGTCCGGGCTCTGTATGTGGGTCCCCGTTGGGGGCGCAACCGGTCCGGCCGCGCGCTATCGCAAGTTGAACTTCTTCATCTTGTAGCGCAACGTGTCGCGGGTGATTCTCAACAGGCGCGCGGCTTGCGTCTGGTTGCCGTTGGTCTTTTCAAGGGCGCGCGTCAACAAGGACCGCTCACTCTCCTCCAGCGACATCCCTTCGTCGGGAATCGGCGCCGTGGCCGGCGCGGCGGCGGTGACCGGGAGCCGCGGGCCCGAAAGAGTGATGGCAGCGGGCAGGCTCGCGGCGGTAATGTACGAGCTCTCTTCCAGAATCATCGCGCGTTCGATCGCGTTGCGCAGTTCGCGGACGTTGCCCGGCCAGTCGTGCGCCAGCAAAAGGCGCTCGACCTCTGGGGTCACCCCCTCGATTCGCCGCTTGAACTTCGTGTTGTAGTGGTCGATGAAGAACCCGACCAGCGCCAGTACGTCCTCGGGCCGCTCACGCAGCGCCGGGAGCGTGATGTGGATCACGTTCAGCCGGAAGTAGAGGTCCTGCCGGAAGGCGCCTTCCTTCACGGCCTCTCGGAGGTTTTTGTTCGTGGCGGCAATCACACGCAAATCCAGCCGGATGTCCTTCAGCCCGCCGAGCCGCCGGAAGCTCTGCTCTTCCAGAACGCGCAACAGCTTGGCTTGCAGCATCAACGGGATCTCGCCGATTTCGTCGAGAAACAGCGTGCCTTTGTCGGCCAGTTCGAAGATGCCGCGCTTCTGTTGACGGGCGTCAGTGAACGCCCCTTTTTCGTATCCGAAGAGCTCGCTTTCCAGCAGAGTGTCCGGAATCGCGGCGCAGTTGATGGCGATGAACGGCTCGGCCTGCCGGAGGCTTTGGTAGTGCAGCGTCTTGGCGACCAGGTCCTTGCCGGTGCCGTTCTCGCCCTCCAGCAGCACGGTCGACGCTTCGCTGGCCGCCACTCGCCGCACGAAGTGAAGCACCTCGCGCATGCTCGCGCTGTCGGCGATGATCTCGCGCTTCTGTCCCGGCGCCTCCTCGGTGACGTCCTTGATCGTGGCCACCGCTCCTGTCAGCCGGCCAAGCTCGTCGTAGATCTGCCGCGACCGGACCACCGCCAACCGCTCGCCGCCGTTGCTAGAGCGCAGGCGGAGAGTCGCATTGGAGTTCGAGGGAGTCTCCGACAGCCCCACCAGAACGCTACAGCCCGGCTCGCAATCCTCGCAGCGGAACACATCACGGCACTCCTTGCCCACCATCTCTTCGGCGTTCATGCCGAACATCTTCTCGGCCGCTGCATTGACGCCGGTGATGTGGAAGGCGTTGTCGTAGAGGACCAGCGCATCGGGAAGCTGATCGAACACAGCTTCCATCAGGTGTCCGTGCTGCCAGGCGGGATCCAGTTTCGGCATGAGCCCGTTTCGTTCAAGTATAGCAGTTGCCAAGCCGGTGCGTGAAATGCCCCAGGGACAAGCTACCGCCCGCCGCGCTGCGTGGAGTGATCTGGGCGCCCACAAAGATGGGTCGAATAACTCAATGCAAACCTTAGGCTTGGGGGATTTGGCCCTTCGCCTGTAGTAATTCACCGCAAGCGCGGCCTTGGCGAGCGTATACACGGGTTGGTCCCAGGATTGCTCACAATTGGGTCTTAGGGTCGGTTGGTCCTAAACCGGGCATGGAGACCATTCAGCTTTCCATTACCAACACGGCATACGCGAAGGCGCTCCGGGAGCTGCTGGAGAGAACCGCCGGGTCCAAGGTTGTGGTGGCGGACCGGCCGGATGCGGCCTTCGACGGGGTCATCGTGCTCGATTCCGAGGGGCTGGACGCGCTTCCTTCGAGTCTTCCGAATCCCGAGCGTCTGGTCTTGATCACGAAGAATGACCCCGGGCTCCTGGGAAGGGCCTGGGAAGCGGGCGTGGTCTCGGTCGTATTCGAGAACGATCCGATGGACACCGTGCTGCTGGCGATCATGGCCGCGCGGCTCAAGGCGGGGCGGTCCGCGCGCCAGGACTCCGTTGGGGAAGCCGGCCGGATGGTCCGGAGCCGGCCTTAGGCGGGCGCGGGTTGCCCGACGGCGGCGTTCGGGGAGTGCGAGAATCTTCAACTGGGAAGCATTCATTATGAGGGGTATCGTTTCACCGAAGCTGTTCTGGCTCGCCGGCCTGATGTTGGCCTTGTCCGGCGTTGCCGGAGCGCAGGGTGACGACGGTTGCGCCGCCTGTCACGAAGACATAGCCAAAAAGGTCAAGGCCGCCACGCACGCCACGGTGGACTGCGCGACGTGCCATCGGAAGCACGAAGAGTTCCCGCACCCGGCCGGCGTGCCGAAACCCGGCTGCGCGCAGTGCCACCCGCAGGTGGCCAGTGAGGACGCGCGCGGCGCTCACGGCAGGGCGCGGGCTGCTGGCAATCAGATGGCGCCGGATTGCGCGATGTGCCACGGGAGCCCCCACGAAACGGTGCGGCCCTCCTCGCAGCCCTTCCGCCGGGCCGTGCCCGATACTTGCGGCATGTGCCACACCGAGGTTGTGGACCAATACCGCGCCAGCGTCCACGGCAAGGCGTTGATGGAAGGAAACGCTAACGCGCCGTTGTGCACCGATTGTCACGGAGAGCACTCGATCCTGTCGCGCCGCGACGCCTCATCTCCGGTCAACGCCGCCCAGATCCGCGATACGTGCGCGCGATGCCACGGCGATATCCGGCTTTCGCGCAAGTTCGGCCTCCCGGCCGATCGCGTCCTGAGCTTCGACGCGTCGTTCCACGGCCTGGCCGGTAGGGCCGGCTCCCAGTCAGTGGCCAATTGCGCCAGTTGCCACGGCTACCACAACGTCCTTCCCTCGCGGGATCCCGCCAGTACGGTGCACGTGAAAAACCTTCCGCAGACCTGCGGAAAGTGCCATCCCGGCGCCGGCTCGCGGTTCGCCTTGGGGCCCATCCACTGGGTCGCGGGCGGCAAGGAACCGGCCGGGGTCCGGTGGGTGCGTAACCTCTATCTCGGGATGATCCCAGCTACGATCATCCTCATGTTCCTGCACAACTTGGGCGACTTCATCCGCAAGGTGCGCCGGTTGCGGTTCAGCCAGGCCGCGGGGATTCCCGGTAAGTCCGGCCAGCCCATCGTCTCATCCGAAATTCGCATGTACGCTTGGGAGCGGATACAGCACTTGTTGTTGCTGACGTCGTTTTCTGTTCTGGTATGGACGGGCTTTGCGCTGAAATACCCGGACCAATGGTGGGCGCGGCCGCTGCTGCTTTGGGAGGGAGTGTTTCCGTTTCGCGCCACGGTGCACCGCGTGGCCGGAGCTGTGATGATCGGCGTGGCGCTCATGCACGTGGTGTCCCTGATCGTCAGCCGGCGTCTTCGCGATCATTGGAAGGAACTGTGGCCGCGGGTCGGCGACGCGCGCGAGGGCTCGCTGAACTTCGCCTACCTGATGGGGCTTCGCAAGCAGAAGCCCAGGCTCTCGGCGCACGGCTACGTCGAAAAGGCCGAGTACTGGGCGGTGGTGTGGGGCACCGCCGTCATGGCCATCACGGGTATTCTGTTGTGGGCGGTCAACTACACGCTGGCGTGGTTGCCCAAGACCTGGCTGGACGTTGCCACGGCGGTCCATTTCTATGAAGCCATCCTGGCGACGCTCTCCATCGTCGTCTGGCACTTCTACTTCGTTATCTTCGATCCGGAGGTCTATCCGCTGGACACGGCGTTTGTGAACGGACGAAGTCCCAGAAGGCGCAGTTCGCATCATCGGGAATTAGAAAAGCACTAGGAGGAGCGGCCGGCATGGCGGACCGTCCCGGAGTTTTTTCGCGCATGGGCGGGTGGTGGGCGCCCGTCGTTCACCTCTCGAACAACCCCCTGAGCCTGGCCGGCGTGATTTTGGTCACCACGGCTTCGGTGTTCTGGGTGTTTGTCATGGCCTCGTCGTTGAACCACGAGGTGGACAACCCGTACATCGGGATCCTGGCATTCCTGGTGCTGCCCGGCGTGTTCTTTTTCGGACTCGCGCTGATCCCGGCGGGGATCTACCTGAAGCTGCGTTCGGAACGGAACAAGGGTTCCTATCCGGCGGACTTTCCGCCCATGAACTGGCAGAACCCCGACTTCCGCCGGCTGACGCTGTTCGTTGTTCTGGCGACCTTCGTGAACGTGGTGATCGCCGCGCAAACCAGCTACAGCGCGGTCGGCTACATGGACAGCGTGACGTTCTGCGGCAAGACCTGCCACACGGTGATGGAGCCGGAATACGCCGCCTATCAGAACTCGCCTCACTCGCGCGTGGAGTGCATCAAGTGCCACATCGGCCCCGGCGCCAGTTGGTTCGTGCGCAGCAAGATCAGCGGCCTGTGGCAGGTGTTCGCGGTGACGTTCGATACCTTCGAGCGGCCCATCCCTACGCCCGTCCGCAACCTGCGCCCGGCGCGGGACACCTGCGAAACCTGCCATTGGCCCGACAAGTTCGCCGAGGACCGCTTGCGCATCATCGAAAAGTTCGCCGACGACGAGGCCAACACCCTCACCAAAACCGTCCTGCTAATGCGCATCGGCGGCGGAAGGCGCGGTCCGGGGATTCACGGGCGCCACCTGGGGCAGGGCATCCGCGTGCGCTACGCGCATGCCGACGAAGGCCGCCAGCAGATTCCCTGGATCGAGTACGCGACGCCGGGGGCCAAGGCCGCCGTCTTCACTGCGCCGGACTCCAAACCGGAGCAGATCGCGGGCCTGCCCGTGCGCGAGATGGACTGCATGGATTGCCACAACCGGCCCACGCACACCTTCGAGGTGCCCGAGCGCGCCGTCGACAGCGCCATCAGCCACGGCGACATCAGCCGGGACTTACCGTTCGTCAAAAGGAAGTCGGTCGAGATTCTGCGTGCGACCTACGCGAGCGGAGCCGCCGCCACCGAGGCTATCCCCGCGGCACTGGAGCGTTTCTACCGCGAGAGCTATCCGCAGGTGTTTTCACAGCGCGGCGAGGATATCGCGCGTTCCGGCCGTCAACTGGCGGCGATCTACGGGAGAAACGTCTTCCCGGGCATGAAGGTCCAGTGGGGCTCTTATCCGAACAACCTGGGACACACGGATTTCCCCGGGTGCTTCCGCTGCCATGACGATCAGCACGCCGCGGCCGATGGAAAAACCGTCTCGCAGGATTGCAGCAGTTGCCACCAGGTGCTGGCGATGGACGAGGCGGCGCCCAAAATCCTAGCGGACTTGGGGCTTGAGCCGCCGCCCGCGGCGGGTTCCAAGCCGTAGCAGCCGCCTGGGTGCGTCAGGCGGCGTCGCCGTGAAATCCGGGGTTTACGAACCCTGGTAGCCCGAGGTCAGCCGCGTGATGACGTCCTGGTGGATCTTGATCTTGCCTTCGTTGATGAGGCGCTGCTTGAGGGCGTCCTCAAAGACCTCGATCCGGGACCGGCTCTTGGTGTTCCGGATCTGCTGCACGAGCGAGTCGCGCTCGGCGGCCAGTTGCGCATCGTCGGCCGGCAGCTTGGCCACCACCTTGTAAACCGCCCGAACGTCGTTGATCTGAGCGGGACCGAGCACGTCGCCCAGCGGAGCGGAAAACGCCTCGGAGACGTAGTTGGCCGAACCCAGGCCCTCGATCGCGGCGTCCCTGGCAAACTCTGGCGGGGCCTTGAATTCCAACCCCATGCTCTGCGCGGCCTTTCGCAGGTCGCCGTTCAGCGACTTCGCCTTTTCGTGCAGTTCCCTGGCGCGCTGGTCGAGCAAGGTCATGAGCTTGGTGCGGGAAAGCTGCTGCCGGATTTGCGCTTCCACCTCGGCCAGCTCCGCCGGACGGGACGGTTGCAGGTCCGTTACGGCCGCCACGGCCAGGCGAGTGGGGCTGAGCTGAACCACCGGCGTTACCTCGCCTTTTCTCATATCGCGGACGGCGTCCAGGATCTCGGGGCTCGGGCCAAGTTGGGGGATCGCTTCGCCGGCGCCGGCGCGTTCGGCGCGAACGAACTGAAGGCCGAGATCGGCGGCGATCTTCGCCGCGTCGGCCGGGGACTTCACCAGCGCGGCGCGGGCCTGGTCCGAGAGGCTCTGCATGCGCTCGAACACCAACTGCGTCTTCTGTTCCTCGGCCAGCCTCGCCCGAACCTCTTCAAAAGGCTGAAGGTGCGCCGTCTGTTTCTCCAGGACCTCCAGAATGTGGAAACCGTACTCGGTCTTGATGACGCCGCTGATCTCCTTCGGTGCGAGCGAAAACGCCGCATCTTCGAAGGCCTTGACGGTCTGCCCCTTCACAATCCACGATAGATCGCCGCCCTTTTCGGCCGATGCGGTATCCTCGGAGTTCTTCTTGGCCAGCGCGGCGAAATCGGCCCCCGCCTTAAGCTGCTTCTGGAGATCGGCGGCCCTCGCTTCGATCTTGGAAACCTGATCCGGAGAAACCTCCGTGGTCTTCAGGAGAATGTGCCGGACGCGCACACGGTCCGGGACGCGGTAGGTTTCGCGTTCGCGTTCGTAAATGCGTCGCAGGTCGGATTCGGGGACCACCAGCGTCTGCGCCAGTCGCGCCTCGTCCACCACCAGGATGTCCAGCGAGCGCCGTTCGGGCATCTGGAACGAGGTCCGGTTGGCGTTGAAGTAGGTCTGCACCTCTTCGGGTGACACCTTGACTTCGGACTGATACTTCATCGGAGACACCGCGACGTACTCGATCTTGATCTTGTCGTTGCGAGCGTGAAACTCTCGGACGACCTCCTGCGGCGAGACCGCTACGCTCTCGGCCACCATGCGCCGCAGGGCGTCCATCAGTAGTTGCTTGCGCAGAGCCCCTTCGAACTGCGGAATGGTCATGTTCTGCTGGGCGAGCACCGCGGCGTAGGTCTCGCGGCCCACGAATTGATCGCCGTTGAACAGTTGCGGGATCGTCTGCCGGATGGCGTTGACCACGTCGGCCTCGGACACGCGAAAGCCCATGAGCTCGGCCTGGTATGCGACCGCGTATTCGGTGATCATCTGGTTTACGTATTGCGGGACGAAGATCGAGGCCATCTGCGGCGGAATGTTCTGGCCGCGAAGCTCGGCCTGAACGACCCGTTGCACGTCGGGCAGCGTGAGGGCTTCCTTGCCGAATTCGGCCACCACCATCCCGCCGGCGTTCGGGTCGGAGCCGAAGCCCGGGATCAGATACGTCACCATCGAGAGCGCCACCAGCACCAGCAAGGCGCCCAGCAAGATGCGCACAGCCTTGGCACGGCTGCGGAAGAGGTCAAACATACGTAACGTTCTCCTGCAAAAGGGGAAACCCTAAGTATAGCCCACCGGCCGCCGGAACGCCCTACCGTGGCCTGCGCGGGCACCCCGCGTCCGGTAATCTCGGCCGCCTTTCCTCGGGCGCTGGCCGGAGTTGCGACACGCTCGGCCCGCCATCCTCCAACGGCGCTCCGGTCTGCCCGATATCGCACCTCCGCTTGATGCGGGAGAGTGAGCCCACGCGCAGGCGAAAGAAATAGCCGGCGTGTTCGTCAATGGCCAAAGAGCGACGGGGTTGGCTGGGAGGCAGGGATTCGAACCCCGATAAGCAGATCCAGAGTCTGCCGTCTTACCGTTAGACGACCTCCCAACTCTGATTCAATTCTAGCGCACTCGGCCCGCTGGCTGTCCACGCCGTTGTGCTACCCTAAAAATGCACCAAACACAAGGAGCCGAGTTGCCATGTTGCGTTTCCACAGCCGGAGATGGCTGTCCGTTTTGGGTTTCACCGTATTGGCCGCGGGTCTGGCGCAAGCCCAACTGAAAGTCGCCGTCATCAATTCCCAGTCGG
>CAZVIK010000186.1:0-7957 GCA_964627045.1 uncultured Solibacteraceae bacterium | reverse complement strand
CTCAAGATCCTCTTGGCTAAAGGTATAAGCCGTTCGTCCTCCGCGGCGATGTGCCCCCGATAGGCGGAACATAAAGTGGCAGCTCCCTGCCGGAAACGCCGCGCCGTTCCTTCCTGATCGCCACCACGGACTGCCAACAGGGGGTGGAGGTTCTTTAGATCTTCCAACAGTGTTTCAACATCGCGGTGCTCGCGCTCCAAATCCCGAAGAAACCGGCTCTCCTCATCGGTCATTCTGCCAACAAGCCGCGGGAAGACGCTCTCCTCTACATCTGCGTTGAGCCAAGCGCCGTTCGAGGTCAGAAATCGAAAGCAGTTGCCGATTACTTCAAGGGCCTCTTCATGCCGGTCTTCGAGGTGGCGCGCCGCCCTTTCCAGACCCTCCAGCCGCTCCTCGATTCGTCTGTGACAAGCCACCAGGTGGTCCAGCGGTTGACTCATCGTGGCGCCCACAGCCGGCCCGTGCTTGGTGACAAGTTGCTCAGCTCGTATCATGTTGCGCCTCCCCTCAAGAGCCGTTCAGTCTCAGACAGCAAAGGCCGAGTTGACAGTTAAAGCTGTATTTAGTATACTTCTTTTAGCAAAGGCAGTCAATCATCCGGTATGGGACTTCCTGCCGACTGTCGGACGTGCTGGCGCTGGGACAATCAGCTACATGCCGGCTCGGCTGGCGTCCGGAGGGACGATGATCCGCGCGAAACGTATCTATGCCCAGCCCGAGAAAAGCGATGGCCTGCGTATTCTCGTGGACCGAATGTGGCCGCGAGGTATGTCCAAAGAGCGGGCGGCCGTGGACCTGTGGCTGAGAGATCTGGCTCCAAGTGACGTCTTGAGGAAGTGGTTCGGACACGCACCGCACCGTTGGGCCGGATTCAAAGTGCGGTACCACCGAGAACTGGAACGGTATCGAGAACCCCTGAGCCAGATCGCTGCTGCCGGCCGGGAGCAAGCAATCACGCTGCTCTTCGCCGCGAAGGACGAGAGCCACAACAACGCCGTCGCACTGCTTGACTTCCTGCTCGGCGCGATGGGGAGCAGCCCAGAATTCTCCAAAGCGGTGTGCGGGGACGCTTCTAATCGATCGAGTGGAACTGGAAGACGTTGATGGGATCCCGGCACAGAGTGGTCATCGTCGGCGGTGGCTTCGGCGGCCTGAATGCCGCAAGAGCACTGCGAGCGGAGCCGGTGGACGTTGTGCTCATTGATCGGTGCAACTACCACCTCTTTCAGCCGCTGCTGTATCAGGTCGCCACTGGTGGCCTTTCCGGCGGAGATATTGCCACACCCTTGCGCTGGATTCTCCGCGAGCAGAGGAACGCCAAGGTGCTGCTGGGTGAGGTAGTTGATCTGGATGTAGCCCTCCGCACAGTGCTCCTGCGGGATGGCGAACTCCGCTACGACACGTTGATTCTCGCGGCCGGCGCCGACCACAGCTACTTCGGTAACAATGCGTGGCAGGCACTTGCACCGGGCCTCAAAAGCTTGCAGGATGCAGGCGAGATCCGAAGCCGTGTGTTTTGTGCTTTCGAGGCTGCCGAGAAGGAGCGAGACGAAACGAGACGCAGAGCGTGGCTCAGCTTCGTGATTGTCGGAGCCGGGCCGACTGGGGTCGAACTGGCTGGTGCACTGGCCGAGGTGTCGCGAGATACATTGAGAGGCAACTTCCGGAATATCGAGTCTGGCGACGCTGCAATCCAACTGGTAGATCAGGCCTCATCGGTGCTGCCAGGCTTTCCAAAGGATCTTTCCGCCAAGGCCGAGAGTGCGCTGATTGAGCTCGGCATTCGGCCACGGCTGGGCGTTGCGGTGAAAGAGATTATCGATCAGGGTGTCGTGGTCAGTACGTCTGGGAGTGAGACCTTTATCCCCGCCCGCACGGTCCTATGGGCGGCGGGCGTCAAGGCGAGTCCGCTCGGCGGTTTGCTACAGCAGCGAGCCGGGGCCGAACTGGACCGCAGCGGAAGGGTCCTCGTCCGGCCTGACTGCAGCTTGCCAAATCATTCTGAAGTCTTCGTCATCGGCGACATGGCTGCTTACCGTGACTCAAATGGGAACCATTTGGCGGGGCTGGCACCTGTGGCGATGCAGCAGGGAGCATATGTCGGCCACCTGCTTGGCAAGCGCCTCCGCGGCAAGACCGCTCAGCCCTTCCATTACGTGGACAAGGGGGCTCTGGCAACCATCGGCCGCAATCGAGCGGTGGCGAGTTTCGGCAAGGTCCGGTTCAGCGGATTCGTGGCCTGGATCATCTGGCTGTTCGTCCACCTCCTTTACCTGGTCGGCTTCCAGAACCGTCTATTGGTACTCATCCAATGGGGGTTTCACTACTTCACGCACAATCGCAAGGCTCGACTGATCGTTCCTGCTGGCCCGCCGGTTTCGGCGAGGAGTCCCTCGTACGATTGCGGCCCACAGGTCGAGCGGCCTGCCGGAGCACTGCGGCCACGTTCTGCCTGACACGAAAGGGAGCAGTATAGTCTGTGAAGGGAGATAGACATGAAACATGCATTTGCCAAATCATTCGTGCTAACGAATGTCCTACTGGCCGCGTCATTGGCAGTTGGACGGGCGTACGCCCACTGCGATGGTATGGATGGTCCCGTCGTAAAGGCCGCTCAGCAGGCCTTGGCGACGGGCAACGTCAACCTGGCACTGATCTGGGTACAGGCGAACGCTGAGGCGGAAGTCAAGAAAGCTTTCGATAAGACCCTGTCCGTGCGGAAGTTGGGTTCAGTCGCTCAGGAACTTGCGGACCTGTACTTCTTTGAGACCCTGGTCCGCGTGCATAGGGCCGGCGAGGGCGAGCCGTACACGGGACTAAAGCCTGCCGGACGCGACCTGGGGCCAGCCATTCCCGCGGCCGACAAGGCCATAGAAGCTGGCTCTGCCGAACCGCTGGCGAAGATGCTTACGGATGCTGCCGGTATGGAAGTGCGGGAACGGTTCAAGACTGTCAGCGCTCACAGGGGCTATACCGCCAACGACGTGGCAGCCGGCCGCGAGTATGTGAAGTCCTACGTTGAATTCCTGCACTACATCGAGGGACTTCACGCCGCCGTGCATGGCAGCGCCCATGGATCCCATGTGGAAGAGACCAAATGAGACAGATAGGCCCCATCGCAGAACTGGAAGCCGAACATCGAGTTATCCAAAAGGTTGTCGCCGGCATGGTTGTGCTCGCCGGCGGCATTGAAGCTGGAGGCGACGTCCAATCCGCTCTGCTAGGCCGGATCGTTGAGTTTCTGCGAACTTTCGCCGACCGTTGCCATCATGGAAAAGAAGAGGCATGGCTGTTCCCGGCGCTTGCGCGCCGCGGTGTTCCAACTCACGGCTGCCCGCTGGGTGGCTTGACAAAGGAACACGAAAAGGGCCGGCAGCTTGTTGGGGAATTCGCCGACGCAATCCAAGCATGGGAGCACGGGGACGCCGGCGCCCGCGAGCGCCTGGTTGAGAAGCTTCGTGCGCTGGCCACGTTCTACCCCAGCCACATTTGGAAGGAGGACTACCTACTGTTTCCGCTGGCCGGCAAGTTTCTGACCGCCGAAGATCAGCGAGAGCTGATGGATAGGTTCGAAGCGGTCGAACACGAGATCGGGCATGAAGTCCACGCGCGGCTGGAGCAGTTGGCTGAACAGCTTGAGGTGGAGGGCTGAGTCATGCCACAGCTTGTTTCGACCGCCGTTCGGCAGTTCGTACGCGACACCGCCTGAGTTCAAGGGCCGACGGGTAGACGAACCGCGCGCTCTCCCCAGAGAGCCTCTATCTTGATTCGAGCCGGGCCACCAGCCGAGCGATAGTCAAAGGTGTCTCCTACTCGCTTGCCAAGAACGGCGCGACCGAGTGGAAAGCTGATGGAGAGACCGTTCGGCGGTGCCTGGTGGCTGCTCGGTTGAGTGAGCACGAACGTTTCGTCGGCGCCGCTGTCGAGATTTCTTAGCCGGATCGTGGAATCCACCGTGGCAACCTGATCCCCGGAGTATCCTCCTTCATGCGCCGACACAACGATCGGGGACGTGCGCTCTCCGTGGATCTTGGCCAGCGACACGGTCTTGACGCATGGCTTGCTGAATCGGGTCATCTTCTAGCCTCACGGTTTACAGATGCAATCCAGCTGCCAATTCACAGCTAAGGCCACAGTTCGTATAATCGTCTGCGAGTAGGCCGTGACTGGCCGGCTTCTTGCACTGACCTAAGGTACGCCGCCCGGTTCACGTTTCGAGCAGCGTTGTCGGCACGCCACAACTGCGAGAGCATGATGAATCACGAAATCAAGGCCGCCCTGGAGTTTTCCTTAATGGCATTCAGCTCGGTCCTCTTCATCGTCGATCCCTTTGCGACGATTCCAGCATTCATCGTCATGACCGCCGAAGACACGAAAGCCAAACGCGCCCGGATGGCCCGCCAGGCGGCGTGGACATGTTTTCTCGTCCTGGCCGTGTTCGCTGTCGCCGGCCGCCTCATTTTCGGGCTTTTCGGGATCACCCCGTCCGCCTTTAAGATCGCCGGCGGCCTCCTGCTCTTCCTGGTAGCGCTTGACATGCTACAAGCAAAGCGTTCTGGGACTCAGGAGGTGTCCGAGGAAAGGGCGGAAGGCCTTGAGAAGGAAGAGGTGGGAGTCACCCCCATCGGAATACCCATGCTGGCCGGCCCTGGTGCGATCTCCACCGTGATGGTGCTGATAGGACAGTCGCGGAACTGGTGGAACGCAATCCCCGTGTTCGCCGCCATTGCAGTCACTGCCCTGGCGTCGTACTACATACTCGCCAGCGCGGACAGGGTACGCGGTCTGCTCGGCGAGATTGGCATCCGTGTGCTAATGCGCTTGATGGGTCTCGTTTTGGTGGCTATCGCGGTCCAGTTCGTCGTCAACGGATGCAGCGACCTCGGGCTGATTCCTCGTCGATAACAGCGGGGGCCCAGCGGCGATGCTCTGGCACAAAGGAGGCATCGGTGAGCGTTTTCGGGCACTGATTTCCGTGGTCGTGAGGTGGCAGAATCTCAGACTTGGCCTTCGATCCATTGCGCAAGTACACCGTGCGGGCGTCTCGATGATTGGCAGGCGACTTGCACCGATGTCTGTCGGGTGCACTCTTCGGCGAGCGAGAAACAGCACCACGGCATCACTGCAGACTCAGTCGAGTGAACCGGCGCAGTGATGCACTTTTGATGCTGAGGAAGGATCTTCATGGCAAACTGCGAGAAATACGTGCGTGATTTGGTGCGCGACTGGATTGAGGGTAACGACAACACGATTCCCACCAGGGCGCGAAGTTCAAGAATCATCGGCAGCTACATCAAGAACCGCAAGGCCGATCTCCGGAGGCGGCCGCCCGTCATCCTATCCGAGGAGGAACTCCTTCGAAGTGGGCTTCAGCCAATGGCCGTGAACGCGCCGTCGAAAACCCCTCTGCCCCTCATCCCTGTTCGGCTGCACGGCCGCCTCGGACGGCGGCAAGCCCGCGAACCGAGGCGCGAACTTCGCAGAAAACCCCAAGGGCAGCGATGCGGCTACTACTGTTAGCGCTTGTAGGTCTGCTCGCCGCTCCCGTCCCCAGCGCGTTTGGTCAGGGTCGCAGCGTGAATGGGAAGGTGACCGACCAGAGGGACCGTCCGCTGAAGGGGGCCGTAGTCCAGATCAAGAACGCGCATAATCTCCAGGTGCGGTCCTACATCACGCAAGCGAAGGGTGACTACTACTTTCATGGGCTGCATCGTGATGTGGATTATGAGCTGAAAGCCGAATACGACCGACACACCAGCAAGGTGCGGACGCTGAGATGGCACGACTCCCGCACAAACGCGTGCATCGATTTGAGGATTCGTCTTGCGAAGAAGGCTCAGCAATCCTCTACTCGCCCCTCAACGGACGGCCCATGAACTACAGTGGCGCTTCCGAACTCAACCGGAGGTAGCCACAGCATTGCCTCACTATTTATGTGGCGAAGGACCGGATGCGCGTTGCCCCAGGCTCCGGACCCGCCGGAGGTACTTCATGACAGCGAATCTGAGTCTTGCGGCGCACGACGTCAGGGAGCCTGACACGGTCTCGGGATGCTCCCGGCTCTTCTACTTCTACGACGTTGCTGAGGAAATTGACCTGCCCGTGCTCCGGACGATCTTGGCGGCGTCGAGCACTCTGCTGAAGGCTGCGGCGGGCGGCACGCCCCCCTGCGTGCCATTCGAGATTACACCTGTCGTCGAACTCATGGAACCTTTGTTGACGGAGGGCGGAGGCCGCTGGGATGTCCGTCTGAAATACCACGCACACGGTGTCATCACTGTCGAACTGGAAAGGGCGTTCGAGCTCGCGTGGTCCTCGTTGGCCAGCTTCCACGCCCTGTGGACCAGCAACATCCGCCTCGATCGCCGCGTCAAGGAGATCATGAGTGCCTGTCAGGAGCGGATACGTGTGGCGCTGAGGAAGCCTTATGATCGCGTTCTGAGCGAACGTTACGCCGTGGTTGAGGTTCTGCCGGACGGACCGCAACCGGGAGGGCCGGAGTTTGCCCACAAGCTGATCCAAACACGCGGAGCTTCGCTCGCCCAGATGATTCGAGGAGAGACGACTGAGTTGTCGGAGGAGGAGAGAGCCCACATCCTGCAATTCCGCATGTCCTACCAGCCGACTGACGTGGTAGTGGTTGGATCCGAGACCGCAGTAGTGTCCGACACGCCATCCGGTGCGGGACCGACTCTCGAAATTCTGGAATACGCCAACATCCAGTTGCTGGAATTGAAGCACTACGACGAAGTGCTCACCAAGCTCTTGGCAGATGTGTATCACTCGCTGGAAACGCGGACTGGTTTCCTGGCTCGCTGGCGCCTGGCAAGGGCCGCCGAGAGGCTCGGAATGATGCGTCTGGATGTTCGAGAGTTGACGGAACACATCGACAACTCGAAGAAGTTCCTGAGTGACAGCTACTCCGCCCGCCTCTACCGAATGATTGCGGGCAGGCTTGGCGTACCTGAGTATCGCCGGCTGGTGGATGACAAGCTGCGAACCGCCGCCGATCTCTACCGGTTCATGATGGACCGCTTCCACCAGGGCAGCGCCTTCGTCCTTGAGCTGATGATCGTGATCATCCTGATTGTCGACTTGGTGTACCTCTTCTGGCCCAGAGCCTGAAGGCGGAAGCTCGACGACGGCACGGGAAGTCCGGGCTTCCCCAGCAGGCCGGAGGCTGGCACGCAACGTGCATCTGAGATTGTGAGTCGCCGGGGTACGCTCCGTTGGGCGCCTGCGGCCAGTTGCTTATCAATGAAGATGCCTCGCGGCGTCCGTATTGACGAAGGGAGGAGGCGATGTTGGCAATCTGCTGGAAGCCGATGGTGTCAAGTCACCGGAGGCTCTCGACCGACGAGATGGCACGGCGGGGCGTGCGATTGCTGAACAAGTATGGTCTATTCCTTGAATGCATCTGGTGCCATCACACTTGGTCTCCGCGGCTGAGGCGAGACTCCACTCTTCCCCAGCGCTTCTGGGAATGCCCGAATCGATGCAACTGGTGAAGCGGCTTATGGATGAAAGGAGGATTGAGACATTGTGCAGGACGGCGAGGACAGAGCAACCCCCGGCCCCGGTTGGTGTCCATCATATGCTCGAACTCTACGGCTGCCCCGCCTCAGTCCTTGATGATCCCAGACGACTCGCCAGAATCATGGAAGCGACTGCGGCGGTCTCTAAGACCAGACTTCTAAACCTCCTCGTCCATCCTTTTGCCGCGCAAGGTGTTACGGCTCTTGCTCTACTGGCGGAATCGCACATCGCCTTGCACACCTGGCCCGAATTCGGCTATGCGGCCGTGGATCTGTTCACGTGCGGTCCGCGTGCCAAGCCTGATGCCGGCTGCGCGCACCTGGTTGAGGCACTGCAAGCGCGACGGCATTCGCTGTCCACTGTACGGCGAGGACACGCGACGGACATGTGCTGGATGAAAGATCGGAAGAGCGTCGTGTAG
>CAZVIK010000185.1:3343-7958 GCA_964627045.1 uncultured Solibacteraceae bacterium | reverse complement strand
ATGGATGCTCCCGGCGTCAGCATTGCTCGAACTCTGCGGTTTTCTCGTGTTTTTCGCGACGGTCAGTGGCCATCGCGCGGAAGCGAGTCGAACGCAGCAGGGCGCTGGCGGCCGGCAGGTGTGGATGATCGCAGTGGGGATCGGAAGCATCGGATTCCTCGCCAGTCTGGCGGCAAACCTGATAGTGACGATCCAGGCGGCGATTACGGGGGCAGGTCCGGCCATCCCGCATGACGCGAATCAGCGGTTGCTCGTCCTGTTCACGTGGGCATTCCCGGTAGTCACCATTTGGGGCTTCAGCGCGCGCTGGCTGCCGGTCTTCCTTGGCCTGTCCAATCCCACGAACGGAATGCTGCTCGCCGCGCTGGCAGTGAACGTAGTGGGCATTGGCGCAGCCATGGCCGGCTGGTGGTTTGCGGCTACTGCCGCTTTCCTCGCGGCATCGGGTATGGCCGTGGCCTCGCTGCGTGTATTGGGGCCGTCGGTCAAACCACCGAAGATTATCGGTGTACATTCCACTTTTCCGCTCTTCGTCCGCATCGCCTACGCCTGGCTATTGATTTCGGCCGCCATCTCCGTGAGCGCGGCGCTTTGGGACAAGTCCGGAGGTCTTTGGGGTGCGTCGCGGCACGCCCTGACGGTCGGCTTCATGTCCACGATGGTCTTCGCCATCGGGCAGCGCGTGTTGCCCGCCTTCTGCGGGATGCGCATTCTCTACAGCTCGAGATTGATGGGTTGGTCGTTACTGCTGCTGACCGTTGGATGCTTTCTGAGAGTCGTCTCGGAGATCGGTGCGTACGAATCGTACGTGCCCTCTCTGTGGCCCTTGTTGCCGGCGTCGGCCGTGATCGAGATGATCGCGGTAACCGTGTTTGCCGGTAATCTCTTGCTCACGCTGCATCGTCCACCGGCGCATCTTGCCGGAGCGGACCAGACAGGCTGGCACGTCACGGCGGGGTGATTGAAGTCACTGCCGGCGGAAGCGGGCCGCCGTAGGATCGAATAAGGGGGAAGAAATGCTGGGAATCCAAGAAACGACAGTTTCACAGATCGCCGCCAGTTCACTGGCCGCGGTAAGGGTTTTCGAGCGGCTGGGGATCGACTATTGCTGTGGGGGGAAGCGCTCGCTTGTTGACGCCTGCCGCGAAAAAGGATATGACCCGTCAGCCATCGGGAGCGAGCTGGAGTCGGTGATGAGTGCGGCCTCAACTCCTGCCAAGGACTGGGGCGCGGCGCCGCTGCGGGAACTCATCGAGCACATCGTGGGAACCCACCACGAGTACCTGAGGCGCGAACTGGGGCCGCTGGGCGCGCGTTTGGACAAAGTGCATCGCATCTACAACGAGAAGTACGGTCCCACGCTGACCGGTCTGCCGGAGGTCTTCGCCGGATTGCGATCCGAGCTGGAGATGCACATGCACAAGGAGGAGATGGTTCTGTTTCCGGTGATCACGGCTTACGAGTCGGCAGTGGTGGCAGGTTCACCGCTGCCCGGAACGCCCTTTGGAAGCGTCGCGAACCCGATCCGAATGATGGAACTAGAGCACGACAGTGCCGGAAGGGCACTGGCGGACATTCGTACAATCACCGCGAACTACGCGATACCTGAGTATGCTTGCGTCACGTACCGGTCATTGATGGCGGGACTTCAGGAGCTGGAGCAGGACCTGCACATGCACATTCATCTCGAGAACAACATCCTGTTTCCGCGCGCGATCGCAGTCGAAACACCGGTGCGCTGAAACAGCCTAGTGGTCCAGTCCGATAGCGCCACCATCAGTGGGCTCGGGGTAGTTCCCGGAGGCCGAGCGTTTCACCGATTGGTGAATCCCCTCGACGTATACTCGCGGTCGGCTTCAAGCCGGTGCAAGGCGCTCCGTCACCGGCCCTCTGTACGCGAACCAGGGGCGGCTTCGCCGGAGCCCGGCTTTTTCCGCCATACTTAAAAGTGAACCTAGGGTCACATCTGCCATGGCCGCGGACAAGTTGCCGACAAAGATTCGAAAGGAACAACTGGCGCAGGCCGCGTTGAGCATAGTCGGCCTGCATGGGCTGAAGGCACTCAGCGTGGCACGCGTGGCACACCGCGTGGGAGTTGTGCCCTCGGCGGTATACCGGCATTTCAACGGCAAGGAAGAACTTCTTGATGCGGTTGTTCAGCTCATCCAGCACCGGCTTCTCGACAATGTGAGCCGGGCCTGCCAGGGAGCGCCGGATTCGGTTGAGTGCCTCAGGCGATTGATCCTGATGCACGCCAAGCTTGTCAGAGAGAACCAGGGTATCCCACGAATCATCTTCTCCGAGGAGATCTTCGCCGGCAGTTCGCCCCGGAGAGCCGCGGTGTACGAAACCGTCAGCAGTTACCTGGGCCGCGTGGCCGAGATCGTCCGCCGGGGCCAGCAAGAAGGCAGCGTCCGGGCGGATGTCGATCCGGGAACCGTCTCGATGATGCTCTTGGGTGTGGTCCAGCCCGGAGCGATCCTCTGGCAGCTCAGCGACGGCCGGGTCGACGTCACCAGGCACGCGGAGCGGGCTTGGCAGATCCTGCGCGACGCCATCACGCCGAAGTAAACCACGTCCTTACCGTCCCGTAAAGCCAGTGTGACCACAGTCACTGCGCGGCGGTGTCACCAACGGCTAAGATGTGAATCAGGATTCACAAGGAGCAAAACCAATGAAGAAGCGAAGAAAGCTGTTGGTCCTGCTGCTGGCGCTGGTGGCCGGCGCGATCTTCACGTTCCGCTACGCCCAGAGCCGGTGGCAGAGCGAGCCCGGAACTATGCGGGTTTCCGGGAACATAGAAGTCACCGACGTTGAGGTCAGTTTCAAGACCGCCGGGCGGGTCGAAGAGCGCCCTGTTTCTGAAGGCCAGATCGTCCGGGCCGGACAACTGGTCGCCCAACTGGACCGCAACGAACTGCTCCAGGAGGTGTCTCTCCGAAGGGCCGAAGTCGAGGCGGCGAAAGCGACCCTGGCCGAACTGGTTGCCGGGTCCAGGCCGGAAGAAGTTCAGGAGGCGTCGGCCGCCGTCCGCAAAGCTCAGGCCTGGCTCGATGAACTGCTGGCGGGATCCCGGCCGCAGGACGTCGCCGCTCAGCAGGCAGGCCTCCGGCGGGCCCAGGCCGAGGCGCAACGCTGGAGAGACGAGTTTCAGCGGCAGGAAACGCTCTTCAAGGCGGATGTGATCTCGGTGCGCGAATTCGACGCCGCCAGGGCCGCCAACGAGGTGGCCGGCGCCAGGGTCCGCGAGGAGGAAGAGCGGCTGAAGCTCGTCCTGGAGGGTCCACGCAGGGAACAGATCGAACAAGCGCGTGCGTCGCTTAAACAGGCCGAGGAACGGCACGCCTTGATCAAGAAAGGACCGCGTCAGGAGACGATTGACCAGGCGCGCGCCCGCCTGGATCAGGCCGAACAAGCTCTGGCTGTCGCCGAAACCCGCCTGAGCTACGCGACCGTCCACGCCCCGCTCGGCGGCGTAGTGCTCTCGGAGAACATCGAGCCGGGCATGTACGTTGCCCCGGGGACCCCGGTTGTCACGGTCGGCGACCTCAAGAACGTCTGGCTCCGCGCCTACATCAACGAAACGGACCTGGGCCGCGTGAAAGTCGGCCAGCGCGTGCGCGCGAGCACTGACACCTATCCCGGCAAGTATTACGACGGACAGGTTTCCTTCATCGCTTCGCAGGCCGAGTTCACCCCCAAGAACGTGCAAACCGAGAAGGAGCGGGTGAAGCTCGTCTACCGCATAAAGGTGGACATCCTCAATCCGGACATGGAGCTCAAGCCGGGGATGCCGGCGGACGCGGAGATTCTTACTGAAGGCGCTCCATTGAGGAGACAAACAGATGACCGCAGTTCGTAGCGAAGCCCTCACGAAGAAGTTCGGCGACACCATCGCGGTGGACGGCTTGAGCCTCTCGGTCCAGGAAGGCGAGATCTTCAGCCTGGTCGGACCGGACGGTGCCGGCAAGAGCACTACCATGCGGCTGCTGACCTCCATCATGGAGCCGACTTCGGGCGACGCCTGGGTGGCCGGACACCACGTGGCGAAAGACGCCGAGGCGGTGAAGGAGGACATCGGGTACATGAGCCAGCGCTTTGGCCTCTACCCCGACCTCACCGTGATGGAAAACATCGAATTCTATGCCGACATCTACGGCGTGCCGAAGAAGCTCCGCCCCCAGCGCATCGAGCGGCTGCTCGCCTTCAGCAACATGACGCCGTTCAAGAAGCGCCAGGCGGGCCGGCTCTCGGGCGGCATGAAACAGAAGCTGGGACTGGCGTGCGCTCTGATCCACACGCCGAAGGTCCTGTTCCTCGACGAGCCGACCAACGGCGTGGATCCCGTCTCGCGGCGGGATTTCTGGCGCATCCTCTATCAACTGCTGCGCGACAAGGTCACGATCTTCGTTTCAACAGCCTATCTGGACGAGGCGGAGCGTTCGAGCCGCATCGGGCTTATCCACAGAGGCAAGCTGCTGGCGGCAGGCACGCCCGACGAGGTGAAAACGCTGATGAAGGGATCGATCCTGGAAATCCGCTCGACCGAGCCGCGCAAGGCCGTGGCGCTGCTGCGGGCTCAGTCCTCCGGAGCCGCCAGCCTGTTCGGCGACCG
>CAZVIK010000185.1:0-3333 GCA_964627045.1 uncultured Solibacteraceae bacterium | reverse complement strand
CCGCCCCCCCTTTAGGGGGCCCGTATTACCCTGGGGGGGGGGTCCCCGAGCGGGCCGCCGAAGAGGCTGGACGCGCGCTCGTGGCCGCCGGGCTGGAGGTGAAGGGCATCCGCACGATTGAGCCGGCGCTCGAGGACGTCTTCGTGTCGGTCCTGGCAGGAGAGCGCAAGGAGGCGGCATGAACACCGACGGGAACGGGATGGCGGTGGTGGTGAACAACCTGGAGAAGCGTTTCGGCAGCTTCACCGCGGTGAACGGCGTCAGCTTCGAGGTGCCCAAAGGCGAGATCTTCGGCTTCCTCGGACCGAACGGAGCCGGCAAGTCCACGACCATTCGCATGTTGACCGGAATACTGGCGCCAACCGGAGGCAGCGGGACAGTAGCCGGATTCGATGTGCGGACCGAGGCCGAGAAAATCAAGGCCAACATCGGCTACATGAGCCAGAAGTTCTCCTTGTACGAGGACCTTACGGTCGAAGAGAACATCGATTTCTACACCGGCATCTACCGCATCCCGGAGGAGAAGAAAAAGGAGCGCAAGGAGTGGGTGATCGAAATGGCCGGGCTGCAAGAGCACCGGCATTCCAAGACGGGCATTCTGTCGGGCGGCTGGAAGCAGCGGCTGTCGCTCGGTTGCGCCATTCTGCACGAGCCTCCGATTCTCTTCCTCGACGAGCCGACGGCGGGCGTAGACCCGGTGAGCCGCCGCCAGTTCTGGGACCTGATCTACGAACTCTCCGCCAAGGGAGTCACGATCTTCGTAACGACCCACTACATGGATGAGGCCGAGTACTGCGACCGCGTCGCCCTGATCTACCGCGGCGAGTTGATCGCCATCGGTAGTCCCGAGACGCTCAAAACGGAGTTCATGCAGGAGGAAGTGCTGGAGGTCCTTTCGGAGCGGCCACAGGACGTGATGGGCGACGTGGAAAGACTGCCGGGAGTGAAAGAGGTCGCCCTGTTCGGCAAGGGGCTGCACGTGGTCGCCGAGAACAGTGAGGCCGCCAGCGCCAGCATCCGGGACCTGCTCATCGGCAAGGGCTACCGGGTGACAAGCGTCGAGAAGATCGTCCCTTCACTCGAGGACGTGTTCGTCTCCCTCATTGAGGCGCGCGACCGGGCGGACCAGCCCCAGAAGGAGGTCCTAGTATGAAGCCACTCCGGGTCCGGGCCATCGCCCGAAAGGAATTTACGCACATCGTTCGCGATCCGCGAAGTCTGGGAATGGCCATCGCGATTCCGATGCTGCTTCTGGTGCTGTTCGGCTATGCGCTTACTCTCGACGTGGACAACGTGCCGCTGGTCGTCTGGGACCAGAGCGAATCTCACGCCAGTCGGCAACTCGCCTCCGGTTTCTCCGGCTCGCGCTACTTCTCACTTAAGGGATACGTCCGTAGCTATCCCGAGGTGGAGCGCGCTATCGACTCCGGCCAGGCATTGATGGCGCTGGTCATCCCGGTGGACTTCGCGCGAAACGTTGAATCTGGCCGCAAGGCGCCGGTGCAATTGATTGTGGACGGGAGCGATTCCAACACCGCCACGATCGCCATGAGTTACGCCGACGTGGTGGCGCTGAACTTTTCGGAGGGGATCGCTCTCGCCCAGATGCAGCGCACCGCGGGCCGGACGGTTCACGCTCCGCTGGACCTGCGCCCGCGGGCGTGGTTCAACGCCGACATGGAGTCGAAGAACTACATCATCCCGGGCCTGATCGCCGTGATCATGATGGTAATCGCAGCGCTTCTGACCTCGCTGACCGTGGCCCGCGAGTGGGAAACCGGAACGATGGAGCAACTGATCTCCACCCCGGCCACGGGCCGCGAGCTCATTCTCGGGAAGCTCTTGCCTTACTTCGCCATCGGAATGCTGGACGTGCTGCTAGCGGTGCTGATGGGCGAGTTTCTCTTTCAGGTTCCGCTGCGTGGCAGCGTAGCCCTGCTGTTCGCGGCGGCGGCGGTTTTCCTTGCCGGAGCGCTTTCCCTGGGCATGGTCATCAGCATCGTGACCAAGAGCCAACTACTGGCGAGCCAGCTCGCCATGGTGCTTACCTTCCTGCCCTCGTTCTTGCTCTCCGGCTTCATGTACGCGATCGGCAACATGCCGCAGCCTATCCAACTGGCAACCTACGTGATCCCGGCCCGCTATTTCGTGCGGCTGCTCAAGGGCATCTACCTGAAAGGCGTGGGTCTGGAAATCCTGGCCCTGGAAGCGCTGCTGCTGGCCCTATTCGGGGCCGTGATGGTCCTGGTCGCGAACGCGAAGTTCAAAAAGAAACTGGTGTAACCATGCGCGAACGTATCAAGCACATGCTGGTCAAGGAGTTCATCCAGATCTTCCGGGATCCCAGGATGAAGGGCGTCATCTTCCTCATGCCGGTCATCCAGTTGCTCGTTTTCGGGTACGCAGTGACGACGGATGTGAGGCACATTCCGACGGCGGTCTACGACCTCGACCACAGCATCGCCAGCCGGGAACTGGTTGCGCGCTTTGTCGAGTCCGGGTACTTCGAAGTCCTCGAATATGTGGACAACGACCGGCGGGCGCAGGAACTGGTGGACCAGGGGAAGGCGGGCGCGGTCCTTCGCATGAACAAAGGCTTCGAGGAAGACCTTCGCGCCGGCAGGCGGGCCCAGGTTCAGGTGATCGTAGACGGCACCGACTCCAACACCGCGGGCATCGTGCTCGGCTACAGCTCCAAGATCGCCGGGCAGTTTTCCACCGAGGTTCTGGCCCAGCGGCTGGCGCGGTCCGCCGGGGCCGCGGGACGGCGCGGCGAGGTGGCGCTCGAAACGCGCGCCTGGTTCAACGAGAACCTGGAGAGCAGAAACTTCTATGTGCCGGGCGTGATCGCCATTATCGTCATGCTCATCACCCTGATGCTCACAAGCATGGCCGTGGTGCGGGAGAAGGAGATCGGCACCATGGAACAGATCATGGTAACTCCGATCACTCCGGTCGAGTTTATCCTGGGCAAGACCGTTCCCTTCGCCCTTATCGGCTTCGCCGACGTGATCCTGATCACCGTGCTGGGCGTGTTCTGGTTCAAGGTGCCGATCCGCGGGAATCTACTGCTCCTGTTCGTGGCTACCGCATTGTACCTGGTGACGACCCTGGCCATCGGACTCTTCATCTCGACGGTCAGCCGCACGCAGCAGCAGGCCATGATGAGCACATTCTTCTTCTACTTCCCGGCGGTCCTGCTGTCGGGCTTCATGTTCCCCATTGCCAATATGCCCGAGGTGGTTCAGTGGCTCACCTACCTGAACCCACTGCGCTACTTCCTGGTGATCATACGCGGAATCTTCCTTAAGGGGGTCGGACCGAGCGTCCTCT
>CAZVIK010000184.1:0-8038 GCA_964627045.1 uncultured Solibacteraceae bacterium | reverse complement strand
GCGTGGCAAGCCAAGCCCCGGGGAACTCCGCCGAGTTGGGCTTGCCGCCGGCAAGCCCCTACTGCGACCGTGGCGGCTCGGGCCAGGCTGCGGCGGCGCTCCGGGGGTTCAGGCGGTAAATACGGTAGCGCGGCCACCCACTACACAATTTCCGACCCGGGAATCGGTTTTTTAGTCGATTTGTTCATTTCTCCGCCGATGATACTTTTGTGCTGTCAGCGCACAGCTTAGTCCAGCGCGAGGAGGACGAACGATGAAAGGTTTGATCACCTGGGCACGCACCCGGGAATTCTGGCGGGATGAACAAGGGCAGGACCTGATCGAATACGCCTTGATGGCCGGCTTCGTCGCCGTGGCCGCCGGGGCGGTCATGCCCAGCGTCTCCACCAGCATCAGCACTATCTTCAGCAAGATCGGCAGCGTTCTGGTCGCCGGCGGCGGTTAGAAGCCGGAGGTCTCCGGCCGGGGGTGCCACTACATACTGGTGGCCGCCGGGTACCCTTTTTCCTGCCGGCCGGCGAACGCCTCCAGGCCGGGCAGATCCCCGCGCGAGTCGAACGGCAACGGCAGCGCCGGGCCAAGGATCTCCAGATCCGGGTTCTTACTTATCTCCTCCGCCAGGTTCTCACTTAGTCCCAAGATATCCAGGCGAAGCGTATTGACGATCCACCCTACCTTCAGGCGGCGTCCGTCGGTCTCTCCCACGGTCGGCGCGATCCGGTCCAGGCACTCGCGGTCAGTCCGGAAGTGCATCGGCATGCGGCTGCCCTCGGGGTTGCAGGCGGTGAGCGAGTTGACGTAGGTCGCCGCGGGGTCCATGGCCTGAACCAGCCGGTCGGAAATCACGTCGGCCATACCCATGCCGATGGCGTTGCCGCCGCCGTTGGCCGCAAGATCGCGGACAAAGATCCGCTGGATGACGGGCAGGCCCGGGTAGCAGTTGAAATGGCCCTGGATCGAGCGGTTCACCACCTTGGTATCCATCCCGGTGCCGCTGATGGCTTTGCCGATCTGGTCGACGATCAGGACGTCGAGCGCGGCGATGGGAATGCGCGCCGCCCGTGCCTTCACGGCGGCCAGCAGCTCCTGTTCCCGCGCTTCGATCTCTTCGGTGGCCAGCGCCGCAACCTCGGAGGTGTTGTGCCGCGCGTCTTCCAGCACCGCCACCCCGCCAAGCAACTTCCCGGTGGAGGCCACCTGCCGGAAGGCGCTGCGGATGATGCGCTCCATGCCGTAGCGGCGGCTGGCCATGTGATACTGCTGCGCGCCGGCCAGTTTCCCCAGGCCGATGGCCGACATCTTGACCAGGCCGCTCTCGATGGCGCCGTCGAAATCGGTGTGCCACTTGACGCGGCCCACCAGCAGGATGCCGTCGCTTTCGAAAGCATGCCGGTCGACGCAGGTACGGATTCCCTCGGGCGTCTCCCCGGTCGGCACCACGTCGAGCGAACTCACCACGGGGCATCCCATGGACGCTTCCGTGATGCCATAGCCTGCCAGCACGGCGGCCTGCCCTTCGGCGGTGGCCGACCCGTGGCTGCCCATGGCGGGAAAGACGAACGGACGGCAGCCGTGCGCGGTCCAGTAATCGGCCACGGCCTTGACGATCACGGCAATGTTGGCCACACCCCGGCTGCCCGAGCCGATGGCGATGCGCGCGCCGGGCTTGACCCGAGCCGCCAGAGCGGCGCGCTCAAGCTCGGCCAGCACAGCGCCGCGGATATCGGCCAGCCCGTGATCGGGTAAGTTCTGCTTTACCAGGTATATGCGGGGTAGCTGCACGCCCCGATTATAGCAGCGGCGCGCAGACCGGCCTACTGCTCTTCGTAGGGGACGACGCGCAGGAATTCGCCGCAGACGCGGTAGGGGCCGTCTTCGAAGTCCGACGGAACCAGGTCCCAGGCTTCATAGTCGGGGTTCAGCGGCTCCAGGCGAATGCGCTCGTGCCGCCAGCCCTCATCGGTTTGGGACTTGACGCTGGTGTAGCGCTTCACGGTGAACTCGCCGCCGGCGTCCGACGCGCCTTTTCGCTGGATGAGCAGCAGCTTGCCCTGGCGCGATCCGACGACGGAATGCCGGAACACGCACAGGCTGCCGTCCGGGATCAGAGGCTCCATGGACCGGCCGACGACGCGGGCGGCGAACATCCCCGGGTCCAAGGGGAGTCCCTCGGGCGCGCGCACCCAGTCCGCGGCCTCCGCTTCCATGTCCTCGCCGAAGGAACCGGCGGCGGCGCGCAGCGAGTACAAGGGAAGGTGCGTCCGGTAGCGCAGCGCCTCGACCGGCGCGGCGGCTTCGCCCTCAACGAGCCGCGCGTAGAGTTTTTCCAGGGCCTTTTCGAAATCGCCGGCCGCGATCGATTCCCGCCCGCTCACCAGCAGGCTGTGGGAGAGCGTGTCCTCCAATTCGCCGAGCAGCGCTTCCCCGCCCCGCTGGGCGGCGCGCGCGCGGAGGTCGGATTCCACCTGCTCCAGCACTTCGATGTCCTCGGCACCAGCCAAGCCGGTCCAATCCGGCCGAAGCTTGACGTAGAGCTTGTCGTCGGCGGAATCCAGCAGCAGCACTCCGGCGTTCGCCTTAGGCCGCCCCGGAAGGGCCAGTTGCACCACCAGGTACTGCGCCTTACGTGCGGTCTGGAACGCCAGCGCGCTCATCACTAAGAGAATATCGGAAAACCCGCGCCCGCGCGCCAGGGTTATGGATAGTAGCCCAGACGGTGGCGGATCTTCACGGTGTCGGGCAGCTTCACTTCCACCTTGATGGTGCGAAACGCCTTGCTGGAGCCCGAATAATCCGGGCGGTAGCGCAGGATGTATTGCGTGGTGACCTCGCCGGCGAGCGCGGCCACCGAATCGAAGAGACCCTTGGCCAGCGCCGCGGCGTATTGCCCGGTGCCCACGCGGTAGGCGTAGTTGCCGGCGTCCGAGGGGGTCGAAAGATAGCCGGACACATCGGTGTATACCTGCTGGAGCGGGTATTCGACGCGCCCGCCGGTTTCCTCGGCCAGCCGCCGCAGGTTCGCGTCGCCGTCGGAGTATTGGCCGAAGGCGGTGGTGCTCATTCCGTAAATGGTGACCAGGTTGCGCTGCGCGATCTCGACCACCTCGCCGATGCTGCGTTTGCTGGCCGTGTCGTGGCCGTCGCCGACGATGATTATGATGCGGCGGGGCTGGATGGGTTCGCCCTCCACCAGGTCGCGGCTGGTACAGGCCATGTAGATGGCGTCGTAGAGCGCCGCGCCGCCGCCGGGCTTGAGCTTGGCGATGCGCTCGGTGAGCTTGTCGGCTTCCGAGGTGGTATTGACCAGCAGTTCGGCGTCCTGGGCGTAGGCGATCAGGTAGCCGCTGAAACGCCGGTCGCCGGGCAGCAGGTTGAACACCAGTTCGATGGCCGCCTCCTGGAAGCGCTGCCAGTGCGTGCGGGTAGCGTTGCTCATGTCGAGCAGAAAGCCCACCACCACGGGTTGGCTGCGCTCGCGGCTGAAGTAAATGATCTTCTGCTCGCGGCCTTCGTCATAGACCTTGAAGTCGCTAGCATCCAGGTTGCTGACGAAGCGGTCCTTGGCGTCGGTGACGGTCACCGGCACGATGACTTCGTTGACCTCGGCGCGGATGACGGTGCCTTCGCCCGGCAACGGAAGCTGGCCCGCGGGTTCGGCGGGAGGCTCCGGCGCGGGCGCCTGGGCGATCATCGAAACGGCCAGCAACAGGCCCACCAGGAAACGAGCGAGCATCGTGGAAATCCTACTTGCGATTATAGCGGAGCGCTCCGCTCACCTTTGTACCCGCCCGGAGCCGCCGCTCTTGAGCAGGGCGTTCACTTCGTCCACGGTGAACCGGTTGAAGTCGCCGTAGACAGAGTGCTTGAGGCAGGAGGCGGCCACGGCGAACTCCAGCGCCTCCCGCGGCCCGGCGAGCGCGATCAGCCCGTAGATCAGCCCGCCGGCGAAAGCGTCACCGCCGCCCACGCGGTCCACGATGTGCGTGATGTCGTAGCGGCGGCTCACCAGGAACTCCGTGCCGTCGCTCAGGCAGGCCGACCAGCCGTTGTGCGAGGCGCTGAAGGATTCGCGCAGCGTGATCGCCATCATCTTCAGGTTCGGGTATTCGCCGAGCACCTTCGCGGTGAGCTTGCGGTACTGCTCCACTTCGAGCTTGCCCGAATGCACGTCCACATCCACCTGGATGCCGAGCGCCATCTGGCAGTCCTCCTCGTTAGCGATGCCGACGTCCACCAGGCGGAAGATCTCGGGCATCACCTCGCGCGAGGTCTTGCCGTACTTCCAGAGGTTCTTGCGGAAGTTGAGATCGCAGGAGACCGTCAGCCCCATTTCGCGCGCCTTGCGCACGCCCTCCAGCGCCAGGTCCGCCGCGCCCTGGCTGAGAGCGGGCGTGATGCCGGTGACGTGGAACCAACCCGCGCCCTCCAGGGACCGCGCCCAGTCGATCGCGCCGGGCTTGGCGAGCGCGATGGCGCTGCCCTCGCGGTCGTAGACCACCTTGGACGGGCGCTGGTTGGCGCCGGGCTCGACGAAGTAGACGCCGAAGCGGCCCTTGGTCTTTACGATGTAGGAGGGATCGACGCCGAAGCGCCGCAACTCGCCCTGAAACGCGCTGGTGATGGGGTTGTCCGGCAGCAGCGTGACATAGCGCGCCGGAACGCCGTAGTTGGCCACCGACACGGCCACGTTGGCCTCGCCCCCGCCGAAAGTGGCCACGAACTGCGGCGTTTGCAGGAAGCGCTCGAAGCCCGGAGGGGCCAGGCGCAGCATGATCTCTCCGAAGGTAACCACGGTCTTGCTCATGATCATCGTCCTCTCCTTATGGCGCTGCCGCCAGGCCGATGGCGTCCACCGCGAATCCGGCGTCGATGGCCGGCAGTCCGGTGCACGTCACCACGGCCGCCGCCGGAAGGCCCGCCGCGTCCGAGCGCCCGGCCACGGCGCGCGCCGCCAACTCGGCCACGCCCCGCGAAAGCACATAGTAGCCCACGTGGACCGCGCGGGCGAGCGAACTTCCCACTTGCTCCATCGAACGGTCCAGCCGCTCAACGGCGAGTTGCGCGTCTTGGTCCCGGAAACCGAACGCCAGTTGCCCGCCCGTCAACACAACGCGCGAGGGCGCCACCAGCACACCCGGGGCCGGTTGGCCCGGCTCGGACGCCAGTCTCCGCGACGGCGCTCCCACCGGCGCCCGGAGCCGCGCCACGACCTCGCAGGCCGCCGTCGAGCGGGCCGGCGCGCGATCGGGTTGCACCAAGGTGGTGACGGCCTTGGGGAATTCCCGCGCCACGCGCACCCGCACGTCCCAAACGTCGGCCATCGAACTGAGGTAGCAGGTGGCGCGAACCACGTCGCCGCCATCGAGACCCGCCGCGCCGATCGCCGCCCGCAGTTTCGGCATCAACTCGGCAGCCAGAGGCGCCATGCGCTCCTCCAGCCCGGGCCGCTCCACCTCGCCGGCGGAAAAGAATGCCAGCCCGTAGGGATTCACCGGCCGCCGCGCCTCGACCGTCGCCTCCATCGCCACCTGGACGCCCGGCGCCGGCAGCGCGCCCACCTGCGCCACGCTCAGCGCGGGAAGCGGGCGGCGGCGCTCGGTCAGCATTTCGCTCAGGATCGCGCCCACCCGGCGCGTGTCGCCGCTGCCCGCCACGAAGGCCCTCAGCCGCACGATGGTCCCGTTACCCGCCTGATTCAGAAGGGCGCGGAGCCCGTCGCGCACCTGCTGGGAAAGCAGGCCCCTGGCCGACAGCGGAGAAACGTGGAAGGTCAATCGCGCGAGATCGGCCCCGACGGCGGGCGGGGGCTCGGGGAAGGTCTCCAGCGCCTGGGTCGGCGGCTCAACGTCCTTCTTCTGGCGATCAGCGGCCCACCCCCCCGGCGCCAGCGCGGCCAGCAAGACCCCGATCCACAGTCGCTCTCGCATCGCGTCGTGGAGTCGATTGTAGCAGGCGCGCGCGGCGACGGGCCAACGGCCGGCGCGTCCCGGCCGCGGGCTTGACTTGTGCGCCGCCACCTGTGAGAATCCACTTGTTCACTACTTCACGTTCAGGTGCTCCTGATGAACTTCCATTTCCGATGCAAAGTTGCAGGATTACTCTCCGCCGGTTTCCTACTGGCCGGTGCGCTCGCCTTCGGGTCTACCCCGGACACGGACCGCTCAAGACAAGTGCTTCAGAGCCCTCTCCGTTTCGAGCCCAACCGGGGCCAAGCCCCTAGGTAATGCCGTTTTTCCCCCCCGGCCCCGTTAAACCCGGGGCCGTGGGCCCCCCCGGCCCGGGCGCTGGGTCCTGCCGGCGCGCGGCTAAACCTCGGCCGGGGCGCCGTCGGCATGACGCTGGCCGGAGCGAACGCCGCGGCGCGGGGCCGGGCGCTCGACCGGCTGCCGGGCGTCAGCAATTACCTCGTCGGCAACCGTCCCTCCCATTGGAAGACCGGCATTCCCAACTATTCCCGCGTGCAGTTTGACAACGTGTATCCAGGAATCGGCGTCGTGTATTACGGAAACCAGCGGCGCCTGGAGTACGATTTCGTCGTCGCGCCCGGCGCCGATCCCGCCGCGATCCGGCTGGCGTTTGAGGGAGCGACGGGACTGGAGATCGACGACGCCGGCGACCTGTGGATCGACTCGCCCGCCGGGCGAATCCGCCAGCACAAGCCCATCGTCTATCAGCAGAGCGCGAATGGCCGCAAAACCGTCGAAGGCCGTTACCGGCTCGATGGCGAAACCGGCGTGGGCTTCGAACTCGGCGCTTACGACCCGACGCGGACACTGATCATCGACCCGGTCCTGGCCTACTCGACCTTCCTCGGCGGCTCGGGCGACGAGGGCGTTTTCGACCTCGCCGTTGACGCCGCAGGCAATGCCTATGTCACGGGCGTCACCGGCTCATCCGGTTTCCCGACCACGGCCGGGAGCTTCGACCGCACCTTCGCGCCCACCGTCCTGCCGCTGCCCAGCGCCTTCGGCGACGCCTTCGTCAGCAAGTTTTCGCCCGACGGCTCGACGCTCGTCTACTCGACGGTCCTCGGCGGCAACAACGCCGACGGCTCCAACGCCATCGCGGTGGACAGCGCCGGGAACGTGGCCATTGTGGGCGCGACGGCATCGCCCGATTTCCCCACGACGGCCAACGGATACAAGCGGACCCTCACGGGACCCTCGGCCCTCATGACCGACCAGTTTGTCACCGTCCTGAACCCGGAGGGCAACGGGCTGGTCTACTCGACGTACTTCGGGAGCAGCGCCACCACCGGCATCTATTTCACTTTCGAAGGCGCGCACGTGGCCGTGGATTCGCAGGGGATGGTCTATTTCGGCACGCAGGCGTTGTTCACCGACATGCCCACCCGCTCGGCGGCCCAGTCCTCCTTCGGCGGCGGCGACGAAGACGCCTACGTCGCCAAGTTCGACCCGAAGGCCGCCACCGGCAACGCCAGCCTGGTCTACGCCACCTTCCTGGGGGGATCGAAGAATGAGACCGTGACCGCCATCGCGGTGGACGCCGCCGGCAATGCCTACGTGAGGGGAGGCACGTGCAGTTCGAACTTCCCCACGGCGGGGACGCCCTATCAAGGCACCCGCCGCGGCGACTGCGACGCGTTTCTCACGAAGCTCAGCCCGACCGGAAACCAGTTCCTCTATTCCACCTACCTCGGCGGAAGCGGGTACGAGTACGGCGTCTATACGAACGGCTCTCCCGGGCCGATGGGCGCAGCACTGCCCGGTGCGGACATTCCCAAAATCTACTCGTCGGAGTTCGGCGGAACCGCCTACGGCTCCGGCCTCGCGCTGGACGCGGCGGGCTTCGTCTATGTCTCCGGCTCGACTGGGTCCTCCGATTTCCCGACCACCGCCGGCACCTATCAGACGCAGTTCAAAGGGCACCTGGACGCCTTTCTGGTCAAGTTCGACCTCAGCAAGACCGGCGCCGCCTCGGTCGTCTATTCCACCCTGCTCGGCGGCGCGGGAATTGATCGCGCGCGCGCTGTGGTGGTGGGGCCCAACGGCATCGTGTACGTTCACGGCGAAACCAC
>CAZVIK010000183.1:0-8051 GCA_964627045.1 uncultured Solibacteraceae bacterium | reverse complement strand
ATCGCGTGGGGGAATCGCCGAGCAGGTTCCCAACCAGCCCGACCCCGTGAACCCGAATCCTGTCGACGCTGCCCTTCTGCGGCGTCTGGGCCCAGGCAATGGCAACAGCGATGAGAATTACGACGTAACGCATCTTCCTCTTCCCACCGACCCCAAAGGTGGTATTCTACCTCGTACCATGGCCACTCGGGTACTACGGCATGCAATCGCTGTCTTGGCAGGAATTCTGGGAATCGCCGCCGCGCAGACTGGAAGCGGCGGATTCGGGGCGTTCGAGTCGCACGGCGACGTCGGCGTGAATCCCAAGAACGGGACCGCCGAGTTCGACGCGGCCTCCGGAGAATATCGCATCACCGGCGGCGGTGCCAACATTTGGGGCGCAGAGGACGCGCTGCACTTCGTTTGGCGGCGGGTCTCCGGCGACCTCACCATCGAAGCCGACGTGCGGTTCCTGGGAGCCGGCGCGATGGCGCACCGCAAGGCCGTCCTCATGGTGCGGCAGGATCTGACGGCCGGGTCGCCCTATGCCGACGCGGCGGTCCACGGCGACGGGCTGACGTCGCTCCAGTTCCGGTTGACGCCGGGCGGCGAAACCAAGGAGATCCAGTCGACGGCCAAGGCCCCGGCGCGAATTCGCCTGGTGCGGCGCGGTCACACATTCTCCATTGAAGCAGGCAACGCCGGAGCGGCGCTGGTCTCCAGCGGGCCGCAGGCGGTAGAACTGAGCGACCCGGTGTACGTGGGTCTCGGCGTGTGTTCGCACGATGCCGACGTGCTGGAGACAGCGGTGTTCTCGAACGTGCAAGTGCGGCAGGGCGCGCCGGCCGCCGCCGCGCCGCGCTACCGGAGCAAGGTCACGGTGTTCGACTTCGCAAAGCGGACGTCTCGAACCGTCTACCAGGCCGACGAAATCGTGGAGGCCCCGAACTGGTCCCGTGACGGCAGCCACCTGCTGGTAAACACCGGCGGGAACCTGTACCGCCTGCCGCTTTCCGGTCCGGCCCATCTCGAAAAGATCGATCTCGGCGAGGTGCCCTACCGGTGTAACAACGATCACGACTACTCCTTCGATGGAAAGATGTTGGCGTTTTCGGCGTCCAGTCCGGCATCGCGGCAAAGCCAGGTGCACGTCGCGCGGGCCGACGGATCGGGAGTCCGGTTGTTGACGCCTTCGCCCTCGGCGAGCTACTTTCACGGCTGGTCGCCTGACGGCCGATGGCTGGCCTTCGTCGGACAAAGAGACGGCAAGTTCGAGTTATTCCGCGTGCCGGCGGAGGGCGGCGGCGAGCAACGCCTGACGTCGGCCGGCGCCTACGACGACGGCCCCGAATACTCGCCCGACGGCAAGTGGGTCTACTTCAATTCGAACCGCTCCGGAAGTTGGGAGATCTGGCGCATGCCCGCCGACGGCGCCGGGCCCGGCGACGCACGGGCCGAGCAAGTGACGCGTGATGGGCCGGAGGACTGGTTCCCGCACATCTCGCCCGACGGCAAGCAGATGGTGTGGCTGGCGTTTCCAGAAGGCACCACCGGACACAACGACCGCATGCCCGGCGTGGTGCTGCGCAGCATGCCAACACCGGGCGACAGGTTGACGCCGCCCAGCATCGTCACGCTGACCACCTTCTTCGGGGGGCAAGGCTCGATCAACGTGAACTCCTGGTCCCCGGACTCGACGCACTTTGCCTACGTTGAGTACGAGCTTTTGCCGTAATAGGCGCAGGGCGGCACAGTTCCGGCCAGTCTCCCGCGCGTCCGCCCTGCCGGCTTGGAGGGCCGCTCAGGTGCGATAACTGGCGTTGATCTTGATGTACCCTTCGGTGAGGTCGCAGGACCAGAAACAGGTTTGCCCCGTTCCCCGGCCCCGGATGTAGAAGCGGATGATGCAGTCCGGCGATTCCAGACTGTGCTTCATCTCCGACTCGTCGAAGTCCGCCGCCAGGCCGCCGGCACAGACCTGTTCGCCCTGGAGGAAGATGTCCACCTTGGAGGGATCGAACGAAGCGCCGGAGTTGCCCGCCGCCGATAGGATGCGCCCCCAGTTCGGATCCGAGCCGGCGATGGCGGTCTTCACCAGCGGCGAGTTGGCGATGGCGCGCGCGATCTGCGCCGCCTCGTCATTGGTCCTGGCCCCCCGGACGTGAATGGTGATCTTCTTCCGGGCGCCTTCGCCGTCCCGGGCGATCATTTCGGCCAGGTCCTGGAGCACCCAACACAACACCTCGTCGAAAACCAGCTGCTCTTTGGTGTTGAGCTTCTGGCCGCTGGCGCCGTTGGCCAGCAAGAGGAGCGTGTCGTTGGTCGAGGTGTCGCCATCCACGCTGATCCGGTGGAAGCTGCGCTCCAATCCGACGGACAGCGACTTGCGCAACCGGGAAGGATGGATTGCGGCGTCGGTCATCACGAAGCACAGCGTGGTCGCCATGTTCGGGTGAATCATCCCCGAGCCCTTGGTCATGCCCGCAATCCGCACCAGGCCGCGCCGCAGTGGAAACTCGCCGAACGCCACCTTGGGAATCCGGTCCGTGGTCATGATGGCGCGCGAGGCGTCGTGGAACTTGGCGGCATCCAACCCGCGAACCAAGCCGGGCAACGCCCGCGTGATCAGTTTGGGATCCAATTCCACGCCGATCACGCCGGTGGAGGCCGGCAGCACCTGGTTCATGGGGACTTTCAGCCGGAGGGCAGTCTGCCGGCAGCATTCGGTGGCGACGCGCATCCCGGTCCGCGTCGCGCAGTTGGCATTGCCCGCGTTGACCAAGATCGCCCGTGCCTTGCCCGCGCTGGATTCCAGGTGTTTGCGCGAAAGGCGCACCGGGGCCGCCTGGACCAGGTTCCTGGTGAACACACCGGCGGCGGCCGCCGGCACATCGGACACGATCAGCGCGACATCATCCCGCTTGTCTTTCCGAATCCCCGCGTATGCCGATGCAAACCGATAGCCGAGCGGCAGTCTCACTTAAGTGCGTCCCCCAAGGACTCTCCCGATTGCACGTGCGTCCCGTTCCGGAAGGCCTCGGCCGACATCCGTTTGCGGCCCTCCAACTGCACTTCCAACAACTCTAGTATTGTACCCCGCCCGCAAGCGGCAGCCAGACCCCGACCGGCGCCGGCCACGGTTCCCGGAGACGCGGCGGACGAACCAACGGCGGGACGCGCTTTCCAAATGTGCAGCCGCTGTCCCCGAAACGACGTATAGGCCCCCGGCCACGGCACCAGGCCCCGCACGCGGTTGCAGATCTGCCCGGCCGGCAGACTCCAGTCGATCCAGCCGTCCTCCTTCCGGAGAATCGGAGCCAGCGTCGCGAGAGCGTGGTCTTGTTTCACCGGGGTGATGGCGCCGTCTCGCAGCCCTTCCAGCGTGTCGATCAGGAGATCCGCACCCATCACCGCCAGGCGTGCAGCCAGCGTCACGGCGTCGTCCTCGGGCGCGATAGGCGTCTCCCGCCAAAGCAGCATGTCTCCGGTGTCCAGACCCGCGTCGATGCGCATGGTGGTCACGCCGGTGACGGTTTCTCCCCGCACCACCGCCCACTGCACCGGCGCGGCCCCGCGATACTTCGGCAGAAGCGACGCATGAACGTTGATGATTCCGAGCGGCGGAACGTCGATGATGCTCTGCGGAATAATCTGCCCGTAGCCCACTACAACCATCGCTTGAGGGCGAAGCTGCGCCAACTCGGTGACGATTTCCGGACGCCGGATTCGCTCCGGCTGGCGAACCTCTACGCCGCGCGCCAACGCCGCCTGTTTCACGGGAGGCGCCGCTGTCTCCTGTCCCCTTCCGCGCGGCCGATCCGGCTGTGTGAAAACGGCCAGAACCTTGTGCCCGGCATCGAGGATTCGCTCCAGTGTGGGAACGGCGAAGGCCGGTGTGCCCAGAAACACGAGGTCCATAGGCTTTGCGAGCAGATTACTCCCACTCGCCTTCTTTTTGCAGCTTCTTGATCCGGCGCTTAATCAGGTCGCGCTTCAGCGCGCTGAGGTGCGAAAGGTAGAGCCGCCCGTTCAGGTGATCGGTCTCGTGCTCGAAGGCGCGCGCCAACAACCCCTCGCCGGTGACTTCAAACGTTTCGCCCTTCACGTTCTGAGCCCGCACGGTAACCCGCGTGGCGCGCCGCACCGGTTCGCGGAACCCGGGAACGCTGAGGCAGCCCTCTTCGGTGACCTGCTTCCCTTCCCTCCCAATGATCTCCGGGTTGATAAGCACGAGTTTCTGCGCCGGTTCTTCGTCGCTGCCGGTCGTGTCGATCACCGCGATACTTCGGGAAAAGCCGATCTGAGGCGCCGCCAGCCCCACACCCTTGGCCGCGTACATGCTCTCGAACATATCCTCGATAAACTTGTGCAACTCCGGCGTATCGAAGTCTTCGACCTTGGCCGCTTTCTTGTCGAGAACCGGATTTCCGAACTTGACGATTGGATAGATCATTAGAAACACCGCACCTGTTCCAGGTACCCTTCGTAGTTGCGCCGGGTCTCGGCGATCGAATCGCCGCCGAACTTTTCGATCATCGCCCCGGCGAGCACGAGCGCAACCATCGCCTCGGCCACCACCGCCGCGGCCGGTACGACGCACACGTCGCTCCGCTCGTAGGCGGCCGACGACGGCTCGTGCGTCACCAGGTCGGCCGACTCCAGGGGGCGGCGCAGTGTGGAAATCGGTTTGAGGTAGCCTCGCACGACGACGTCCTCGCCGTTGGTCATGCCGCCTTCGATCCCGCCGGCGCGATTGGAGCCGCGAGTAAAGCGCCCCGCCTCGCGGTCATAGTGGATGGCGTCCTGCACGGCGGAACCGTAGCTCGCCGCCGCCTCCGCCGCATCGCCGATCTCGACTCCCTTCACCGCCTGAATCGACACCAGCGCCTGGGCCAATCTCGCGTCTAGGCGGGTGTCCCAACTGATGTGGGAGCCAAGGCCCACGGGCAGGCCGCGCGCGACAACCTCGAACACGCCGCCCACGGTGTCGCCGGTCCGGTAGATTTCATCGACCACCGTCTTCATCCGCTCCTCGACGGCGGCGTCGACGCAACCGAGCAACACCGACGGGCGCTGGTTCAACTCGACCAGTTCCTCCCAAGCCGCCTTCCGCTCCAGACGGACCGGCCCCACCGCCACGACGTGGCTGAGGACCTGCACCCCGAACTCGCCGAGAAACGCCTTCGCAACGGTCCCCGCCGCCACGCGCGCCGCCGTCTCCCGCGCGCTGGCGCGCTCCAGGATGTAACGGGCGTCGTGGAAGCCGTACTTCAGTGCGCCCGCCAGGTCCGCGTGCCCAGGCCTCGGCCGTGTCACCGGCCTCTTGCGCGACTCGGCCCCCTCGAAGTCCTCGACGGGAAGCGCCTCGGTCCAGTTCTGCCAGTCCCGGTTCCGGATCAACAACGCAATCGGGCTGCCGGTGGTACGCGAGTGGCGCACGCCGGAGACGATGCTGGCCTCGTCGGTTTCGATCTTCATGCGTCCGCCGCGGCCGTAACCCTGTTGCCGCCGCCACAACTCGCGGTTGACAGCAGCCAGGGAGACCGGAATCCCCGCCGGCAGCCCGGTCAACGTTGCAACCAGGCACTGCCCGTGGGATTCCCCGGCGGTCTCAAATCGCAGCATCGTTCTACTTCCCCGCTTTGGACCGCTCCAGAATGGAGGACGCCAAGTAGTTGGACACCTTCGCTTCGTTGCGTGCGGTCTCGTAGTAGGCTGCCTTGAGCAGCGTGTCCTTGCGGTTGAGAAGCGTTTCCCGGATCGTCTGCTGCACGCGCGGATCGTTCAAATCGCGCTGACCGGCGGGCTCCTTGGAAATCACTCTCAGGATGCGGTATCCCTCGGCCGTCCGGATGATCTGAGAGATCCTCCCCGGCGGAAGCTGCATGACGATCTTCCGTAGTTCGACGTTGGCCTTCTCCAGTGCGGACTCCGGGATGAACCCGAGGTCCCCGCCATTCGGCCCGGTTTCCGGGTCTTCCGAGTAGTTCTGCGCCACCATCGCGAAGTCCTCGCCGGACTTCAACCGCGTCTCGATCATCTGAATCTTCTTCCGCGCCTGCTCCTCGTTCTGCGCCTTGTCGTTGCGAAGGTTGCGGACGTTGGGATCGGGATGCGGCGTCACCAGGATCTGCGCCAGGTGCACCTGCGGCTCGGCCAGATTGAAACCGTCGCGGTTGGCGCTGTAGAAATCGGCAACGTCCTTGTCGCTGATGCTGATTCGCGAGGTGATCTCACGGTTGAACAGCTTCTGGACGCTCAGGTCGCGGCGCAGTTGCGCCTTGAGTTCCTCCTGAGTCATTTTGCGATCGGCCAGCTGCTTCTGGAACTCTTCCTGTGTATAGGGCGCCTTGAGTTCGTTGAACTTCGCGTCCACGTCCGAAGCGGTCGCCATGAGACCCAGTTTCTCGGCCCGCTGGAGCATGATCTCGTTATCGATCAGGCTGCGCAGAATCTCGATCTTCTGGATCTCGGCCATATCGCCGCCGCTCTCCCGCGCCGACGGATCGCCAGGAAACTGCGTGGCATAGTGCTTTTCCAGCTCTGCAAACGTGATGACGCGGTTGTTCACCGACGCTGCCACGTTGGCCGGCGGCGCTTTCCGGCACGCGGAAAGCGTGACGAGGGCCGCCATCACGGCCCCGAGGACCATCCATTTTTTGTGCATGGCGTGAATAGTGTATTGTACCGAACCGCGGACGGGCGTGACCGCCGCGGCTACTCCGCCCGCAACACGGCGGCCGGATCGCGGCGCGCCGACTTCCGCGCCGGAATGTAGCAGGCGACCAGCGCGAGCGCCGTCAGCAGGGTGGGCGCGCCCAGGATCAGGCGTGGGTCGGACACACTCAATCGCGTCGTCTCCGCTATGGCGTTGAACACGAAACTCAGCACGCGCACGGCGGCCAGAGCCACGGCTGTTCCCGCCGCCGCGCCGATGGCGACGATCACGATCGATTCCCGCATGACCAGCGCCAGGATGTCCTTCCGCTGCGCGCCCAGCGCGACCCGGATCCCGACCTCCCGCGCGCGCCTGGCCACGGCGTAGGCCGTCACGCCCGCCAACCCCACCAGCGCCAGCGCCAGGGCAAACACGCCCATGGTTCCGTACGCCGAAGTCATGATGCGTACCACGAAGAACACCTCGCCGACGACGTCCTCCATGCGCCGCACGTTGAACACCGTCACATTGTTGTCGAAAACCCGGAACTCCTCGCGCAGGCGGGCGATCGCGTCAGAGCCCGGCTGCGCGCGCACCAGCACGATCGTGCCGCGAGGCGACGCCGCTCCCAGCCCCGAGGGGGTCACCGGCAGATACACCGCGGGCTGCTCCGGCCCCAGCGGCAACGGCGAGCGCACGTCCCGAACCACGCCCACCACCTGGTAGGTCCGCTCGTCGAACTCCAGCGTTTGCGCCAGCGGGTCCTGCCCGGGCCAGGCCCTCTTCGCCATCGTCTCATTGACGATGATCACGCGCGCGTCGTCGGAGATGTCGCGGCGCGTAAAGGTCCGGCCTCGTATCGGTTCCATACCCACAGTCTCGAAGAACCCGGCTCCCACCCGGTCGCTATGGATGGTGCCAATCGAGCGCGGGCCGCCGAACATCTCGACTTTGCCTGTCACCACGGATTCCAGCCCGGAAAACGCCACTGGCAGCGATTGCGCGACGCTCACCGCCGTTACTCCAGGCACCTGCTCCAGTCGCGCCGGCAAGCGGTTGAAGTACTCGGCCGCGCGCGTGGCGTCGTAACCGTCGCGAACCGGGTCCGCGCTGAACAGGTAGAGATTCCGGTAGTTGAAACCCAGGTCGCCCGTCGCCACTGCGCCGAACCCGAACACAATGAACCCCGTGATCGTCAACAGGACCACCGATGCCGCCACCTGCTGCGCCACCAGGACGTTCCGCAGACTGAACCAGCGGCGCGCCCGCAGCCGCAAACTCTCAGTGGGCTTCAGGGCAGTCGAGAGATCCCCGCTCGTCGCCTCGAGCGCCGGAGCCAGCCCAAACAGAACTCCGCAGCCGGCGGTCAAAAGCGCCGAAAACAACAGTGCTCCCGCGTCCATACTTGGCGTTA
>CAZVIK010000182.1:0-8111 GCA_964627045.1 uncultured Solibacteraceae bacterium | reverse complement strand
AAGGGTTAGGCTGTTCGCCTATTAAAGCGGTACGTGAGCTGGGTTCAGAACGTCGCGAGACAGTTCGGTCCCTATCTGTCGTGGGCGCAGGAGATTTGAGAGGGCCTGTCCTTAGTACGAGAGGACCGGGATGGACGAACCTCTTGTGATCCAGTTGTCACGCCAGTGGCATAGCTGGGTAGCGAAGTTCGGTCAGGATAAGCGCTGAATGCATATAAGCGCGAAACCTTCCTCAAGATGAGATCTCCCAAGGGGACAACCCCTAAGAAGGGCCGTGGAAGACGACCACGTTGATAGGACGGAAGTGGAAGTGCAGTAATGTATGGAGCTTACCGTTACTAATAGCCCGTTCGGCTTGACCATAAAATCTACTTTTGGCATTGAGTGGTTTGTGTAGCGAACCGTCGATATTCTCGGGGCCGGGTAAACCCGGCACCGAAACAGTTTTGGGTGACCGTAGCGAGGGGGTCACACCCGTTCCCATCCCGAACACGGAAGTTAAGCCCCTCAGCCCCGATGGTACTGCATGCGCGAGTGTGTGGGAGAGTAGGAAGTCGCCCGAATAAATCACGAAGGCCCGGTTGAAAGACCGGGCCTTTTGTATTTCTTGGGCGATTCCCCACTCAAAAGTGCGAAGTGGCCGAGGAGTGCGTGGTCTGCGTCGGGGCTGGGGCGCACGGCAAGGCCGTAACGGGTGTCGGGCGTGGCGATGCGGTTTGCGCGGTATCAATGTGAGACAAGGCTGGCGGCGAGCTGCGCGAGGAAGACCGTCAGCGCCGCCGCGTCAAGCGCACGGGTGTCCGGGAGGTTGTGGCGGAGAGAGCGGATCGGGCCTGCGGCCGACGGGTTTCTTTGCGCGATGGCGTTGGCGGCATACCGGAAGCCGACCGGGTGGGGCGCAGGACGAGGGTGCGTGCGCTCGCGGTCTGAAGGGTGACCGGGGCGGGCGGGGCTGGCATCGTCTCGATTTGCTGAGGAAAAGCTGTCCGGCCAACTGGCGCGATCCTGCGGCGTGCCAGGTCCGATTTCGAACGTCACCCAGTCCTATTGCCATACCGGCGTGCGGTCCGCCATCCAGTCAATCCGCAGCGGGATCTGGATCTGACCGGGGCCGGGCTGGTCGAAGCGGTAGTGGAGGTGGAGCGGAATCGGCCCGGGGCGCCGACAGGTTAATGCGCCGTTGCTTGGAGCGCGGCGCTGACCAAATTCGGGCGCCGGGCTCCGTAAATCCCCGCGTAGGCGGGTTCCGGGTTGGGGGCGTCGTAGATCTGGAGGAAGGCGGGCATGCCCCCGCGTTCGATCAGGAAGCGGACGAAGCAGTAGCTTGCGTCGTAGTAGGCGCGGCGGAATTCAATGTCGTCGTTGACGGCGCGGGGCGGCTCCCGGGTGGTTCCGAGACACTGCACGACGTCAGCGGGGACGGCGGGCGGTGAGCCGTAACCGTGGGGATTGGGGCCGATACCGGCGCCGGGGTGAACCTGCACGGCAAGATAGTGGGCAAGGCCTTCGCGGAGGGTGTGGCTGTGGTAACGCCACGTCAGCGGGTGAGCCATCTCATGGGCGTAGGTGGCGTCCGCCCCAATGAGCGCGCCGCGGGCCACCCTGGGGTTAAGGAAGAGGATGGGCCTGGGGTCGCGCGGATGGTCGTAGTTGCGCCAAACGTGGGAGACGGTGACCGAGGCCGAAACGTAGATGCGGACCTTGGGTCCGAGCGTGGGTTCGTCGAGCCTCCGGCCGAGCACGGTTTCCATGCGTTCGAGGGCCTGTTCGGCCACCTTCAATAGGGCGGCATCGACGGTGAGTCCGTGCTGGAACAACTCGACGCGAGCGCCGGAAGCGACCCGTACCGCTTGCTCTGCGATCTGGGCGTCCGTTGTGCCGCCGCGCCGTTGAGCGGACGCCGGTTGAGCCGCAATGAAGGACGCTGCGGTGAGGGCGAGACTAAGGTGGACACGCATGGTCCCGGATTTCATGTCCATCCTGTCTCCATCCCGTCGCGCCGTTGAAGCCAGAGTCCGGGATCTCCATCTCCTGGTTGTCTCAAACCACGGGGGACCGAACCCTACTGAATCTCAAGATCGATCCAGCTCTGGGCGGTCTCCGGTTTCTTCCTACCAGACTGCTCGGCGACCTCGGCGCCCAGCAGATAGCGTCCCGGCGCGAGAGATTTGTCCAGACGGAACGTGCCTTCAAACGATTCTCCCGTCCGGAGCGGCACCGCCTCGGTGGAAGCGGCCTTTTCGCCCTCGCGCAGCAGAACCAGGCGCGCCGTCAGCGGTACGTTCTCCTTTCCGGCAATGACCCGGACCGCGTAAGGGACCGCATCGGCGGCGGCGAACCGCCGCAGCGCCGGATCGGCTTCCGGATACAGCGTGCGGAAGCGGACGCCTCCTGCCGGGGGCAGTGAGGCCGGGGCTGCGCCGACGGTCAGGCCGGTGATCGCCAGTGCTTTGCGGCTACGGTCGGGAACCTCGACCATCTGCGCCGCCGAGCCGATCAGCGGCGGTTTCCCGGTAGAGCCGGGGTGCCGCGCCACCCTGGCCCGAGGGGCGTTGGAGTGAGTCTCGCCGGGTTGGATGTTACGGACGGCAACCCGCATCTGATACGCGCCGGCCTTTTCGACCGCGGTGCGTAACTCCACGGCGAAACCGTCCGTAATCACGCGCTTGGCGCTTTCTCCGCACACTTCCATATGAGCCTGCTGCGACGTGGTGATGCCGGACGGTGTGACCCGCTTCTGGTCGAGCCAGAGCGGCGTACTTAACACCTCCAGGTCCGCGATCTGGCAGCCGCGATCGTCCCGCTTGAAGTCGATGCCCTCGGGGCGCACATGGAGCATCGAAATCAGATACGGGCCTGTCGCTTGGTCGTACTGAAACGTCGAGGAAAGTTGCACGTCGATGTCGCCGCTCTTGAACGGCGAGAAGAGCGCGTCGAGCATCTCGGCGGCATCCGAGCGGTTGTCCGGGCGCGGCGGCGCGCTTGGAACCGCCTGGAAGCCGGCGCGCGTCCGGACCTTCAGGCCATCGCGCTTCAAACGGACCTGAAGCCTGTGATAGGCCGGAGGTCCGCCGGCCCGCCGTTGGAATGCATCAGGGCCGGGGTACCAGCCGATCAGGTAGTAACCCGAGGAATCCCGCGAGGCATTCACCACGTGGCTGTCGATGTCGTTGCCTCCGAAGAAAAGCCCGCCGGTGGCCTCGGCGAGGGACTTCAAGACCGCCTGGCGGTTCATCGCTCGAACCCGAGGGAACCCCATCATGCTCCAACCTAAAGGCCCTCTCAAAGGTTCGCGGGCCTCTGCCACGATCGCACTGGCCGGCTGCCGCTCCGCCGCCGTGATGGCGAATGTCTCCACACCCGGCGCGTAGACGGCATGGATCACCGTCGAGGAACGGCTGGCCGCGTCCATCATCCGGAGGTGGGTCGACTCCGAGCCCGCGCTCCGGCCGATTAAAATCAGAACCTTGCGTCCGGGGAACTCGGCCATCGCACGCAGGACCTGCGGCAATACATAGCCGAGCGGTAGGTCGTCCGACTCAATCGGAGGTATCCACTGAATGCGCTCGACGACGCGCGCCAGGTAGTCGCGATCCGCGCTGAACTGCTGCAGCGCGCCAGAACCCACTGCCGTGCGGAGCACCGACACCAGGTCGCCGGGACGAAGTTCCTCCTTCACGAAGCGTAGAAGGGCGCGGCGCGTGCGGACGAGGTCGGGGAACTCCATGCCGGCGTCATCGACCAGGATGGCGATGGTCCGGCGCACCTCGTCGCGTTTGAGCTGCGACGGCGGAGCCGGACTTGATGGAAGCTGCCCCGCGGCGAGCGGCTCCTCCTCGGGGATGTAAGTGAAGTGGGTAATCCGCTGGACCTTGCCGTCTTGCCGGATCTCGAAATCCGCCGGCGTGAGGCCGGTTACGCGGCGGCCGTCACGGTCAGTGACAACGGCGTCAATCTGCACCAGGTTGACGTCGAAGCGCAGCACCAGGCCGGAGTCGTCCGGTTCTGCCGGTGATATCTGCTGTGCCGCAAAAGGAACAACCGTGATCAACAGTGCAGCGAGCCACTTGAACGCCACTGTACACCTCCGGTTAATCCGCGACCGTAGAGTTGACACAAGTGTACCACCATCGGTTACTACCAAGTAGCAGAACGACGGTCAGGCCGCCGGCGGCACCCGAGGTTAGCCGCCAGACCGGTAAGCCGGGACAATGAAACCGTGCCGAGCTAGTGGATCTTGCGTTGTTCGATTCGGCGCCGGGGCGGGGAATGCGGTGAATCCGGGCGGGATGCCATTTCCGGCCCCGCTCGCGGAAACGAGCGTGATCTTCACGCCGGCGGCCGGTGGCGATTGGATTGATGGGCCGGGAGCCGGGCTGATACACTGGCGGGTGCCGCGGGGCTGCCTGCGGCGTAAGTGAACTCGGAGGAGCGAGCATGATTCGGAAGGCACTGGGAGTCTCCAGACGGGCGTTCTTGACGACAACGACGCGCGCCACGTCGGCGATCGCCGCCGGAACGCTGATTACCCACGCGGATCTCGAAGCCGTCTCGGGGCAGATGAACACGAACTCGAAACCGTCGGCGCTGCGGATCACCGACATGCGTTTCGTCATGGCGTCGCCGCCCTACGAGGGCGACTCGCGTTGCCTGATCCGGATCGACACCAACCAGGGGATCTCGGGCTACGGCGACGTGCGCGGGCGCGCCAGCAAGACCTACGCGCTGATGCTGAAAAGCCGGATCGTGGGTATGAACCCGTGCAACGTGGCGGAGATCTTCTACAAGATCAAGCAGCACGGCAGCCACGGCGTGATGGGCGGCGGTGTCTCGGCCGTCGAGATGGCCTGTTGGGACGTGGCCGGAAAGGCGTGGGGAGTCCCGGTATGGCAGATGCTGGGCGGTAAGTTCCGCGACAGGATCCTGCTGTACGCCGACACGACCTTTTCCACGAACCCCGATGAAATGGCAAAGGCGCTACAGAGCCGGGTTGCCCAGGGTTACAAGTTCCTCAAGATGGACCTGGCGATCGCGCGGATCGGCGGGCGGGAAAACGTCGTCACGCCCGCGCCGGCGGCGATTCCGCAACGCGGCGGGGGCATGGGTGCGCAGCGTCCACGGACGCCGCACCAGTTCACCGGCGGCCACGTCACGGAAAAGGGGCTGCGAGCGATCGAGGACTACTGCGCCGCGGTGCGTGAGAAGGTGGGATGGGAGATCCCGATCGCCACCGACCACTACGGCAGCTTCAACGTCGAGAACATCATCAAGTTCGCGCAGGCGGTCGACAAGTTCAACTTCGCGTGGCTGGAAGACACTGTGCCGTGGCAATTTGCCGACGATCTGGTGCGGATCAAGAACTCCTGCAAGACGCCGATTCTGACCGGCGAGGACATCTACCTGGCCACCGGGTTCAAGGATCTTTTTGAAAAGAGGGCGATCTCCATCGCGCATCCGGACCCGGCGGAGTGCGGCGGCATCCTGGAGTCCAAGAAGATCAGCGATCTGGCCAGCCAGTATGGAATCGCCACGGCCTACCACAACCACAACAACCCGACGACGCTGTTTGCCGCCGTGCATGCGGCGGCGGCGTGCGAGCAGTTCATGGTGCTGGAGTTCCACAACGCGGATCACACCGATGAGTTCTTCTCCGTGGTGGAGGGCGCGGCAAAGCCGGTCATCCGGGATGGATTCGTGACGGTGCCGGACGCTCCGGGGCTCGGCTTCACTTACAACGAAGAGGCGCTCAAAAAGTGGGTCAAAGAGCCGGGATTCTTCGAGCCGACGAAAGAGTGGGATAACGAGCGGTCTTTCGACGGGCAGTTTCTGTAGACTTCACCGGAGCCCGGCGGCAATTGTGACGCCGGCCGCGGCGGGTTTGAAAGAGCTCTACGTTTTCACCCCGGTCCTTTTCTCCAGAAGCGGAGGGCGCCTGGCAGGCGGGATCGGCGGTGACGAGGGCGCCGGCTGCCGCGGCGTGCACGTCCCGTTCGGCCTGCATGATATACCGTTCGGCGAGGGCCTCCATGTGGCGGCCGAGCGCGGGACCCGAGCCCGCGGCGCCGGGCCCGGCCAGCCGGTCGAGCAGGGTGCGCGCCCGTTCGACGGCTGTAGCGAACAACTGGTCGGCCGACAGACTGCCGCGCAACGCCGCAACGTCCTGGACCAGGCGCGCGCCGGTGGCGGCGAGTTCGGTGACCCGGCTGAAGCCGACTTCGCTGGAGGAGTGCAGGTGGAGGACGGTGCGGAGCAACCGGGCGGCGGCGTCGTCCGAGGCGCCGGAGCCGGCCGGGCCGGAGGCGGACTCCAGGCGCGGGTATTCGGATCAACGCGGCGGATTCAGCCTGACGGACGTGGTCCCCGGCGACTACCAGGTTCTGGCATGGGAGGACATCGAGGATGGCGCTTTCGAGGACCCGGAGATCCTGAAGAAGTATCAGGGTAGTGCCGAGTCGCTTTCGCTCAAGCAGAACGACCGCAGGACGCTCCAAGTGACAGCGATTCCAGTTGAGCAAGTCCACTGAACGCCATGGTCAGGCCGGGCACGGCGGGCCGGGCGGAGCATAGAGCCGTGACGCGGCACGCGGAGTGCTCACGCCACGACGGCGGTCGGTGCCCGCTTCACTTCCGGCACGCTACCATCGCAAGTGATGAGACAGCTACTTAATCTGGCGGCGGAAACGGCGGCGCGTTACCTGGAGAACCTCGACGAGCGGAGCGTGGCGCCCACGGCGGAGGCGATCGAACGGCTCGCGGAGTTGGACGAGGCGATGCCAGACGCGCCGATGGAACCGGAACGTGTGCTCGCGGCGCTGGATCGCGTCGGGTCACCCGCCACGATGGGCATGGCCGGGCGGCGGTACTTCGGGTTCGTCATCGGCGGATCGCTCCCGGCGGCGCTGGCGGCCAACTGGCTCGCCGGGGCGTGGGACCAGTGCCCGGGACTGTATGCGGCGTCCCCGATCGGGACGGTGCTCGAGGAGATCTCCCTGAAGTGGCTGCTCGACGTGCTGAAGCTGCCGGCCGGTTGCGGCGGCGCATTCGTCACCGGCGCGACGATGGCCAACTTCACGGCGCTGGCCGCGGCGCGGCACCAGGTCCTCAAGCGCCACGGATGGGATGTGGAGGCCGACGGGTTGTTCGGCGCGCCGCCGGTGACCGTGGTGGTAGGGGATGAGGCGCATCCAGCGGTGATCAAGGCGCTGGGGATGCTGGGGCTGGGCCGGTCGCGCGTGATGCGCGTCCCGGTGGACGACCAGGGGCGGATGCGCGCAGAGGAAATGCCGGTGCTGGGCGGACCGGCCATCGTGTGCGCGCAGGCGGGAAACGTGAACACGGGAGCGTTCGACCCGGCGGCTGACATCTGCCAGCGGGCGCACGCGGCGGGCGCGTGGGTACACGTAGACGGCGCGTTCGGCCTGTGGGCCGCGGCAAGCCCGAAATACGCCCACCTGGTCGAGGGCGTGGCGGAAGCCGATTCCTGGGCCACCGACGCGCACAAGTGGCTCAACGTGCCCTATGACAGCGGGTTGGCGTTCGTGAGGGACGCGGCGGCGCTCAAGGGCGCCATGTCGCTGACGGCGGCCTACCTCCCGCAGGGTGAGCATCGCGAGCCTTCGCAGTACACGCCGGAGTTGTCGCGGCGCGCCCGCGGCGTGGAGATCTGGGCGGCGCTGAAGTCGTTGGGGCGGAGCGGACTGGCTGAGTTGATTGAACGGAATTGCCGCCAGGCGCGCCGGTTTGCCGAGGCCCTGCGGCACGGGGGCGGCGGTGAGATCCTAAATGAAGTGACGCTCAACCAGGTTCTGGTCGCGTTCGGTGACGCGGCGCGCACGCGCTCGGTGATCGAACGGGTGCAGCGCGACGGCACCTGCTGGTGCGGGCCGACCGAATGGCAGGGACGCACTGCGATGCGCATCAGCGTATCCTCTTGGGCGACGCGGGACGAAGACGTGGAACGCAGCGTGGCGGCGATCCTGCGGGCGGCCGGCCGTTAGCGGGACAAAGAGCGCGGCGGGTTCACGCTGTGGCGTGGGCAGCGGTCAGGCGTGAAGAGTCCGAGGACGGAGCTGGGCTCCGCCCTCGGTGTCGATAGCGATTAGGCTGGTTTC
>CAZVIK010000181.1:0-8182 GCA_964627045.1 uncultured Solibacteraceae bacterium | reverse complement strand
GCACTTGGTGGAGAAGGTTCCGGTGTCGCAGGTGTGCGACGATGCCGGGATTCAACCGACGCAATTCTACCGGTGGCAGCAGATATTCTTCGAGAACGGGACGGCGGCGTTTGAGCGCCAGTCGAAGTCCGAGACCTCGGCGCGGGAACAGCGGATCGCGTTTTTGGAGTCGAAGCTGCACCGCAAGGACGAGGTGCTGGCGGAGTTGATGGAGGAACACGTCGCTCTAAAAAAAAGTCTTGGGGAGCCTTGAAAGGGACCTGGGTGCCACATGATACGCGAGATACGATCATGGATTTCGTGAACGGCTGGTCGGAGAAGACCGAAATCGCGTTGGGCCGGTTCATCGGCTGGCTGGGGATTGCCAAGAGCAAGTTCTACGACTGGCACGCCCGCTACGGCAAGGTGAACGAGCACAACGGCAAGATCCCGCGGGACTTCTGGCTGGAGGACCGGGAGAAGCAGGCGATCATCGCCTATTATCTGGAGCATCCCGACGAGGGCTACCGCCGTTTGACGTTCATGATGCTGGACGCGGACGTGGTGGCAGTGGGGCCGACGAGCGTGTGGCGGGTGCTGCACGAGGCCGGTCTTTTGAACCCGTGGAATGGCAAGGAATCCAAGAAGGGCACGGGGTTCGTCCAGCCGCTCGAGCCGCACGAGCACTGGCACGTGGACGTGTCGTACCTCAACATTTGCGGGACTTTTTACTACCTGTGCAGCGTCTTGGACGGATGCAGCCGTTTCATCGTCCACTGGGAGATCCGCGAGGCGATGACCGAGGCCGACATCGAGATCATTCTCGAACGGGCCAAGGAAACGTTCCCCGATGCGCGTCCCCGAATCATCTCCGACAACGGCCCCCAGTTCATCGCCAAGGACTTCAAGGAGTTCATCCGGATCAGCGGCATGACCCACGTGCGGACCTCGCCGTATTACCCGCAAAGCAACGGCAAGATCGAGCGCTGGCACAAGTCGCTGAAGACCGAATGCATTCGACCGCAAACGCCGTTGTCGCTCGACGACGCCCGGCGTATCGTGGGCCAATTCGTGGCGCACTATAACGAGGTCCGCTTGCACAGCGCCATCGGATTCGTGACGCCCAAAGACAAACTCGAAGGCCGCGACGCCGAGATTTTCGCATCGCGCGACCGCAAACTCGAAGCGGCCCGTGCCGAACGCAAACAGCGCCGCCAGGCCGCCCGAAAGGAGGTGTTCGCAGAAAACGCTTGCTCATGGCCGTGCGTTTTGGTAAACTAACCCTACCGGGCGAAACGGAGGCTGGCTCTGCTGGCGAGCAACCGGTCAAGGGATACCCCGGTGCGGCTCATCGAGACGATGAGTCCTGTCGTACGACAGGAAGGGCGTGGGAGCGCCCCTCTCACGCCCTCCTACAACTCATCGGATTGATAGACCGCCTATGCCTCAAAAAACGCACAATTGAACCGGCGGCTACGACTGACTGTAGTCGCTTAGAAAAATCGGCGATTGTCCAATTCCCGCTGAACCGGGACATCAGGATGAAGAGGCTGTCCTGCATTGCTATACAAACCGAGGAGGTTAGCGCGATATGATGTTTGAGGCTGAAATACGCGTAACACGATTTCCCATTTACCTGTGCATCTCAATGTTGTTTGCCGCACTATCCATTCTCCTGGTCGCTGGCGTGGTCGCCTGGAGCGGCTCGCAAATGCTGGGCTTCGCCGATCTCCGAGATAAGATAGACACACCGGTCTACCCGGTGCGTGAAGCTGCGCGCGATGTCAGCGGACTCGGTATGCTCTTCTTCCTCGCGCTCTGGTTCCTCGCACCAGCCACGGCATCGCTCATCGCCATCGCCGGATCTGGTGCAGTACTCGACTTCCAGCATCCCAAATGGAGGATCGGTTTCAGGCTCTTTACTCTTGCTTTGGTTCTCGCAGCCCTGTGGCCGTTGGTGCCCTGGATTGTCACATACTCAAATGTTGACGGAGAGATCATTCAGTCGCGAGTTGTCGTGTTTCGCTTCATTCACATTGGTGCAAATCTTCTTGTAGGACTAATGCTGGCATTTGCATCGAGGGATGTATCGCCGCCGGACACTACGGCGTCAGGCAATGCTGGGAGTACGGGTACATGAGAAGAGAGCGGACGTGCAAGAGTACGTAAGAGTACGTATGGTACGCGGGCTGGGGTCCGAGATTCGATCGGGAGAAGAGGAGCGAAGGAACATGTACAAGAACAGAAGCAATCACGTCACGTGCATATGGTTGTGTGCTGCAGTCGCCTGTATATTCATGCTGCCTGTTCAGGCAGAGGCGGAAGGGGGTGCCGCGCCTCCGAACAAATATGAGGACAAGAACGGCTATTTTGTTGCCTTTCCACCATCGGGTTGGACGGAACACAGCTATCCGTCGGAGACTATCCGGAGCAAAGTTGATTTTCGGGAAGGAAACAAGGAGGACGTGGGCATCCGCGTCATTTCCGGCCCTCTGCCATCAGGAATGAGTACACTTGAGGACCTTTACGCTGAATGCAAAGATAAGGTCGAAGTTACCCTCCCACAAAGGATGCCATCCGGCAGCACCTTCGCCATTGACAAGGGCGCAAGAGGAGGCCGTGATGCGATCACGATGGTGATGCACATCGCCGGAACTGGTCCTGGAGCCGGACCGGAGGAGGTTGTACAGTTTGTGGATGGCTCTCTCTGGTACTCCATCGCTTTGAGGGCCCCAACGATCGCCGAGTTCGAAACACTCCGTCCCGTATTCGAGCAGTTCCTCAATATGTTCGTTATCCTCGATCCGAAGAGACAGTTCTCCGAGCAGGAGAAGACCGCTGCGATCGCGTCCAAATACGTCAGGTTGTTTAATCTCTACAAGGAGATGGGCAATATGCAAGAGGCGCGCAGATTCCTGCAGGAGGGTATCGCGCTTTGCCCAGATAGTAAGGAATTGCGTCAACTCGACAGTGGCGTCGCTGAGAACTCCGCTGGGGCCAAAAAGGAATCTTCTCCGTCGGTTGAGGCAGGGCAACCGACTTCCGCAGCGTCAAGCAAAACCAAGCAGTACAACGACGACAAGTTTGGATTTGCCTTCGAAATACCCGCGGATGTTGTTGCATGCACTGCGGAGAACCCGGGCTCGATGGCCTCAAGGATTTCCCCTGAGACGCCATTGTGGCTGGTCAATTCCTCTTTTGAATTGGAGCGAGTAAACGTGAAGGTTCTCGAAAACGCCTCCGAGGAGGAATTGGACGGCATGAAAAGCATGCTTCTGGCCAACGAGAACATGCCATTGAAAGGTTACAAGAGAGTCTCGGTGAACGATATCAAGATCGGCAAACAGGGCGACAAGCGCGCCATTGAACATGTGCACATTCTGACGCAGAAACCGGAGAAGAAGCTTCGTCAACTCACTTTCCTGCACAACGGAAGAGCATTCTCGTTCACGTGTTCGACCACCATTGAGAGATACGACAATGCAGACAGAACTTTCTTCGACCCCTTGTTCAAGACGATGGTCTTCAAGTAAAGGAGGCGATCCCATCAGAGCATTACGACATCATCCAATCACCATTCTACGAGGATTAGGACGCTTGAGTTTCCTTCCCATTCTTTTCATATCCGCATCTGCCCTTTGCGGCTGCGAAGATAAGGCGGTTCGCGCCGCGAGGGAACAACTCCTTGCCGGGGCGGAGCAGGGAAACCCGGAGCAGGTCAAGAAGGCTTTGGCGGAAGGTGCAGACACCACGTGGACGGACAAATCAGGCACGGCTCTCCACCGAGCAGCCTGGAATGGCCATATTCCCGTCGTGCGCCTATTGCTTGAGCATGGAGCTGCGGTGGATGCCGAAATCCCAGTCAGCCCGGTGGATGTGTTCAGTAAAGCTTATACAGGCGCGCTGGACCAAGCGGTCAAACCGATTAAAGGGGAGAGTCTCCTATCGCCAACGATAGCAAGCCGAATCAGAGGCGCCTTTGGAGCAACAGCACTGCATTTTGCAGCCTTCAAGGGGAACAAAGAGCTTGTGGCCCTGTTGATTGCTTCCGGTGCAGACCTAAACAAGAAATTGACAATCGGTCCAGACTGGAGGCCGCAGTTTGTCAAGACCATGATGGAAGTAGCAGAAGCAGGAGGCAATCAGGAAGTGATTCAATTGCTGAGGGACAAGGCTTCGAAGAAGTGATTCACTGGGGATGGGCGTAGCATGTCGAGAGGCACGATACTACTTGCTTCTTTCTTAGCGATATTCGTCGTTGGTGGCCCGATTGCAGGGCTAATGGGTTCGGGTGATCCGCTGATTGGGATCTTTGCCGGTCTTGGTGTGTTTGCGGTCCTTTCCACGCTATTCGGTCGTTCGTCGTCGAATCGGCAATAGGCAATTGAGGAGACTCTAATATGAAGATGATCTTGGCTGCCGTCGTCTTGACTGTCCTCTGCATTCTCTTTCTGGGGAGACCGACCTTGTGGAAGTGAACGAGTATCCATCGCTGACCGATGTTGGAGCAATGAAGCCGGCCGTAGCGCGGCGAATTGACGTCGCTTACTTAGCACACCTGGGGAGCGTGAAGAAAAATGGATCAGGACAATATTGAAGACTCATTAGTGGCGGCGATCAATGGCAATGATTGGAACCGGATTTACCGTCTCGCGTCGCCTGGTCATCCCTTGAAAGAACTTGCCAATTGGTTCCAGGACAGGGCGGACTCCAAGCTGCTTCTTAAGAGCGTGTTTACATCCGAGGATCGGAATCAGGCCACCGAGAGTGGAGATGCATTCCGGAGGTGGCTTTCTGCACATCATCAGAATATTACGAATCAGTATATGTACAATCTTCTCGAATGTCTCAGCTTCTTCAATTCACCAGTGGGCACTGAATGTCAGGTGTCTTCGCTTGAAAGACTCGCGAGCGATTATCCCAATGGTTGGGAGGCCTATGTGCTTCTTGCCATTGCGTACAACAACGATGCGGTCAGGGTAAAGGAGAGTCTGGAGCAGGCCAAGAGACTTGCACCAGATAGAGAGAGTGTGTATCTCTGGTCTGTGGTCTTAAATGGTGACCCGGATGTTGCTCTGAGAGAGGGTGAGAATGGATACATGATTGGTCAGAACAATTTGTTCCTGTTGCTAATTGCGAGGAAGCTGCAAAGGCGCAGACCGAAAGAAGCGAAGTCATACTACAAGAGGGTCGTCAATAACGAGCCTGAGAATAGCTACATCCGAAAGCTCGCCGATGATGAACTATTCTCAATGTTACCCCGTTATTTTCTTGTCGTGCGATGGACTCTGTTCATAGTCTCCGCTGTGGTGGGTGCGCTCACCAATGGGGAAGCGGGGTTTATCGTAGGAATGATTGTTGGTTGGGTCCTACAATACCCAGCTGCCCTCATGCTTGGTAGTCTCAGAGCATCTCTCCGGTCTGTTCTCCCAGTCAAATGAGGTGCTGTCCATCTCGGCAGCTTCGCGATGGGCAAAGGCCGGTGCCCGTGGTAGGCGCGGCCGTGGCGGCTTCCTGCTTGGCCTTCTCCGCCAGCTCCTGGCCAGCCGCCTTTTCCAGGGCGTGGATCAGTTGCTGTTTGTTCTTGAGCACGCCGACGCCGAGTTTCTGCTTCGCCGCGATGAGCGATTCCCCGGCCAGGCCGCCGTGATCGACGCCGGGCTCCATCTGGTCCAGCAGTTCGATGACGTCCTGCTTGGTCATGTTGAGGGAGATGCCCTTGGACTTGGCCATCTCCTGGAGGTCCTTGACCGTTAGATCGTGCAATCCGCCGGACGGCGGAAGTTGCGCCACCTGCACCGCAACCTGCTGGGCCTGTTTGAGAGCGGCCTGCTTCTGTGCCAGCAGCGCGACGAGGTCCTCCTTGCTGCGCAGCGCGCCAATCTTGTATTGGGCGAGTTTGGCCTTGAGCGCCTCGCCGCCGAGGTCGCCGTGGGGAATGCCCGGCTCCGCGGCATCGAGCAACTTGATGAAGTCCGCCTTGGTGCGCGCGATAGCGATGCCGTTCTGTTTGGCGAGCGTCTGAAGTTGTTTGACGGTCAATCCGTTGAGGTCGCCGATGGCGCCGCTCTCGAATGCGGACTTGAGTTTGGCGTTCTCTTCCGCTTTGGCATCCGCAAGCTTTTCCAGCGTCTGCGGCGGCAGAATGCACGCGGCAGGTTCGCCGTCCGCCTTGGCCATGGGCGTGAGACCGCAGATATCCATGGGCCACGCGACGACGTGGGTACACCGGCAATGGGGATGCGCCGGTTGCTGCGGAAACTTGTCCGTGAGGAAGACCTTGCCATTCAGACCGCCGCAAACCGGGCACATGCGCTCGTCTTCCATCGCGAGCCATTCGAGCTTCTGCACGCCGACCCGCTGGTGGAACTTGAGCCGTCCTTGGTTGTGCGCGCGCAACACCTCGGTCCGGGCGATCATCTCCATGCGGTACTGCGCCTTGCTGAACACACGCGTCCCGGCTTGGCGGAAGGAGTCCTTGTCCACGATGACCTGGCCGAGATCGCGGACGATGTCGTCGGCGCCCTGCCCCGTGGCGATGCCGCTCATGATCGTGCGCTTGATACCGTCGGCCAGTTCGCGGTGGACGTCTCCGGCGAGGATGACGTTATAGTTGACCATGAAGTCCAGCGCGTCGGTATCCACGAGGGTGAAGACGCGCGTTGTGAGTTTGTCTATCCCGGTGGGACTGAAGTCGCGGTAGAAGGGCATCTGCGCCGTGGCGAACTCGCCGATACCGTCGTACACGCCCTGCCGGAACGCCGCCTTGGTGGATTTGCGGAACGCGAGGGTGTGCTCTTTCTTGACGGCGAAGAGGATGTCCCCAAGTTCCCCGTTGAGTTTGTCCAATCCCTTGAGCGCCGCGAGCTTGTTGTTCGGAAGGGAACCGAGCGACTTGTACCGGAGGATGGCCTTGGCGACTTCCTCCTGTGCGGACTTGAGCGACTGGGTAAGCGCGCTGGCGGTCTGGTCCGCATACAGGTTCCGCGCACGGACGGATTTCTCCGCAGCCCGGCGAATGCGTTCCGCCTGAGACAGGCGCGGCGCGGCAGCGGCAATCATGCGCGGAACCGGCAGGCCACTTTGATTGACGATTGCGGATTGCGGATTGCGGAATTCCCCCAGCGTCCCCAATCCGAAATCCACAATCCGAAATCCGCAATCGGGCTGACCTTCTTCTCCGTCTCGCGGTTCGCGGCCTCGATGTCCGGGTCGAGGTCCATTTTGAGCTGCATGCTCGACCGGCTGATGAGTTTCCGGTCGTACAACTCGACGAGGAGCCGTTTGATATCCACGGCGTCGCTCGGATCGAGGTCGTTGAACAGGAACTGGAGCGTCTTGTCTCCGTAGCCTTTGAGTTCCTGCCAGTCGTCGAAGACCCATGCGAGGATGGCCCGGGCGGCCTGCTTGATCTCCCGGATCATGACCATCATCTTCTGCATACTGACGGACGCCGTAGCGAAGTTCGGGCCGTCGCCCGTCACGAGCGACCGGGACAGGCCGAGCGCAACGATGATGTCCTCTTTGACTTCCTTTACCTTGTCCTCGACGTTGAGCACTTGGCCGTCCGTGCCGTGGGTCTCGACGGTCACGTAAAACGGGACGACCAGTCCGCTGCGCAGGTCCATCTTGTTGACCATGTCCCGGACGCCTTCGAGCATCCGTTGGTCGGGCATCACCATCTTCTGCCCGAAGGCGCCGCCCACCTTGAGCAGCCGGAACGGCGTCGCCCATCTCTTGGCGATGGCCTGTTCGGCGCGCCGGTAATCCCGGAGCAGTTCGATGGACTGGAACGCGGGCAGCACGATGAAATTGCCGCGGGGCGAGAACGAGGGCGCGTCCCATTTGAGGTGCAGGACCTGCTCGACGGGAAGCGCGATGCCTTCGCCCGCGCCTGGGTTGTCCTCCGGGTACTGCTTCACCTCCGCGAGTTGCCCCTGCTCGTACTTGACCTTCACCGAGACGGGGTTGACGCAAACCAGTTCCTCGATGTCCTTCCCCTCTTTAACGTACCGTTTGAAGCCGACGGCGTCGCCCTTGACGAGAAGCTGGAGCACCATGTCCTTTACGAAGTCCATGAGCCCGAGCCGGTCGGCGGCCTCGACGGCCTCGTCCTTCACATCGGTGTCGTCGCATGCGATTTTGACATCGTCACCCACGGCGAAGGTGCGCCAGGAATTGACGCAGTTCTTCACCAACGGCT
>CAZVIK010000180.1:2725-8280 GCA_964627045.1 uncultured Solibacteraceae bacterium | reverse complement strand
ATTAGGGGTCATGAGCCACGCCGATTCCACTGCACCGCACCACGGAGTCGTCCTCCGGCAATTGCCGCCGGCCACGTTCGGCTTTTTGGTACTCTCCCTCCGCACTCAGGCCGAAATCTACATGGGCCTGGTGCACCTGGGCGAGGAGTCCGAGCGCCCGGAAACGGACCTCCCCGCCGCCCGCCACGCCATCGACATGCTGGCGATGCTCCAGGAGAAGACGCGCGGGAACCTGAGCCTGGAAGAACAGCGCCTCATCGATAACTCGTTGACAGAACTACGTTTTCGATACGTCCAGGCGGCCGGCGAAGGCGGCGGGGCCCCGTCGGCTTCCGCCGGATGAACGCCGCCCCCAGTCTCGGCACGGCGAGCGCCCGTCCGGAGCGCCCCACGAAACGCCGCCGCTTGCACGCGTCGATCATGCCCTTTTTCAGCATCTTAAGCTTTAGTTTGTACACGGCTGTCACGGTCGCGTTCGCTGCGCAGCCGCCGTCTGACGCAGATGATAAATTGCTTAAGACAAAGACTTTCATCGATATTTTGGCGGCGATCGAGAGCGGTGCGAAGAGCATCGAGCTTCCCTTCGGCGAAACCATGGTACCCAAGGAAATCGTGATTCCGGCCGGGTCCGGTGGCGTCGAACTTCGCGGGCACCCGCAAGGCTCCACGTTGAGGGCGTCCTCCGGCTTCCGGGGGCGCGCCGTCATCCTGGCGGAATCGGCAAGTGGCTTGGTTTTGAATCAGTTCCGCGTGGCCGGGAGCCGGAGCACCGCGCGGCAGACGGTCTACCTCCCGCCCTCCGACGTGTCCTTCGCCCAGTTCTTCACGCACAACGGGCTCCTGATCGACGGCTGCACCGGGGTTCGCATCGAGGGGGTGTCGCTCGACCAGATCGCCGGGTTTGCCATCCTGGTCAGCCGGTCGAGCGATGTGACGATCCAGGGCGTGATGGTCGAGGACTCCGGTTCGCTGGACGCCAAGGGGCGCAACAACACCTCGGGTGGAATCCTGCTGGAGGAGGGAACCTCCCGGTTCGCCGTGCGCGACTCGACGCTGCGGCGCATCCGCGGCAACGCCATCTGGACGCACTCGAATTACCACTCGCCGCGCAACGGCCCTGGAGTCATCTCCGGAAACACAATTGACGAGGTCGCGCGGGACGCCATACAGATCGGCCACGCCACCGGGCTCCAAGCCGTCAACAATACGGCCCGGCGCGTGGGCTTCCCTGCAACTGAAGTGGACCTGGAGGGGCAAGGCATTCCGGTCGGATTGGATGCCGCTGGGAACGTGGACAAGTCCGCCTATCTCGACAACCGGCTGGAGGACGTGAACGGGCAATGCATCGACCTGGACGGGTTTCACGACGGCGAGGTCCTCCGCAACACGTGCGTCAATCGCAAGCCCATCGGCGAGTACCCCTTCGCGCACGCCGCCATCGTCTTCGGGAACACGCACCCCGAGGTGCAGCCCACCAACATCACCGTCGCGGACAACCTGGTGGATGGGGCCGGCTACGGCGGGGTCTTTTTGATTGGGAGTGGGAACCGCGTGATCAACAACCGGCTGCTGAATCTGAACCGGAACGGCTGTACGGGCGCACCCACTCCGGCGCGGTGCGCCTATGCGCTGGACCAGCCTGGACTACTCCGCAGCGGAATCTACCTGGGCAACGGCGCCGCGCGGCCCTCCTCGACGACCGGCAACTTGATCGAGGGCAACGAAATCACCGGCTTTGGAATGGGGCGCTGGTGCATCGAAGCCGCGCCCGGTGAGGAACTTTCCGCCAACCGGATTGGAAGCAACTCGTGCCGGGAAACGTCCGCACCGGAGTGAGCGAGCGCCTACTTCCCCTGAATCGAGATCAACTCGACATCGAACAGCAGCGTCGTGTCGGGGCCAATCGGGCCGGCGCCGCGCTCCCCGTAGGCGAGGTTCGATGGGATCGCCAACTGCCAGTGCGAACCGGTGGGCATCAATTGCAGAGCTTCGGTCCACCCCTTGATGACTCCCTTGAGCGGAAAGCTTAGCGGCTGGTTGCGCTTGTAGGAACTGTCGAACTCGGTGCCGTTGATGAAGGTGCCGCGGTAGTGGCACACGACGGTGTCGTCGATGCCGGGCTTGGGTCCGTCGCCGGTTTTCAGGATCTTGTACTGAAGGCCGCTCGGAAGCGTTACCACGCCCTCTTTCGTCTTGTTCTGGGCGAGGTAGTCCTCCCCTTCCTTTTTGTTTTTCGCGTTCAAATTGGTCCTCATTTCCTGTTGCAGGCCGTCAATCGCCTCTGAAATCTCCGCCGCCGTCAGAAGCGTCTTGGCCCCGGCGAGCGCGTCGCGGAGCCCCCGCGCCACCAGCGCGGGATCGATGTCCACGGCCTGTTGCCGGAGGCGGTTGCCGAGGTCGGCGCCGACGGCGTAGCTGGCGCGTTCTGTCTTCGTTTTCAGTGCCGGGGAGTCCTGGGCCGGCAAGGACGCCACGGCCAGAGCGGTGGAAAAGGCGATCACACAAGCGGCTTTCATCCCTACCAGTCTAACAGGCGTGCCCGTGACGCCCTCGGGGTGCTTCGGTTGGCCGTAATCCGTCCGTAAGCGCGGACGGCCTTGCCCGAACCGACGGATCACGCCCTCGACAAGTGCCGCGCGAGTGCGAGAATATTTCAACTATGCGCGGACTGTGGCTGCTTGTCCTCCTTTCGCCCGCCCTGTGGGCCGAGCCGGTGCGCCTGCGCTGCGAGCACCAGGTGAACCCCATCGGCATCGACGTGGCCGCGCCCCGTTTCTCCTGGCAGAGCGACAACGCCGAGCGCAACTGGCGGCAGACGGCCTATGAAATCCTCGTGGCCACCGCGCCGGACCGCCTGGTGCGCGGCAGGGCCGACGTCTGGTCCAGCGGCACCCAATCCTCCGCCGAATCGGTGGGCATCGTGTACGGGGGGCCCCGGCTGGAGAGCCGCCGCCGCTACTACTGGACTGTGCGCGTTTGGGACGGCGCGCGCCGCGTCTCCCGCTACGCGCCTCCGGCGTGGTTCGAGATGGGGCTGCTCGCCAAAAACGACTGGACGGCGAAATGGATCGCCCGCAACGATCCGGAATCCGCCGCCGACCGCGCCGAGATCAAATGGATCTGGGCCTCCGGCGAGGACGCCACCAGCGTTCCGCTCAAGACCCGCGTCTATTTCCGCCTGAGCGCCATCGTCGATGAGAAGCCGGTGAACGCCGCGCTTTTCCTCACCGCCCGCGGCGACTTCACCGCCTCGGTCAACGGTCGCGAGATCCGCGGCAAGACCCGCAGTTGGGCGGCCTTCGACCGTCAGGACGTGGCGGAGTATTTCCAGCCGGGCGCCAACACCATCGAAGTGGCTGTCACCGCCGCTGTCCCCGCCGACGCGCCCGAGCCCGAAAGCCGCCGTGTGCCTGCCGCTCTCGCCGGCCTGTTGAAGATCGTGCGCGCCGACGGCGTCATGCAACGTTTTCCCACCGACACGCATTGGGAGGCCCGCGTCGAAGGCGAGCGCAATTGGCGGCCCGTGGCGATGGTGGCCGAGTTGGGCGACGCGCGTCTTCCGATGGGCGATCCCGGCCCGCTTCCCGGCCCGGCGGCCCTGATGCGCCACGCGTTCGTCGTCTCCCGTGGCTACCGTTCGGCGCGGCTTTATGTGACCGCCCTGGGCAGCTACCGCATGTACCTCAACGGCAGGCGTGTGGGCAACGACGTGCTCCCCCCCGAGTACACCGAGTAACGCAAGCGCGTCCTCTACCAGACCTACGACGTGTCCTCGATGGTCGCCGAAGGCGATAACGTCATCGGCGCCATCCTCGGCGACGGCTGGTACGGCAGCGCGATGAGCTGGTATGGAAACCGGTTCTTCTTTGGGCCAGGTCCCGCGCGGCTGATGGCGCAGCTCGAAATCAACTACCGCGACGGCAGCCGGCGCACGCTCGCTACCGGCAACACCTGGCGAACGTCCTCCTCGCCCGTGCTCTATTCCGAAATCTACGGCGGCGAGGTGCAGGACGCCCGCCTCGAACAGCCCGGCTGGAACCGCAGCGGGTTCAACGATGAGCGTTGGACGCCGGCCGTGGAGAGCGACCCGCCGCCCGTCGAGGTCTCCAGCCAGATCGGCACTCCGGTGCGCGTCGCCGCGTCGATTTCGCCGAAGAGCGTCACCCCGCGGCCCGGCGGCGCCTACATCTTCGACATGGGGCAGAACATGGTCGGCTGGGTCGCGCTGAAAGCCACCGGCCCGGCCGGCACGCGCATCCGGCTGCAATTCGCCGAGATCCTGAAACCCGACGGCGGCATCTACGTCGAGAACTTGCGCGGCGCCAACGCCACCGATGTCTTCGTCCTCTCCGGGAAAGGCGAGGAGACCTTCACGCCTTTCTTCACCTTCCACGGCTTCCGCTACGTCGAGGTGACAGGGTACCCCGGCACGCCCACGCTTGCCTCGCTCACCGGCGAGGTCGTCCACAGCCTGCCGGGCGAGCCCGCCGCGAGGCTCGCGACTTCCAGTAACTTGGTTAACCGGTCCTATGAAGTCGGCCTCTGGGGACAGCGCGGCAACTTCCTCAGCGTACCCACCGATTGCCCGCAGCGCGACGAACGCCTGGGCTGGACCGGGGACGCGCAGGTGTTCTGGCGCACCGGGGCCTACAACTTCGACATCGCGGCGTTCACCCACAAGTGGATGCAGGACGTCCTCGACACGCGCACCCCCGAAGGCGCTTTTACCAATACCGCGCCCAACGTCCCCACCATGCCCGAAGGCGCGCCCGGCTGGGGTGACGCCGGCGTGATCGTCCCCTGGACCGCCTGGATGCAGTACGGCGACACCGCCTACATCGACCGCAACTGGGACGCCATGCAGCGCTGGCTTGCCTACATTCAGGAAGGTAACCCCGATTTCCTGCGCCGGAACCGCGTGGGCCCCAACTTCGCCGACTGGCTGGCGCCCGACGACCGCACCAATAAGGACCTGATCGCCACCGCCTACTGGTCGCTCATCGCCGACATGATGTCGCAGATGGCGCGCGCCACCGGCCGGGAAGCGGAAGCTGTGAAATACGAATCCGTGTCGGCGAGCATCCGTGAAGCGTTCCGGAAGGCGTACATCAAGGACAACGGCGTGGTCGATGCCGGCACGCAGACCTCCTACGTGCTGGCGCTTCACATGAAGATGGCGCCCGCGGCGCTGGAGCCCGCGCTCGTCGAAAACCTGGTCAAGGAAATTGACGCGCGCGGCGGCCACCTCTCCACCGGCTTCCTCGGCACGCCGTTCCTGCTTTTTGTGCTGGCCGACCACGGCCGCCTTGATGTCGCCTACAAGCTGCTGCTGAACGAAACCTACCCAAGCTGGGGCTACATGATCTCCAAGGGCGCGACCACGTGGTGGGAGCGCTGGAAACGCAACCCGGCCCCCCCCCGTTTACCCTCCCCCCCCAAACCCCCCCCAACCCCCCCCCCACCGGGCCGGGGTCGTTGGGGGGGGTTGGGTGTGTAGAGGTGTAAGCCACACCCGAGTACTTCATGAAGACCTTGGGGTAACGCGCCAGGCGCAG
>CAZVIK010000180.1:0-2715 GCA_964627045.1 uncultured Solibacteraceae bacterium | reverse complement strand
AATACGCCTTTGGTTCCGTGGTGGCCTGGTTCTATCGCTAGGTGGCCGGCATCGACGCGGGCGCGCCGGGGTTCAAGGAAGTGGTGATTCGTCCGCGGTTGGACGCGCGGCTCACCCAGGTGCGCGCCGAATACGACTCGATCCGCGGCAAGATCGTTTCCGATTGGACGGGCTCTGCGGCCGGGCCGTTCACCCTGAAGGTGACGATTCCGGCCAACACCACCGCGCGCGTCTACCTTCCCGCACCGCCTGACGCCACGCTCACCGAAGGCGGCAAGCCGGTGCAAACGAAACAAGAGGCCGGCCAGTTCATCGTCGAAACCGGCTCGGGCTCTTACGAGTTCCAGGTGAAATGAGGTTCCCTATGAAACGATGGATTGTTTTCCTTGCGGTGGCATCCGTGGCGCTGGCGCAAGCGCCGCCCAAGCCGAACCCGGTCTACACACTCGAGGGCGAGACCATCCCGTTGTGGCAGGGCCGCGCTCCCGGCGCGCTCGGCGACGAGGATGCCGACCGGCCCACGCTAACCTATTTCGCCGCCGCTCGGCAGACTTCTGGCACGGCGGTCATCGTGGCGCCCGGCGGCGGGTACACCAATCTGGCGATCAATCATGAGGGCCGCCAACTGGCGAACTACTTCAACGCGATGGGCGTGTCGGCCTTCGTGCTCAAGTACCGGCACGGGCCGCGTTACCGACCCCCCATCTAATTGGGCGACATCCAGCGCGCGATCCGCCTGGTGCGCGCCCGCGCCAAGGAGTTCGGCGCCGCGCCGGACCGCATCGGCATCATGGGTTTTTCGGCCGGAGGCCACCTGGTGACCACCGCCGCCACGCATTTCGATGCCGGAAACGCCTCGGCCCCCGACCCCATCGACCGCTTGAGCAGCCGTCCCGACTTCCTGATCGTGGGCTACGGCGTCATCTCCTTCGACCCCGCGATCACCCACGCCGGGAGCGTGAAGAGTCTGCTCGGGGACAACCCCGATCCGAAGTTGATCCAGGAACTCTCCAACGAACTCCACGTCACCCCCCAGACGCCGCCCACGTTCCTGTTCCACACGGCCAACGACTCGGCGGTGCCCGTCGAGAACAGTGTCCGGTTCTTCCAGGCGCTCCGAATGAATAAAATCAGCACAGAAATGCATATTTATTCAGACGGACCGCACGGTGTGGGGATGGCGCTGAACGACTCGGCGCTTTCGACCTGGACCAACCTCTTGATGAACTGGCTCCGCGCGCGGGGGCTACTCACCCGTTAGCGCGGACCTCCCGGCGCTGTGAATCGGCGAGACGTCTTCGGCCCCCCGGTAGGGATGCTGAACCAGGCAGCGCGCAGCGACTCGCAACGACTTACTTTTGTGGACGAAGTCTTCGTACACCGTCACGGGTTCGTCGCGGGTCATCGGGTTTCGAAACTGCTATGCTTCGCTCAAGACGCGCTGGGCGTGTTTATCGACGACGCGCACGAAGCAGTTCAACGACTTCCACCGACCAACTCACACTCTGATCCGGCTGTTCAGATAGTGAAGTAGCGTGCGCACGGCGTTGATCACAAGCATCGCTTCCGGCTCCTCCAATAGTTGCTCGTTGGGATGGGCGACGCTGCTTCGGTTCCGAACAGGATTCAGCGCATTCACAATCGTGGCCAGCGGCCCAAGAATGTTGTCGATCTCCCCGGCGCCGGGAGGAGGTGGGTGCAAGGCCGGGTGCTGGCGGCGTACGATCTTGAAGAGGTCGGTGATTCCAGGGTCGCCGGCGGGGAGAAGCCCGGCGTCATCGCAGATCGCTTTCAGATAGCCGTGAAAAGCCGTGTGGACGCGGTCCAGGCCGCTCACCGCTCCGCGTTGGCGGATCAGCGCTTCCGCGTCGCTGAGCGCGCGTTCGACTACCGATGAAGTGATCTTCAGCGTTGGAGCCGGGACGCTCTCGACCTCCCCTTCATCCATGACCTTGACGAGAATGAAACGGACGCAGGTGCCGAGCTTCTCCAGTTGATCTGCGATCTTGTCATACTTGCCCTCATTTTCGCGACGTTCAACCATCTGCTCCAGTTCGACATACCGCCTCGCTGAAACTGGCGTGAAGAGCACCGAGAACTTATCGCTGCAGTCATTGGTGGCGTCCCACAACTCGAACGGATCAGCTTCCAGCGCGGCGATGACGTGAGGATACCCGGATTCGCGCAGCCGCCGTAAGAGATCGCGTTTGCGCCGGTCCCAATGCTCCGCACGAACCTGCCGAACGAGCTCGACATCTTGTGTGCCGGATTTCTGATTGAAGAGCCGCAACATGACAGAACGTCCGATTATAATGCCACGCCTCCCGAGCTTGTTGCGGAGCCGTGTTATCTCCCGGTCTGGACCTCGTTCAGCAGGCCGGGGTGGCGGTCGAGCAGCATGACTCGCTTCACCAGCGCGAGCGCGGGCTTGGCCTTGCCGTTCTCGTAACGCAAAGACGCGCCGGCAACGCCGCATTCTCCGGCCGGCTCCGGCGGGCCCCGGCCGCCGAGCCTGGGCGGAGGTCATACTTCCAACTATCCTTCTATCGCTCCCGCTGCCGGTAGCGAGCCACGCGTCAATCTGTCGCCCGGCGCGCCTGATGGGTTCAATGGCAGGTCACTCCAGTCAAAGGACATAAAAAACATTGTATATTATTAGAAGTGGCGGACTCCAAGCCTGTCGAGTTTCGGGGCAGTTCCCTCGAAGACCTGCGC
>CAZVIK010000179.1:0-8391 GCA_964627045.1 uncultured Solibacteraceae bacterium | reverse complement strand
TCGGAAAGCTCCCATACTCCGCAAAGGTGGTCATTGTGGGGATGCGTGTTCACGAAGGCATGAATCGAGTCGGCCTTGCCTTGGATCAGGTCCTTCATCAGCCGGGGGACATCGATCCCGCCGTTCTTTGCGTCTGTGTGAACATCGACTACAAGCACTTCGAAGCCCCCGTTTGCCGCTGCCAACATTACCGTACTCTCGCCTTGACCTACATAAAGGAAGGCGGCTCTAAGGAGGACTTCAGTTGAGTTTGGCCACAGTAGGTCCTGTGCAGTATTAGACATTGCACCGCTCCTTCTTAGATTGCTCACCTTGCAGGATGCGATCAGCGGCGAGCAGAACCTCACGGACGTAGTAAAACGCCCTCTGCCGCGCTCGGTACCAGAACAACAAAGCCGAGAGCGTCAGCGCTAGCAGCGCCATTACGAGATGCGACGTCGGCCAGAGTGATGCCCGGCCGGCAAAGCCGGAGATGAACAGCAGTGTCAAGCTGACCAACAGGAGAAAGAATAGCGATCGGTGGTAGGCATAGAGGGCGTTAAAGCGAGGCGTTCGGGTCTTCTCGGCACTGTCTGCCTTCTGCATAGCGAAGAGGAAGGCTCCATGGCCGGAGGACGGTGCGACAGCGACGAGCCTTTCCTTGATTCGAACCGCTGTTTCCTTTGGCAGGAACCCTTTGAGTCCGCTCGAAAGCGCCTTGTCTGAGGGACGGCCGCCCCATGAGAAGTACAAAACTGGTTCCAGAAGACTCGACAGCGCTTGCAGCAGATGCCCCAGCAAGACCGAAAGCACGGTGAGGACTACGACTAGAAACGCGTCCGGGTAGTGCGGCATGTTGCCGAGGAAGAGGACGCCAGGGAAGCAGAAGGGAATCCACACCGCCAAGAGGACGCCCGGTACTAGCACCGTGAGAATGTCGTAATATTCGAATTTTTCAACCATGGTGCTCGTCCGAAGAGGAGTGAAAAGCACCTGAATGTATGATTATACTGCCTTTCTTTGCTGGCAGCGATTAGTCCGGTGAAGTCACCCTCACGGAAGACTCGCTGATGTGCAGGTCAGCGCCTGTCGCCCATTCATCGCTCTTGCGCGGGCGGCGCCTGGGCTGGTTCGATCGAGCGCACTGCCCCGGTTTCGCGGTACATCCGATTCAGCTCCTGCTTCAGAGCAATCAGGTCGCGGAGTTCGGCGGCGCTCGGCAGTTGATCACTTGCTGATTGCAGGGGTCGACTTGGCTTGGTCGGAGATCTCGACATGACAGACGACTCTGCTGCCTGGCCGGCAGGCGATTGAAGGACGATGTAGAACCGGGTGTTGCCGGGTACTGTCACGACCACGTCCTGGCTGTAGGCCAGGCTTGTGAGTTCCTGTTCTCCGGCAATTCCGATGTTCTGGGCAACGCGCTCCCGGAGGAGAATCGAGTTGTCCATAGGGCCAGACAGAGAGAATCCACCTGGCCGCCCAACAGCAAAGGCCGCTACCGTGCCCACGCCGGAGAGCGCTCGCGCCAGGAACTGCTTGCCTCGATTCGTGCCTGTGACCTGGCCCTTCAGAGGACCGAACTGAAGGTTGACCGCAGCGCCCTCGATGTTCTCCGTAGCGCCTTGTGGAAGTTGCAGCGAATGAAAACGGATTCCGACCAGCCCCGAGCGATTTGCACTTTGCAGCTCGCCGATCGCCTTCGTCCCTGCCGGCACGACGATCTCGCCGTCTCGCTCGTAGTGAGCTTCGATCACCGCCACCACCGGCGTCTTCACGGCCGTGCTGACGGCCGTCTGCAACCTCGCCAACAGTCGTGTGCCGCTCGGCAGCAGACTCCCTGTCGCCCGTTGTTCAATGAACGCCGGCTCCGCGCGTGGGGGCAGAGGAGCCTGGGCGGCCGGAGACGCGCTCCTGACAAAGACAAGCGAGGATTTGGCGAGAGCATCCGATTCCCGGTTTGTATTGACAGGTTGTGGTGGTGGAGGTGAAGCCTGCGGCGGATTGTTCGCGACCGCAGCCGCCTGAGGCGGCATCGGAGCGCTCCCTTGCAGTTGCCGCCTGTAGGCTTCGAGCGCTGGATCCTCAAACTGCACGTTTCCAAGCTCGTACTCATTGTTGCCACGCCCTGTCCCCGCCTTCGGCGCCACCCGATTCTTGTTGCCAGCATCAGCGAGCACTTCCCCAGCAGTCCGGTTTCGTGCCGTCCCTCCGATGTCCTCCGGCGAAACCTGATCAGCGGGCGCCTGTTGGTTGGCGTTGAGGTCCGCGCTCAAGAGCGGCGTGACGGAACCCGACCGCGCACCCTGCGCACGTAACCGGTCTTCCGGCCGCCCCAGGTTGGGCTGTCCACGTCGGGTCGCTGGCTCCTTCCTGGAGTCGCTCTGGGAGGAGGAGAAAACTCCTAGGAACGCGATCAGCAGCACCACCAGCGCGGCGACCATCCCGAATAGCGTCTTGGTCCGGTCCCGATTGCGGGCCGACCGCTCACTCTCTCCACGTTCCTCTGCCGGTCTCCTCCTTGACGGCCTGTTCGGCCGGCTTTCCCTGGCCCGCTGAAACGCCTCGCGGAAGGTGGCGACAACGCCCTTCGGCTGCGATTCCGTCTGTGTTGGCGGAGTGTTATCCGTCAGCCCGTGCTCAGGCGGCGTATCGGTTGCTTTCTCGTTCGCCTCAATTGGCTTTTCTGGTTCCATTGCTCCCCTCCTCGCGGTAGTCGTAACTGCTTATGCCGAAGCCGATCGGTGCCAGGGCCGGCCGGTCAACGGCCCCCGTTTCCGCCATTTGCAGAAATAAGGTCTCGTTCGATTGCTTGAATGCGGGCCGGTTGAAGACGACAACCCCATCGGCCCGCTCACCAGGACCGATCCGGCGTCGGCTCATCCGGTAGTCGCTGATTGGGAACTGCTCGGCAGAAGTCCACTTCGATCCTCGGATGATTCGCCCTGTGCGGACTTTGCCACCGAGTTGAACCTGCGGCGGCATCAACTCGATGCTGTGCTTCTGTGGATTCACGACGGAGAACAGGACAACCACCTGCCGGCCCTGATCGATGACCTCACTGACGCCGGTCCTCACTGGTTCCTTGCCCGGGTCTGAGATGTCGGGCTTCGTGCCATACATGGTTGGCAGCGGTGCCTTCCGTTGACGGTCCAGCAGTTGATCCAGAGCGCTGCTGTCCCTGTCGTCTAACAGGACGGCCCTTGACGGCCCTGAAGCCTGCATCGCCTCAACGCTCGTTGTCTCCGAGATCGTCGCCGCGGGCAGTTCGGACTGCTCGATGAGGAACCGTCCCGCCGGTTTGTAGCGAAGCAGCAAGTCCACACCGACCCGTTCCGGGCTTTCCCCCACCCCGCGACTGACCAGAAGGATATTTGCCTGGTGGCCTGCTGACGTAGTGATCACGACATTCGTGCTGGCCGCCTTCAGGGTGATCGGCTTTACGAACACGGTGTTTGGTTCCCGCTCCGAATGCTCCGTCGAGAACGCAGCCGGGTCGCCCAGCACAACCGAGTTGACGGGCTCATGCATTCTGATCGCAGTGGCGAACCTCGGCGCGACCTGGACCACTGTCACCTGTCCGTCCGAGAGCGTGCGCCCGACGATTCGCGGACTGATACCGAGCTGTTGACCCGAAGGCTGTGCAAGACTGACGGAGCACAGCCAGAGCCCGCCGAACAAGTAGGAAACTCGCATCCTGAAATCCCTCCTTCTGACGATTTCGTGTGAACTGCCACAGTTCTCTCTCTGCGGTAGACTGCGGCGACTTTCCGTACGTACCCATGGACTTCGCGGGAGTCGAGCGCTAGGCCGTGCGCCGCGACACGCTGCTCTCCAGTGAAATACGCCGCTGTCACGAGTCGAAGATCACAGCCGAATCGAGCCATCAGCCGCGCGAGATAGGCAACGCCGCCACGGATGTTCTGATCGACCATGAAGCGGCTGCGAACGCCGAACGCTACTGCTGTCGCGGGCATCAACTGCATGATGCCTGCCGCTCCCTTCGACGAAACTGCGGCGGGTTGCCACCCTGATTCGACCTCAATGACGGCATGGACCAACCCCCGAGGGACGCCGTAGCAGTCCGCGTAGAAGTCGGCGCATTGGACGGCGGACGTGCCGGGCTGGGCGTCTGCGACCATGGCGGTCGGCAGGCCGAGCAGCAACTTCGAAAGGATCACTCCCGCCATCGCTCGCTGTGCAGCCATCTACACCACTCCGACCGGCTGCCCGCGGTACTCGTTCGCGGTGACAACCAAGCTTTCGAAGCCGTCGCGCAGCAGCAACCGTTTGCGATCAGCATCCGTCTTCGCAAGGAATGGCAGCAGCACGTCGCGCATCTGCGGAGTGACCTCCCGAATGCCCATGATTTCGAGCGCCTGGGCAAGATCAAGCAACTCCGCGATCGACGGAGGCTTCTCCATCGACCAGGCCCGGAGGGCATGCGCTAGGCCGGCCAGTTGCCCTCGCAGAACCTCATCCTGGCTCGTGCTCCGGACGGCCAGGATCTCCTTCTCCCGGTTTACATTCGGGTACTCGATCCGGATGTAGAGGCTTCGCCTCCGGAGGGGATCCCCCAGCCTCCGTGTTTCGTTCGAGGTCATGACGACGAACGGTACGCTCCGCTGCCGCACAGTCCCCAGCTTCGGAATGCTGATCTGCCAGGCGGACAGGAGTTCGAGCAACATCGCCTCGAATTCCTCGTCCACCTTGTCGACCTCGTCAATCAACAGCACGCACGGTCGCTCGCTGAGCAACGCGCGAAGCAGCGGACCCTGCACGAAGAAGTGAAGGGAATGGAGACTGTCCCGAATGCTCTCCCAATCGGTGCCGATGCGCTCGGCCTGGGTGCGGAGGAACAACTCCTGGAGTGCCGGATCAAATTTGCCAATGGCCTTCTCCTCCGTGATGCCCGCGTAGCATTGCAGCCGCTCGATGACGGTGTCTCCGGCGCTGGCAATGGCAACGGCGAGTTCGGTCTTGCCGCATCCCGGCGGTCCCTCAATGATCAGCGGTTTCTGCATCTTCGAAGCCACGTAGACCACTTGAAGCATCACCGGATCGATGATGTACTTCGCGGCAACGAGCCGCCTGGCCAACTCACTGACGGAAGAGAACACGGCCCGATTGTAAGGGCGTTCTGGAATCGTGTTGCGGTCGAAGAACCCTCCGAAGTCCCATGAAGAGGCGCGTGTTGCGTGCGCTGGACTAGGGGGACATTTTCTCGGAAGGCCCGTTACGTGGGCTCCGGGGGTACAAATACTCGCGGAAGCGGCGAGGCGAGTTGCTGTATCCGTCGAGGCGATCCGTTTCCGAGAAAGTAACTGGCCTCCCGCAGGTGCGGCACCGCCATCGGATTGAGGCCCATAAGCCTGGCGCAGGTGAAGTCAGCCGCAACCGCGTCATCGGCGAGAACGACGGTATTCAGCGACCGACTCCTTCCATGCAGAGGCCCATTGCCCTCCATGGCGACGATCCCATCCGCGATGACGAAGTGGATTGGCACGGTTGCACAGATATCGAGGATGCTCTCGTGAATCCCCTTCCAATGGAGGACGTTCTTGGGCCAGCCATAGCAGGACCCCGGGATGACGCCGAACATATTTTTCATGCTGAGCGTGACTCCGGCCCAGTGGTGGGTCTTGACCTTCGGCATCGACACGATCAGATCTGAGGAGAGTACTGTCTTTGGCAACCAGAGGTGATCCAGGTCGGTGTATCCTCGTCGGACTCTGCACTTCACGACATCGTCCCGGTTCAGATCCACGAATCGGACTCCTCGACGGCGTAGCTGATCACCGAGACCACTCTCGATAAGCAGCAGGAATGTGTCACGCTGATGGCCGGGGCCTTCGGCAACCGTCACGCTTGCGGCGCCGAGGCGCAGGAACGCGACCGCCGCCGCGCCGACGAGGGCAGGGTGTGTGTTGATCGCCGCGTCCGCCGAGTACTCGACCAGGTTGGGCTTCAGCAAGACGTTTTTGCCCTTCACCCCGAGGTTGAACAGCTTCAGGCCGTCGTAGAGCAGTTGTTCGAGCGCGTCCGAGTAACGCTCGGCGGGCAGGATCGCAACGCGCGACCTCGGTGACCGCCGGTCCCGCATGAAGGCGTGCCGCGGCACCAGCTCGACCGCTGCGAGGCTAAGTCCTACTCCGGAGACTGCCACAGTAGCCGCAAAGCGTCTGCGATCAAGCCGCTGTTCGGAAGACATGCCTGCCCTCCACTGCATCCAGCGCCAGGCAGCACACCGCAATCGTACAGACGTCGGAGGTCTGCTCCGCCAGCGGCAAGAGCGCCTCCAGATGGGCCAGCGTGCTGTCCACCGATGTGCCTCTAAACAGTGCGAGCGCCAACACAGCCCACGCCACGCTGTACGGCGAGGAACACTTGGGCGCTTCCGCGGCCAGGTAACGGAGAGCGATCTGCACGTGACTGTGCTCCTGCCATCCTTGCAGTGCCAGCAGAGCCGTCGCGGTGGCATCGATATGCGGCTTCAGCGCCACTCCATAGACGACCCCATTGCCGGCGTTCCACCCTCCCGTTGGACATGCACGGTCAAGCAGCATCTCCCGACCGAGGGCCACGCGATCCCGCAATCGGGCCGCGTCCACGCCGGGGAGATGTCGCGCTTGCTCCAGAGCAATGATGGCGAACCCCGTCGGGATCACCCAACTGACGGTCCCAGGCCCCCATCCCCACCCGTACTTCGCCGGATTGAATCGAACTTTGTTGTCCACCACCCTCAACTTCCACCGCCAAAGCCAGTTAGCCTCCTGGCAGCGGTCTTCAATCAGCCAGTCGATTGCCCGCCGGATGTGATGGGAGCACCCCTCCAAGCTCATGAGCGCGATCGCAGCCAGGGCGGTCGCCAAGGCCGAGCCGTCATCGACGAAAGCCACAGACCCCCAACTCCCCTGCGCGGTCTGCCAGCGCCTGAGGGGCATGAGGTTCTGTGGCCCTCCACCGGCCAAGACCGCCAAGCAAGTCGGCTCGGTCGCGGTCTGCCCGCCCTGGAAACCCCACCTACCGTTCGCCCGTTGGAGGACACTCAACTGGCGCAGCAGACGCATTCTCGCGACCGAACGCTCCACGACACAGTTCTAACCGGCGTCCCGAGCCGCGTCAAAACCAGCCGCCTCCTGGCCAGACCCCGGGGCGCTGACCCAGCTTCTGCTTGCGCCGAGGTGTGCTCTGGTGCGTAACCCTGGTTTGACTCGGGAGCCTAATCACCGTACAACTATTGTGTCGATCTTTCGATTGGAGCCATTTCGAATGCCTGACACCTCCCCCGACAAGGTCATTCGCCTCTTCACGATTAGGGAAGCGGCCGAAGCGTTGAGTATCCCAATCAGCTGGCTTTATGAGCGAACGCGGCGCAACGCGATCCCTTGCCGCCGTCTAGGGAAGTACGTACGCTTTACCGAAGAAGACCTGAACAAGATCATCTCGGCCACAACCGGGAACGGAGTGCGGGCGTCTTAACCGGAGACCAGTTTTATGGCACGACAGCGTGGCACACTCATCAAGCGCAAGAATCGGTACGCCATCAAGTACCGTACGTTGGCGGGCAAGCAGAAAATGGAGAGCGGCTTTGACACGAAGGCCGCAGCGCAGGCCAGGCTGAACGAGGTCCTGCTCGATATCAACAAAAGCGCTTACGTAGAGCCGAAGAAGATTCAGTTCAAGACGTTCGCAGAGGAGTGGCTGAAGAGCAGGGTCAGCATTCGCGGCTCGACGCTCTCAGCCTATCAATCGATCGTGAAGCAGAGGTTGATTCCGTACTTCGGCAAGATGAGCCTGTCCAGCATCGGTTTCGACCAGGTCCAGCACTTTGTCTCAGAGCTGAGCAAAGAGGTCTCCGTTAAGACGGTGCACAATTGCGTCATCCTGCTCCGGGTGATGCTGGTGGGCAAGAAGGGGGCGAGTGCAATCAAACGCGGGCACGTTAGGCACGATCCGACCAAAGGTGTGGAACTGCCTGCCATGGAGCACGAGAAAATCGTCCCTCTCACACTGAAGCAGGTCTGGAAGCTCATCGATTCCGCCAAGGAGGTGGGCGGTATTGGCTACGGCATCGTCTTCATTGATGCATTTACCGGCCTCCGGCGGAACGAGATCCTCGCCTTGCGGTTCACCGACATCGACTGGCTGAATCGTGAGGTGGCTGTGAGCAAGGCGGTCTCGAAGTCCCCGGCCGAAGACGGTGCCCACAAGTGGGTCTGGAAAATCGGTCCCCCAAAATCCCAGAAGTCCAATCGCAGGGTTGCGCTCCCGCAGAGTGTCATCGAGCTGCTGTCGGGGTTGCGCCAGACAGCGAAAGGCCCGGAGGGCTTAATATTCCCCGGCACAGATGGGCATCTGATGGATCCCGACTACTTCAACGCCGAGATCTTTGCACCGACCGCGAAGCAT
>CAZVIK010000178.1:0-8503 GCA_964627045.1 uncultured Solibacteraceae bacterium | reverse complement strand
CCGATGCCGCCGCCAAGGTCGCAGCCCAGGTCCGGCAGTCCATCGAGATGGGCGCCAGGTGCTTGGCGGGCGGGAAGGTCGTTCCGCCTTCCTATTTCGAACCGACGATTCTGGACCGCGTGACCCCGGACATGCCGGTGATGCGGGACGAGGTGTTCGGTCCGGTGGCGCCGCTCTACGCCTTCCGGACCGCCGCCGATGCGGTACGGATCGCCAACGACACGCCCTACGGCCTACAGTCCAGCGTGTTTTCGGAGAACATCCACAGCGCGCTGAGGATCGCCCACCAGCTTGAGGTCGGCGGCGTGATGATCAACGGCACGTGTGCGTTCCGCCCGGGAAACGTCCCCTTCGGCGGGTTCAAACAGAGCGGGCTCGGGCGCGAGAGCGTCGTCGACACCATCCTCGACACCACCGAGGAGAAGACCATCGTGGTCAACGAGGCGATCTGAGCCGCCCGCCGCGGCGCGGGGCGTGGGCCGCATCCTGTCCCACCGGCCCGCGCCGGTCAGCCTTGCGGCTTCGGGGTTCCGCAGGATTGCCGGACCACTAAGGTGAAATCCAGGAGCACGTCCCTGGCCGGACAGGACGGGTTCCTGAGGCGGTGATTCATAGTCAGGATAGCGGCGGCGCCGATGTCGACGCACGGCTGGTGAATCGTGGTCAGGGGAACCGGAAGCAGGCTTGCGTACTTCACGTCGTCGATCCCCACCAGGCGGACGTCGGCGGGAACGTCCACGTCCAGTTCGGCCAGCGACTTCATGAGGTGGGCGGCCGTGAAGTCGTTGGCGCAGACCATGGCGTCGGGGCGGACCTTGTCGATCAGCCTCTTGACTTCGCCGGTCTCGGAGGGTTCGATTCGCCAGATCACGCCCGGGCGCGGGTCCATCCCCGCATCCAACAGGGCCTCGCGGAAGCCGGCGATGCGTGCGTCCACGGTCGGCGCCGAATGGGGACGCCCCACGAACACCGGACGCTGGCACCCGCGCTTCAGCAGGTGCGCCGTGATCGCATACCCGGCCCTGCGGTTGTCGATTCCCACCAGATCGTAGCGGCTGCGGCCGGGATACGCCTCCAGATCGCGATCCAGCAACACCACCGGAATGCCGGCCTGGTCCAAGAGCGCGGCGATGCTCCGGTTGGTGGTGTCCTTGCCCGGCGTCAACTCCAGCGGGGCGAGAAACACGCCCGAGACCTTTTGAGCCACCATCTGCCGGCACACCTCCAACGTCTCGGCCTCCCGCGCCGACGAATTGGTGATCGACTTGCCCCACAGCAGCGAGTGTTGTTCGGCCTGTTCGGCTTCGGCGATGCCGCGGCAGATGGGCTCGAAGATCTCCGTGCGTCCCAGCTCGGGAATCAGAAGGCCGAACGTCCGGCTGCGCATCGTGTCCAGGCGGACGTAGCTGCCCGAGCCCACGCGCCGTTCGATCAGCCCGGCGACCTGCAATTCGCGGAGCGCGCGGTTCACCGTGATGCGCGATGCTCCGTGTAACCGTACCAACTCGGCTTCGCTCGGCAGTCGGTCTCCGGGCCGGAATCGCCCCGCCGTGATCGCTTCCGTTAGGTTCCTAAGGATTTGCTGGTACTTCGGGCTCGTTGCCAGCTTTTGGTCCACAAGCTGATATTACAGGCATATGCCTGTTACCTGCAAGCGTCTCGCATCGAGGCCATTCCAGGACCTTCCCGTGCCGCACCCTCAACATGGCTCGGCCGCCGCCGCGATGCTCCCGGCGGACCTCCCCCTCCCTTCCCGCAACCCGCCCCGCCGTTTCGCTTTTCAGGAACGGGACTCCTCGCCTCTTACGGCGGATTTTGGCAAAGGTGATGGATCAGATATTATCCAAATGCATTGACATCCAAAATGGTCGATGCTACGGTAGATTCTCCGGATGGCGGGGCGGCGGCGGTGCCGGGCTCTGCTCCGGCGGCCGGAAGTGGCTGGATGCAGCTAGCGTGTACGACGAGCGACTGAGGTGAACGCTGTGAGGAAATGGGTTTCGGTAGTGTTGGCGGCCGGGCTGTTCGTCATGGCCCGGCCAGCGAATCCGCAGACAGCCGGACGGGCGCAAGGCGCAGAGCGGTGGATCGCCACATGGGCCACCGCGCAGCAGTTGGTTGCCGGAGGCTTCGGCGGCGGCGCCAGGGGTGGCATGCGTGGCGGGCCGGCTCCCGCGCCCGCGCCGAACGCCGCCTCCCCCAACGCTGCTGCGGCGCAGGCTCCGCCGCGCACCGGGCCGGAGGCCAGGAGCAGGGGACCGCTGGCGGCGCCGATTCCAGCCACCTTCAACGACCAGACCGTGCGAATGATCGCGCGCGCCAGCGTCGGCGGCTCGCGCGTCCGAATCGAGCTGTCCAACATGCTGAACGCGCAGCCGGTCGAAATCGGCGCTGCGCACATCGCGTTACATAGGGGTGGAGGGGCCATCGTCGAGGGCAGCGATCGGGTCCTGACGTTCGGCGGAAGCCAGTCGTTCACCCTTCAGCCCGGAGTCCTGGCCGTGAGCGACCCGGTGAACCTGGCGGTCGCCCCGCTGGCCGACTTGGCCGTGTCGCTCTACCTGCCGCGCGATACCGGCGCGCCCACCAGCCACATGCTCGGCCTGCGTTCGGCTTACATCGCCAAGGGGAACGTCGGCGGCGCGGCCGCCATGCCAGATCCCGAAGTGATGTACTCCTACGTTTGGCTTTCGAGCATCGACGTTGCGGCGCCGGCCGGAGCCTTCACGGTGGTGGCGCTGGGCGACTCGATTACCGACGGATTTTCGACCACGCGCGACGCGGACGCGGCATGGCCGTCGCTTTTGGCCAAGCGGCTCCAGGAGGGCAAAGCGACCCGGAACGTGGCGGTGGTCAATCAAGGAATCTCCGGCAACCAGGTCCTGCGGGATGGAGCCGGGCTCAGCGCGCTGGCCCGCTTCGAGCGCGACGTACTGAGCCGTCCGGGCGTGAAGTGGGTCATCCTCCTGGAAGGAATCAACGACATCAACATGCGCGCGCGCGCCGAAGGACCGGGGGCGCTCACCGCCGAGGAATTGATCTGGGGCTACCGCCAGATCGTCGCCCGCTGCCACGCGCACGGAATCAAAGTGATGGGCGCCACGCTCACCCCGGAAGAGGGCGTTCCCACGGCCTCCGAGCGGGGCGAAGCCATCCGGCTGGCAGCGAACCAGTGGATTCGCGCACCGGGCAACTTCGACGCGGTGGTCGACTTCGATGCCGCGCTTCGCGACCCGCAAAGGCCCGCGCGGATACGGGAGGAATTCGATCCCGGCGACCACATTCATCCCAACGACGCCGGCAACAAGGCCATGGCCGGCCTGTTCGACCTGTCTGTCTTCACGAAGTGAAACGGAAGTCCCCGTGACGGATTACAGAAAGCCTTCGCCGCCGCTGCGCCGTCGCGCTCCGGTGGCCGTGCGGCGGAGCTAGGGTAAGGAGATCGGGCCATGTTTCCCAAGAGAAGGGCGATTTCGATTCAGGTGGCGGTTATGGCGGCGGCGCTTTGGCCGGCCGTGGCCGCGGCGCAAGGTCTTCCCGCGGCGGAGTGGGCCGCTCGGGCCGCCGGTCAGTACCTGGTGATGCCCGACATAACCTATCTGACGGCCAACAACTTCGACGCGAAGCTGGACGTGTACCGGCGGCGGGACGCCACCGGCGCGCAGCCCACGCTCATCTATATCCACGGCGGTGGCTGGACCGGCGGATCCAAAGTCGGCGCCGTGAACTACCTGCTTCCCTGGCTCGAGATGGGCTGGAACGTCGTCAGCGTGGACTACCGCCTGGCGCGCGTTTCTCCGGCGCCGGCGGCGGTGGAGGATTGCCTCTGCGCGTTGCGCTGGGTGGCGGCGCGCGCCCAGAACTACGGCATCGACGTGAACCGGATCGTCGTTAGCGGGGAGTCGGCTGGCGGCCATCTGGCGCTGGCGACAGGGATGATCCCGGATGGCGCCGGGCTGGACAGGCAGTGCCCCGGCGCGCCGCTGCCCAAGGTCGCCGCGATCGTCAATTTCTACGGCATTACCGACGTGGTGGACCTGCTCGACGGACCGAACCAGAGGACCTACGCCGTCACCTGGCTGGGCAGCGCCCCGGACCGGGAGGAGATTGCCCGGCGCGTTTCGCCGCTGACATACGTTCGCCCAGGATTGCCGCCCGTGCTTACGGTTCACGGCGACGCCGACCCCATCGTTCCCTACACGCACGCCGTGCGGTTGCACGAGGCGCTGGGGAAGGCAGGCGTCGCCAACCAACTGGCCACGGTCCGGGGCGGCAAACACGGCATGTTCCCGCCGGAGGACTACTCCAAGGTGTACGGCGAGATCCGCGCGTTTTTGGCGAAGCACGGACTGCTTACCCAGTGAACTCCGCCCGCCGCGCCGGGCCCGGCGCTTACCCGTCGTAGCCCAGCAGGCGGCGCACCCAGATGTTCCGGTACCGCGCCGGCCCGACGTGCGCCTGAAGTTGCAGCGGCAATTCCGGTTCGTGCGGCGAGTAGCTGGCGATGGGCAGCCGCGCGGTGGCTCCGAGGTATTGCGCGCGGTTGTGCACCACCACGCCGTTGAAGAACAGCGTCAGGAAGGCGGGGCTGACGAGCTTCTCGCCCGCGAATTTCGGCGCCTCGAACACGATGTCGAAGGTGTTCCACTGGCCTTCGGGCATGCACGGGTTCACCATCGGCGGGTAGACGCCGTAAATCGAGCCCGCGCCGCCGTCGGCGTATGTCGGATTGTCGAAGCTGGAGAGCACCTGCAACTCGTAGCGGCCCATGAATATGATCCCGCTGTTGCCGCGGAACTGCCCGACCCGCGTGGGATCGTCCACTCGCGGCGTCATCCATTCGACGTGAAGTTGGATGTCGCCGAAGCTGTCGCGCGTGATCAGCCCGCCTCCGCCCGGCGTCATCTCCATGTAGCCGTTCTCCACCTTCCATCGGGGTTCGGTGACCGCGCCGCCGCGTCCGCCGCCGGCCCACTTGGACAGATCCTTTCCGTCGAACAGCACCATCGCGTCGGACGGCGCGGTGGGCGTCGGGATCGGCTGGCCCGGCGTCACCTTGCGGGGCTGCGGCCGTTCGCGATCGTGGACGCGCCACTTCTGCCCCGGCAGCGGGTCTCCCACCGGGCTGCCGTCCATTTGGCCCCGGCCGGGCGGGGGACCGGACGGGGCGGCCGCCGGCGGCGCCTGACCCGCTTGCGCCGTCTTGCCGAGTGCCGAGAGCGCCGGCACCGCGACGACAATCTGTTGTGCGAACAATCTCCTGTTTACCATCGGGCTTTCTTTCTCCTATCGGACGCCTGGCTCCGGCCGCCGGCGCGGCGGGAGGCCCCAGGGCCTTTCTCTGCCGCCGGCGGTTTGGCCGTTAACCACGCGATGGCGCGTTGTTCAAGCGTATGCGACCGGCGCTCCCGCCGTCAATCGGCTTCCACGACGGAATGCCCGGCGTGTTGACAAGGCAATGCGAGTTCGTATAATGCTTACTTGATAGCTCAGAAGGCTTGACATGTCAAGACAATTTCGGAGGTTATCGTCATGAGATTTCCCCTCACCTGGCGGAGCCGTGTCCTCGCGTTGGGCATGATCGCGCTGGCGGCGTCGTTGTTCCCGCCCGTCGCGTTTGCCGCCGATCCTGTCCGGACCGAGAACGGCCTGGTGCAGGGCACGGTGGAAGATGGACTCTCGGTCTATCGAGGAATCCCCTTCGCCGCGCCGCCGGTCGGGGATCTCCGCTGGCGCCCGCCGCAGGCGGCGCCCAACTGGCAGGGAGTTCGGGCGGCCGACCAGTTCGGTGCGGCGTGCATCCAATCGAATCCGGCCATGGCGAACCTCCCCGCCCCCAGCGAGGACTGCCTCTACCTCAACATTTGGTCGCCGGCTAAGGATGCCAAGGAAAGTCTAGCCGTGCTGGTCTGGATCCACGGCGGCGGTTTCACGGCGGGCGCGACGATGGAGCGTCTCTACAGCGGTGAGAATCTGGCGAAGAAGGGGGTCGTGGTGGTCTCCATCGGCTACCGGCTCGGCGTGCTCGGTTTTCTGGCCCACCCGGGGCTCAGCGCCGAGAGCGGGCAGCGCGTTTCCGGAAACTTCGGGTTGCTGGACATGATCGCCGGTCTTCGCTGGATCCAGCGGAACATCGCCGCGTTCGGCGGCGATCCCAAGCGGGTGACCATCTCCGGCGAATCCGCCGGCGGCATCGCCGTGAGCATGCTGTGCGCGTCTCCGTTGGCCAAAGGCCTGTTCCACGGGGCCATCTCGCAGAGCGGCGGCTCCTTCGGTCCGGTCCGCGCCGGCGGCGGAGGCGCCGGCGAAAATATGCAGGGTTTGGCGGATGCCGAAAAGGCCGGCGAATCCTGGGCGGCGGCCGTCGGCGCCAAGACGGTCGCCGAGCTGCGCCAATTGCCGGCGGACAAGATCCTCGAAGCGTCCCGCGGCCGCCGCGGCATGACCTGGCCCATCGCCGACGGCTACGTAATTCCCGACGATCAACACAAGCTTTACCAGGCGGGGCGTTTCAACGACACGCCGATTCTGGTGGGCTACAATTCCGACGAGGGCGCCAGTTTTTCGCCGCCGCGCACGCCGGAGGCGTACGTCGAAAGCACGCGCCAGCGGTACGGCCCGTTCGCCGATAAGCTGGTGAAGTTGTACCCGGCCGGTGAGGGCGCGGTCGCCAAATCCGCGCGCGACCTGACGCGCGATGCGGCCTTCGGCTGGCACACTTGGGTTTGGGCGCGTCTGCAGTCGCGGATTGGCAAGTCCAAAGCCTACCTGTATTACTTCGATCAGCATCCCGAGTATCCCTCGGATTCTCCACGCGCCGGCTTCGGGGCGGCGCACGGCGCCGACGTGCCGTACGTGTTCCAGCATTTCGACATCGGGGGGCCGAATCGCCCGCCGGCTACCGCGGAAGACCGCGCCGTTTCCGATGCGATCGCCACCTACTGGACCAACTTCGCCAAGCGCGGCGACCCCAACGGGCCAGGCGTCCCCAACTGGCCCGCCTTCAGTGAGGCGAAACCCCAAGCGATGCACTTCACCGCGGGTGTGGCCAAGGCCGGGCCGGTGGCCAGCGAGGAAGGGCTAAAGGGACTGGACGCTTACTTCGAATGGCGGCGGACGGGTTCCGGCGCCGTGAAACCTTGACCCCGGCGCGTTCGCGCGGATGACGGCGGCGTGGAACGAAAAGCAAAGTGGAGGACCATCCCATGACGGTAGCTGCGAAGTGCTGGATTTGCGGGTTGGCGGCGGCTGCGGCGCTCGCCGCACAGGCGCCGGCGCCGGCCGGGGCCGCGCCGCCCGGACGAGGCGCGGCGAGGGGCGGCATGCGAGGCGGCGCTATGGCCACGCCGGTCAACGCCTTGCGCTCGCCGGAGGTGAACGCCGACCGGACCGTCACGCTTCGCTTCCGTGCACCGGAAGCCACCAGTGTTCAGTTGGTTGGTGAAATCCTTCAAGGGCAGCCGCCCCGCCCCATGGTCAAAGGGGAAGACGGCGTGTGGACGATCACAGTTGGGCCGCTGCCTCCCGAAATCTGGATCTACAACTTCCGGGTGCATGGCGTCGATGTCGTGGATACCTCGAACCCGGCCATTAAGCCGACGCCGCCCGGCCAGACCATGTCGAGCTTCGTGCAGGTACCCGGCGACCAGCCCGCGTTTTACGATTCCCGTGCGGTGCCGCATGGCGAAGTGCGAATGGTGCTTTACGAATCCAAGGCCATGGGCGTAACCCGCTGGCTGTGGATCTACACGCCTCCGGGCTACGACAGGAGCGCCGGCAAGTACCCGGTCCTCTACCTTCTTCATGGCAACGGCGAGGCGCAGAACGGCTGGGTAATGAACGGGCGCGCCAACATCATCCTCGACAACCTCATCGCCGACCGGAAGGCGCGGCCCATGATCGTCGTCATGCCGCAGGGCCACGCCTTGCAGGGCGCTAACGTCGGGCCGCTGGTGCGCATCCCCGGTGAAACCGGCATGTTCTCGGATCGCTTCCCGAAGGATCTTCTTGAGGAGGTAATTCCGCTGGTGGAGCGTAATTACCGCGCCATCCCCGGCGCCGACAACCGCGCCATCGCCGGCCTGTCGATGGGCGGAGGGCAGGCTCTGAACATCGGCCTGAATCACCCCGGCACCTTCGGCTGGGTCCTGGGCTTCAGCGCGGCCGTCGGCGAACAGATGATGGACACCGAGCAGGCATTCAAGACCGTCCTGGCCGACCCCGCTGCGGTCAACCGCGCCTTGCGGCTGCTGTGGGTGTCTTGCGGGAGACAGGATTTTCTCTATCAAGCCAACCGTGCGTTCGTGGACACGCTCCAGGCCAAGGGCCTGAAGGTGACCTACAAGGAGTCCGAGGGCTCGCACGTCTGGAGCGTCTGGCGGAACAACTTGTACGAAACCGCCCAGATGTTGTTCGCCACCGGAGGCCGCTAGGAGCTTTTTGAAAAAGGCCCATCGCAGACTGAAGTCTGCGCCACTCGGAGCCGTAAGCCCATGATCCCGTG
>CAZVIK010000177.1:5972-8517 GCA_964627045.1 uncultured Solibacteraceae bacterium | reverse complement strand
AGGAAAAGGCCGCATCCTTCCTGGATGCCCTGATCAAACACGGCCTTGCCGAGGTACAGGACGACAAACCCGCGCGGATACCGATTCCTGCCATTGTCTGGCAGGGCATCGACGCGGTCCGACTCTCCGGGCAGACCAACATGCTCGACCGGCCGGTCGTCGCCCGGCTGGCCGGGGAGCTCGGCTGGCCCGACGCCGCGTGCTGGATCGAGGAGCATCCGAAGGAATACGCCGAGGGCGTCTTCCGCGGGTTCATCGTCGATCCGCAGGGAGGGAAATCCTGATGTGCGGGCTCGCGGGAGTCATCTTCGGAAATAAGCGGCGGCGCGCCGAGGAACGAGACCACCTGGCGTGGCTCTTCACCCGGCTCCTAGTCCTGAGCGAGAGCCGGGGCCCGCACGCCACCGGCGTCGCCTGGCTCAACCGCGACGGCGAGCACCGGCTCTTCAAGCGACCCGTACCGGCCGGGCAGTTCGTCACCGACAAGGCGTTCCAGGAGGTCCTGGCCGGGATGGACAACCGAGCCACCCTCCTCGTCGGCCACACCCGCTGGCGCACCCGCGGCGACGAGCGCATCAACCGCAACAACCACCCCATCCGCGCGGGGGACGTCATCGGCACCCACAACGGCACCATCTACAACGCCGACCACCTGTTCCGGAGGCTCCGGCTGAAACGCTTCGCCGAGGTGGACAGCGAGATCCTCTTCCGCCTGGCGGACCGTGCCTTCCGGGACGAGACGCCGGACCTCGAGCGCTTCAAGCGCGACCTGGCCCTGTGCCGGGGGCAGATCACCGCCGTGCTGGCCTCCCGCCGCCAGCCCGGGACGGTCCTGGTGCTCAAGGGGAACAAGCCGCTCGAACTGCGCATCCACCGCAGCCACCGGGCGGTGCTCTACGCCTCGGATCCGGCCTTCCTCGACGCCGTGCTGGCTGACGAGCGCGGGTGGCGGCCGCTCCCACTGGAGCCCATGACCATGCTCGTGTTCAGGCACGAGAGTCTCATGGAGTTCTCCAGGGAGTCGTTCACCTTCATCGCCCAGGGAAAACGGGCGCGCCCTCCGGGCGCACCGGTTCCTGGTTACTCAGTTCCTGGTTCCTCGTTCAAGGACAAGGTATGAACGATCAACTAGAAACCAGCCAACCAGACACCAAGACACCAGGCGCAAGCCTACGACTCTTCGTCTACGGGACCCTCAAGCAAGGCTACTGGAACCACGAGCGGTTCTGCCGGGGCGTCCTCTCCGTGGAGGAGGCGGTCGTCCGGGGCCGCCTGTACGAGCTGCCCTCCGGCATCCCGGTCCTGGAGGTGCCCGAGGCGGACGTCCTGGCCTACGGCACCGCCGACCCGCTCGCCGACGTGGCCACACAGGCGCGCCTCGCTGCGGAGTTCGCCGCACGCGCCGCACAACACCCCGACCCCGGGGAGAACGGCGCCCCGGGCGGCCGCTGGGGCCCCGTGTACGGCGAGCTCCTGACCTTCGACGATCCCGAGACCCGCCTCCCGGCCATCGACCACCTCGAGGGCTTCCTGCCCGGCGGACCCAGCCTCTACAGGCGTGTGCTGGTGCCGGCAAGTACACGAGGACAACGCGTCCTGGTCTGGCTTTACGTGGAGGGCGCCAGCAGGCGCCCTCCTGGCCGTCGGCTGGCGGATGGTGTCTGGCGAGCCTAGGGAAGGCGTCTTCCGGAAATCTCTTGACACCAACTGTCACTAACTGTAAACTATATCAGTTGGATGAGGTACAATGACACGAAATCTGCTTTGCGGCCAGAGAGGTGCTTCCGATGGATGAAAAACCAGGCGACGTCCTGACCATCGAAGAGTTGTCTGCCTACCTGAAGATACCGAAATCGACGCTCTACAAGCTCGTTCGGGAAGGCAAAGTCCCGTGCCAGAAGATTGGCCGCCATTGGCGCTTCCGGAAGGAAGCCATTGACCGCTGGTTGGAAGAGACGCACGGCGATACGAAAGACGGAGGAAACGAGTAATGGCGGAGCCCTTGGCGGATCAGGTCCTGCGAAAGATCGGCGAGGCTCGCGAGCTCTATCACCGCCTGATCCTGATGGTGGGCCCGGCGGGAAGCGGGAAGACGTCCGCGTTGCAGGAGGTGTCGGCCTCGACCTCCGCACCGCTCGTCAACGTCAATCTCGAGCTGTCTCGCCGGATGCTGGACCTGACCGAACGCCAACGGGCTCTGCAGCTACCGCGGCTCTTGGGCGAAATCGTGGGTGAAGCCACAGGCGAGTTGGTTTTGCTCGACAACATCGAGATCCTTTTCGATGTCCACCTGAAGCAGGATCCTTTGCGTCTGCTTCAGGGATTGTCCCGGAACAAGACGGTCGTGGCCGCCTGGAACGGATCCATCGTGGATGGTCACATGACCTACGCCGTCCCGGACCACCCCGAATACCGCCGCTACCCGATTCGCGATTTTCTGGTGGCCAGTCCGGAGGTGACGACATGAAGGAAACAGGAAGCGAAGCTGCAAGGTGGCATGTGCAATGAGATATGGAGACCTGATCCAATTCGAGCCTATCGAGTC
>CAZVIK010000177.1:0-5962 GCA_964627045.1 uncultured Solibacteraceae bacterium | reverse complement strand
CGTAGTCCAGCTACGGGATGCCGATGAGGCCGCAAGCGCCAGACAGCTGGTCAGCACCTATGTCATCTCCGACGAGATGGCCGAGAAGCTGACCGGCCTTGTGATCCCCCAGCTTCAGTTCGACCAGCCCGTCGATAACAAGGGGCTGCTTGTCGTGGGCAACTACGGCACCGGTAAGTCACACCTGATGTCGGTGATCTCCAGCATCGCCGAGCACGCGGACCTGCTTTCCGCCCTGGGAAACGCACAGGTGGCACAAGCCGCGGAGCGGATCGCCGGCAAGTTCAAGGTGGTCCGCACCGAGATCGGGGCCACCACCATGTCGCTGCGGGACATCCTCGTCGGCGAGCTGGAAGAGCACCTGGCCGTCATGGGCGTGACCTACACCTTCCCGGATGCCGGCCAGGTCCCCAACAACAAGCGGGCCTTCGAGGAGATGATGGCCGCGTTCCACCGGGAGTATCCGGACCATGGCCTGCTCCTGGTCGTGGATGAGCTGCTGGACTATCTCCGTACTCGCAAGGACCAGGAGCTGATCCTCGACCTCAACTTCCTCCGTGAGGTGGGTGAGGTCTGCAAGGACCTGCGCTTCCGCTTCATGGCGGGTGTGCAGGAGGCCATCTTCGACAGCCCCCGTTTCGCCTTCGTGGCCGACAGCATCCGCCGGGTCAAGGACCGCTTCGAACAGATCCTTATCGCCCGCAGGGACGTGAAGTTCGTCGTCGCCGAGCGCCTGCTCAAGAAGACCGGTGAGCAGCAGGCCAAGATCCGCGAATACCTCACGCCGTTCGCCAAGTTCTACGGCCACATGAACGAGCGGATGGACGAGTTCGTCCGCCTCTTCCCGGTCCATCCCGACTACATCGACACTTTCGAGCGCGTCACGGCGGTGGAGAAGCGCGAGGTGCTCAAGACCCTGTCGCTGGCCATGAAGAAGCTGCTCGACAAAGAAGTTCCTGGTTCAGGGTTACTGGTTTCTGGTTCAAAAGACTCGGAACTCGGAACTCAGAACCCGGAACTCAGCCCGCCAGGGCTGCTCGCCTACGACAGCTACTGGACTTCCTTACGCGAAAATCCCTCCTTCCGCGCCGTCCCGGACATCAAGGCGGTGATCGATTGCAGCCAGGTGCTGGAGTCCCGGATCGAGCAGGCCTTCACCCGGCCGGTGTACAAGCCCATGGCAATTCGCATTATTCACGCGCTCTCGGTCCACCGGCTGACGACCGGAGACATCTACGCGCCCTTGGGCGCCACGGCCGAGGAGCTACGCGACGCGCTCTGTCTCTACCAGCCCGGCATCGAGGACTTGGGCGGAGACCCGGCCGACGACCTCCTTTCCCAAGTGGAAACGGTCCTGCGCGAGATCCACAAGACGGTCAGCGGCCAGTTCATCTCCTCCAATCCGGACAACCGGCAGTATTACCTCGATCTCAAGAAGACCGACGACTTCGACGCGCTCATCGAGAAGCGCGCCGAGAGCCTCGATGCCTCCCAGCTCGACCGCTACTACTACGAGGCTTTGAAAAGGGTCATGGAGTGCACCGACCAGACCTACGTCACCGGCTACAAGATCTGGCAGCACGAGCTGGAATGGCTGGAGCACAAGGCGGCAAGACAAGGATATCTCTTCTTCGGCGCTCCCAACGAGCGCTCGACCGCCGTGCCGCCCCGTGATTTCTACCTCTACTTTATCCAGCCGTTCGATCCGCCGCACTTCAAGGACGAGAAGAAGGCCGATGAAGTGTTCCTTCGCCTGACCAACACGGACGAAGAGTTTCGGACCGCGCTGACGAACTACGCCGCGGCGCTGGACCTCGCGTCCACCTCGAGCGGCCACGCCAAGGCCACCTACGAGTCCAAGGCCTCTGGATTCCTGCGGGACCTGGTGAGCTGGCTGCAGAAGCACATGACGGACGCGTTCGAGGTGACCTACCAGGGACGCACCAAGTCGCTGGTGGAATGGGCCAAGGGCAAGTCCATCCGCGAGCTGTCCGGGATCGCTTCCCACGAGCGGATCAACTTCCGCGACCTGGTGAACACCATCGCCGGCATCGTCCTGTCCGCCCACTTCCAGGACCAGGCGCCCGAGTACCCCTACTTCTCGGTGCTCATCACGGGCCAGAACCGCGAGCAGGCGGCACAGGACGCCCTGCGCGCCATCGCCGGACAGAACGCTACCCGCCAGGCAACCGCCGTGCTCGACGCCCTGGAGCTCCTCGACGGAGAGCGGCTCGACCCGTACCGCTCCAAGTACGCGAAGCACGTCCTGAACATCCTCAAGAAGAAGGGGCACGGCCAGGTAGTCAACCGCTCGGAGCTGATACAGGATGACAAGGGCGTGGAATACATGGACAAGGACCGCTATCGCCTGGAACCGGAATGGGTCGCGGTCGTCCTGGCCGCGCTGGTCTACTCCGGTGACCTGGTGCTTTCGATTCCCGGCAAGAAGTTCGACGCCGCCGGGCTGCCGCAGCTGGCTGCGACGAGCATCGACGAGCTGGCCCACTTCAAGCACATCGAGCGGCCCAAGGACTGGAACCTGCCCGCCCTCAAGGCGCTCTTCGAGCTGCTCGGACTCACGCCGGGCATGGCGCAGCTCGTCACCCAGGGTAAGGAAGAGCCGGTCCAGCAGCTCCAGAAAGCCATCTCCGAGGTGGTGGAGAAGCTGGTCCTGGTCCAGCAGAGTCTGCAAAGCGGTCTGCCGTTCTGGGGCAGGAACCTGCTCGCCGAGGAGGAAGCAGCCCAGCTGCGCGACCGGCTCGACCAGACCAAGACCTTCCTGGAATCCCTCCAGGCCTACTCCTCGCCTGGCAAGCTCAAGAACTTCCGCTACGACGCTTTAGCGGTGAAGCGTCACGAAGAGGGTCTTGCGGCCCTCTCGGAGATCGAGTCCCTGCAGGAGCTGGTGAGCGACCTGGGCCCGGTGGCCTCCTATCTCTCCACCGCCGAGGCGGTGCTGCCCACGGACCACGAATGGGTGGAGCGGATGAAGGCGACCCGGGACGCGGTGCTCGCGCAGGTGTCGGACCCGGCCCAGCGCACGTCCAGTGCTTTCCGCCAGCAGACCCTGCGCAAGCTCACCGACCTCAAGAAGTCCTACGTGCAAGCCTATCTCGCCATGCACACCAGGGCCCGACTGGGCGTGAACGAGGACAAGCGCAAGAGCGCGCTGATGGGAGACGAGCGGCTCAAGACCCTCTCGAGGCTCTCCACCATCGACCTGATGCCGCGCCAGCACCTGACCGATTTCCAGAACCGTCTGGCCGGCCTGAAGAGCTGCTTCGCGCTCACCGAGCAGGACCTCGACGCATCGCCGGTCTGCCCCCATTGCGGCTTCCGTCCGTCGGCGGAAGCGGTTGTGAGTTCTGGGTTCCTGGTTCCTGGACATGATAACCAGGAACCCTCAACCAGGAACCAGAAACTGATCAACGTCGCCGTGCTTTTGGATCAGCTCGATGATGAGCTTGACAAGATGATCGAAGACTGGACGGCGGCGTTGATCACCAACCTGGAGGACCCGACCACCCGTGGCAACCTCGACCTGCTCAAGCCCGAGCCCAGGAAGCTGGTGGACGCCTTCCTCAAGGAACGGAAGCTACCCGAGGAGCTTACGCCAGAATTCATTCACGCCCTGCAGGAGGTGCTCTCCGGGCTGGTCAAGGTCGCGATTAGACCTGAGGATCTGCGCGCAGCCCTTCTCAAAGGCGGCTCACCGGCGACGCCGTCGGAGATGAAGAAACGTTTTGAGGAATACCTCGATGAACTCACCAGGGGCAACGAGCCAGGGAAAGTTCGGATTGTCCTGGAATGACGATCCGAACTTTCGGTTTCTGGTTCCTGGTTCGGAGTTCCTGGTTGGAGAGAAATGATGGCGAGTATCGAGAAGTTTGAAGACATAGAAGCATGGCAAAAGGCTCGCGAGCTGACACGGGAAATATACCGAGTCACAAATCGAGGGACTTTTGCCAAGGACTTTGGCCTTCGCGATCAGATACGCCGAGCCTCGGTCTCCATCATGTCCAACATCGCCGAAGGTTTTGGACGAGGCGGAAACCGCGAGTTCATCCAGTTCCTGTCTATGGCGAAAGGTTCGGTATCAGAAGTGCAAGCCCAGCTCTATGTTGCCGTGGATGCCGGGTATCTCACGAAAGATCAATTCCAACAGCTTTACAGCCTTTCTCAATCGACCGGGAACCTTATTGGCGGCTTCATCCGCTATCTCACCAAGTCCGCCGACAAAGGAGTGAAGTTCGCATGAGCCATCAAAAACAACTCGAATTCAACCAGGAACGAGGAACCAGAAACCCCTCCGAAGGCGGCGATCCGGTCGAATGTCTTGGCAAGACATTCGACTCCGACGAGGCACGGCGGGAGCACTTCCTCCGCCTCTTGCGCGAAGGGCTGGAGGAACTTCACGCCAAGCTCGGCGGTGTGCCCTTCACCACGGTGGAAGACACCGCGGCGCGCCTGAAATCTCTCGAAAAGTGGCCGGTCGGAGACGACCAGCGAATCCGAGAACTGGCGGAACGTATGGGTCAAGCGGCGCGCCACGGGGTTCCTGGTTCACAGTTCAGGGTTCAGGGTTCCGAAAACCAGAAACCAGGAACCCAAAACCAGGAACTCCTCAGCCTGTACAAGGCTGAGGTCGGCTTCCCGCATGGTGAGATCGAGGACATCCTGAACCTCTCCGATCCACCCTATTACACGGCGTGTCCGAACCCCTTCGTTCGCGATTTCATCGCTCACTGGAGTGCTGAGAAACGAGGACTGAGGACTGAGCAAGAAGCGCGAGACACTCAGTCCTCAGCACTCAGTCCTCAGTCCTACCATCGAGAGCCGTTCGCCGCGGACGTGAGCGAGGGGAAGAACGATCCCATCTACAACGCCCACTCCTACCACACCAAGGTGCCGCACAAGGCGATCATGCGCTACATCCTGCACTACACCGAGCCGGGCGATGTGGTCTTTGACGGCTTCTGCGGAACGGGGATGACCGGCGTGGCCGCCCAGCTCTGCGGCGACCGCAAGACAGTGGAGTCTTTGGGCTATAAGGTGGATGAGCAAGGCTTCATCTACCAGCAGGAAACAGACGAGAACGGCAAGACGGTCTGGAAGCCGTTTTCCAAACTGGGCGCCCGGCGAGCCATCCTCAACGACCTGTCCCCGGCCGCCACCTTCATCGCCTATAACTACAACACACCGGTGGATGTTAAGGCCTTCGAACGCGAAGCGAAACGGATCCTGAAGGAGGTGGAGGAAGAGTGTGCCTGGATGTACGCCACGCTCTCGCGCGGAGTTCCAGGTTCAGGGTTGTCGGTTCCTAGTGATGATAGGTTCGTGGAACTAGCCAACCGGATTCGCAAGGCAAAAACAATTGATGAAATCAGGCAGATTTTTGCTGAACTAGGAACCAGGAACCAGAAACTAGGAACCGTTGATTTTGCCCTCGGCAAAATCAACTACACCGTCTGGTCCGATGTCTTCGTCTGCCCGGAGTGCACGCAGGAGGTGATATTCTGGGAAGTGGCGGTGGATAAAGAAGCAGGCAAGGTGCACGACCAGTTTCCCTGCCCGCACTGCGGGGCGCAGCTTACCAAGCGCACCATGGACCGCACCTGGGTGACCAAATACGACAAGGCCATCGGCCAGACCATCCGCCAGGCCAAGCAGGTGCCGGTGCTCATCAACTACAGCGTCGGCAAGAAGCGCTTTGAGAAGACGCCCGATGCCTTTGATCTGGCGCTCATCGAGAAGATCGAGGAACTGGACATCCCCTACTGGTTCCCGACCGAGCCGATGATGTTTAAGGGCGAACAGTGGGGCGATACCTGGCGAGCTGGCGTTCATGCCGGGATAACTCACGTGCACCACTTTTATACGAAGCGGAATTTGTGGGTGCTGGGCGCGCTATACGAGACTGCTGGTCGATCGCCGATAGAACTTCGAGATATTGCCAAGTTTT
>CAZVIK010000176.1:0-8584 GCA_964627045.1 uncultured Solibacteraceae bacterium | reverse complement strand
AGCCGAGTTCCTCGACGGACTTCTGAAGGAACTGGCCTACCCGGAACCCGAGATCTTGTATCTCGAGGTGCCCGACGATGTCCTGGTCGCGCGGCTGACCTCGCGCCGGCAGTGTCCGGTGTGCGGAAAGATCTACAACCTGTTGAGCCAGCCCCCGCAGAAGGAGGGCGTCTGCGACGTCGAGGGCGCGGCCCTCATCCAGCGCGACGACGACAAGGAAAGCGTCATCCGGGCGCGCCTGAAGGCCTACGCCGAACAGACCGGACCGCTCGTCGAGTTTTACTCGAGCCGCAGGTTGCACAGGATCGACGGAAACCGGCGGCCGGAGGAGATACAGAAGGACGTTGACACTCTGATCGCCCCGGCGCTGAAGGCGCGCAGACCGTAGGTATCCTCTGGCGTAGGGTGGGGGAAGGTCCGCAATTGGGCATATCACGCATAGCGGAGGTGAATCTCCGAAATCCAAAGCCCGATTTTTCAAGTGTTCCCGGTCCGGACAAAGTGGAACGTCAAGTGCAGTCGTATAGGGCAAACATAAGTCGTCATTGACTTATTGCATCCCAGCGGCGAGACCCAGCTCGTCGCTAGCCCCTCTGAGTGAGGCCTCAAGGTCCCCAACCTTGAGGCCTCCTTGCTTTCTTGGGGAACTGCGACGGGCTACGGGGTCACGCCTGCGGGTGGGCGCGGCGGATCAAGGGGCAGCATCAGGTTGAGCGCGGCGGCTCCGGCGGCCGCAGGACGGGCAGCCACTGCACGCCGGGTCACCCCTTCCAGGGCTTCCAGTTTCGCTCTTTGGGACGCATCCAGAATCGCTAGCGCCTTCTCGTGATACTCCCGGTTGACCGCCCGGACTTGCTCCCGCATGCGCTGCAATTCCAGGGTGAGTTGCCCCACCGCGGTCGGGTCCGGATTGGTGGCGCTACGTGCTTCCCCAAGCGCCTGGGCCTTCTCCCTGATCTGCTCACGGATCGAAGCGAGCGCGTCGCCCTCCTCGCGGCGCAGAGCCGTAAGTTGTTGAACCTGAGCGTCGGAAAGCTCCAGGTGCTGCTTGATAGCGGCGATGCCGCCCTGGCCGGCACGGGCGCGGGCCCGTGGTTGGGCTGAAACCGTCTGGGCCAGCGCCACTACCGCCACCAGCCCGGCAACGAATCGCGTGATCTTCATGGTTGAGGTCTCCTCAATCATGAATGACGGAAGGCCGTCGAAGGGGTTTACGCTTGAGCCGTCCATCCAAGGCGCGCGGCCTCGGCTCGTGCGAGTTCCTGGAGACGGATGTAGTCGCTCTTGGCGGCGCGGTTTAGGGGCATCTCCCCCGGGTCCAGGAGAACATAGTGGAGCGGCCGCATGTAGGAGGCAATCGCGCGGGCATGGCGGCGCAGGCCGGCCACGGAAACCTCCGCGCCGGCGCGCTTCTCGACGAACAAAACGATGGCCTCAGCCAGCAGTGGATGCGGGACCCCGACGGCGGCACACGCCGCGATTTCGCGTTCCATCCGGCAGAAATGAGTCTCGACATCCCCGGGAAACACCTGGTGGCCGGCCGGCTTAATGATCCACTTGGCGCGGCCGGAAAAGCGCAACCCACACTCGGCGCGGCAGCCCATATCGCCGGTGTACAGCACTCCGTCGCGCGAAACGGCCCGAGCCGTCGCCTCCGGGTCGCCAACGTAGCCGAGGAACGTCTGCGGACCCTCGAAGCACACCAGCCCGACTTCCCCGTCAGGCAAAACGCCGCCGGCCAAGCCGTCGTCGCGCATGGGATGCCGGATGCTCATCGGATAGAGCGGAACATCCTCACCCAGGGAATCCGAAAGCCCGTCCACGCCGGCGTCCGGCCGCGTATAGGTGCAGAACCCGGCGCATTCGGTCAGCCCCAGCCCGGTGCCAATCCGCGGCGCCATCGTGGAGAGCCTCTCGAGGAACGGGCGGGAAACCTGTTGGCCGCCGTAGATAGCAAAATCGAGGCTGCTCAAATCGAAACGGGAGAAATCCGGCAGGCGCCACTCGTAGTTGAACATAGCCGGTATTTGCCCGACGATGTTCACTCTTCGTGCTTCAATCGCCTGCAAGGACCGAAGCGGGTCGAAAACGCCGAGCATGACCGCCGTTCCACCCCAGAACAGCGTCGTCATCAATGCCTCGGCTTGGCCGCCCACGTGGGAAGGCGGCAGATTCACCAGAAGACGGGTCTGCTCGCCGAAGCCAAACGCGAGGCCCAGCGCCAGATTCTGGCAGGTGATATTGCGGTGCGAGAGCAGCGCGGGTTTGGGACTTCCGGTAGAACCGGTGGTGAAAATGACCTGTGCCACGTCGGACGGCCCAACCTCAGCCGTCGCGCGCGACAGTCCCGCGGACGGCGAGCCCGGCATGCTGGCCAGAAGGCGGGGGAAAGACAACGCGCCCTCGACCGTGTCTTCAGGAGGAGAGAACTGGAACAGGCGTTCCACCGATGCGCAGCGGGCCCGCGCCGCGAGGCCGAGTTCACGAAAGTCGGCCGCCGGTGTGCGGCCGGGAAAGGCGTAGCCGCGGGCCTGGATCTGTTCAAGCGATCGGATCACCTCGGCCGGGCGGAGGCGGAGGTCCAGCGGAGCGTGAATCACCCCGATCTTGAAACAGGCGTACTCCAGGACCACGTGCTCCAAGAGAAACGGCAGCGAGGTCGCCAGGAAATCGCCCTTGCGGAAGCCGAGGCGCAGCAGCTCCGAGGCAAGCGACGATGTCGCAGCTTCAAGGGCCGCCCAGTTCAGCGTCTGATCATGGTCGTGGCTGATCAGCGCCACAGCGTCAGGCTTTCGTACGCTCCAACGGGAGAGGATGCCATGCAGCAGATGCCTGTCGGCAAACTCCGATTCGTACCGCGCCAATGTGCAGGCGCCGCCGGCCTCTCGCGCGAGACCGCTCATAGGGACGTCGCTCCGGCGCTCCCCAGGCCGCCGTCGATGAGAGCCCCGGAACGGTGTTGGGACGCGACTCGCGGCGCGGCGTGGGGGAAGGGGGTCTCCGCGGAGCACGTCAGAGGGGACGGCGGGATTCCCATGTCCGCCGGCAGAACGGCCTCACCCAGGGCAAACACATTCAAGGTTCGAGCCAGCGCTCCCATGCGCAGACCTCCTCGATCATCCTAGCATCGGCGGAGATAGGGACCGCCGCGCCCGGGGGGCTTCGCCATCGGCGGTCATTGCGGGAGTGGTAGGAACTGCGGCTGAAGGGCGGGGTGGAGGCTCGGTTCGGAACCCAGTTGGCAAAAACGCCGATCAACTGAAGGAGATGAACGGGTTATGCCTGCGAGTCACGCGGAGGATCTGAGGTGGGCTGGTGGCCCGCGGTTGACCATCCGTCGGACACGCCTGGCCCGGCAAGCAGGACTTGAATCGAGGCCCCTGGCTCGGCGCCCCTCCGCGCCGTCTGGACGTGCTGAAGAACGGCGGCGTGCCCCTCACTCTCCGTCGCGAGAGTGGGTGGCCAATAGCTTGCGCGCCGAGCGCACCAACCAGGAATCCCGCCTCGGGACGGTCGCGCGCTCCAACACCGGGCTGGTGCGGGAATCGGCAAGAGCATTGGCGGCCACCAACAACTCGAGGTCCTTAAGGTCGGTCTGTCCCGACTCCGCGCTGAGTGGAAACGGCGCTTCCTGTCCGGCAAGATCCAGGTCCCGGGCCGCATCGTTGACGGTGGCGCCCCGAACGATTGTCGCGCCCTCTCCGTAGGCCATCACCAGGGCGTTGTCGCAGAGTGCATTCACCAGCCGGGGAATGCCTTGTGAGTAAAGTGCGACGCTGCGGACGGCCTCTTCGTCAAAGGGAGGGTCCGCCTGACCGCCGGCGCGCGCCCAGCGGTGTGCGATGTAGCCCCCGACTTCAGGCTCGGTGAGACCCTTCAGCGTGAAGCGGTAGGCCACGCGTTGCTTCAGTTGGCTCATTTCCCCGCGCCGCAGTACGTCCTCCAATTCGGGTTGTCCTGCCAGCACCACTTGGACCAGCTTTCCCTGGCCGGTCTCGAAATTGGTCAGCAGCCGGACTTCCTCGAGGATCTCGTCGCTGAGCTTATGCGCCTCATCCACCACCAGGACCACCGTCCGGTTTTTTTCGTACATGTTCAGCAGGAAGCGCTCGAACATCACCAACCGCTCGGCTTTGTTGGCGCGCGCGAGATTGAGCAGGCCGAATTGCAGCAGCATGAATTCCAGAAACTCACCCGCCGTCATCGTGGGCACCGTAACGTAGGCGACCTTGATCGACGCACCGGAGATGGACGCCAACACAGCCTTGAGAACCGTGGTCTTCCCGGTGCCGGGCTCGCCTGTGACCGTGACCATGCCCTTGTGCTTCAGGACCGAGTAGATCAGGCCCGTCGCCGCCTCGCGATGTTGCGGGGTAAGGTACAGGAACTGAGGATCGGCGGACATCGTGAAAGGCCTGCGGGACAAACCGAAATAGTCTTCGTACATTTTGTAGATCCCTTCCGGAAACGAAACCCTACGCAGCGCGCCGCAGCAACAACAGCGCGGGCAGCCGCGGCTGCCGGTAAGCGCTCTGCATCCGGTTACTCCTTGCCCGCGGCGGACGCCGCACGCGGACCATCGATTCCCAGCTTTTTCATTTTGTAGAGCAGGTTCTTGTATTCCACGTTCAGGAGCACCGCTGCCCGGCGCCGGTTCCAACGAACGCGGGTAAGCGCCGCTTGGATCGCCTGGGCCTCCGCCCGGTTTCGGGCGTCATCCACCTGGCTGAGCGTCGGAACACCGCCCGGAAGCCCGCACGTTCCCACACTGGATTCGGGCGGCAAGGCGGCGGCAGACGGGGGGGCCTGCCCTGCGGACTCGCACAACTCCCGAATCAACGGCGCCGCGTCGGCGAACACCAAAAACCGGCGCATCAGGTTTTCCAGTTCGCGGATATTGCCCGGCCAACTGTGCGCCAGCAATGCCTCTTCCAGCGAAGCGCCGAGCACCGGAAGCGGTGTCCCGGCCCGGGCGTGCTTGGCCAGGAAGAAACTGGCGAGCGGCAGGATCTCATCGCGGCGTTCGCGAAGCGGCGGCACCTGCAAGGTCACCACGTTGAGCCGGTAATAAAGGTCTTCCCGAAAACGCCCGGCGGCGATCTCCTGCCGGAGATTGCGGTGCGTCGCGGCGATCACGCGCACATCGACGCGCACCGTGGATGTCCCGCCCAGGCGCTGGAACTCGCCGTCTTGCAGCACGTGCAGGAGCTTGGCCTGGAGCTTCAGATCCATGTCGCCGATCTCGTCCAGCAGGATGGTGCCCCCATCGGCCACCTCGAACTTGCCGGGCTTGCTGGCCATGGCGCCGGTAAACGCCCCGCGTTCGTAGCCGAACAGTTCACTCTCGAGCAACTCGAGCGGGACGGCGGCGCAGTTGATCTTCACAAAGGGCCGGTCGCGACGATCGGAACGGCCGTGAATCTCCCGGGCGACCACCTCCTTGCCGGCACCGGTCTCACCCTGGAGAACCACGGGGATGTCGGTATGGGCCAATTGATCGACGCTGGCGTGCATGGCGCGCATCCACCCGCCGCGGAACAGGACGCTTTCCGTGCGTTCGGGGGACACCCAGGGCGCCACGGGCGGCGCGGGCACTGCTCTAAGAGATTGACCACCTGTTCTGTGCATTGGATTCGCCGGGGGATCCCGATCAGGCCGTTCTCTTCTGGCTGAGTTGTGCAACCCGAAGCAATTGGTTCATCTCCTCGACCAAGGTCTGCAGGCCGGCGGCGCGTTGCCCGAACTCGCGTACACTGCAATCCAGCCTTTCGTCCCACCCACGGTCGGCATCCAGCATGGTGCGCACGCACGACCGCACGAAGTCAGACAAGCTGCGCGCGCCGCAGGCGTCACTAAGAGATTTCAGGCGGTCGTACTCCTCATCGTTGAGACGGAAGCTGATGAGCTTCCGGCGTCCGGTTACCATGGTCTCGGCTCCGGGTGGCAAGCATCGTCAATTGCGCAGGCTTTCGCCATTCTCGGTCCCATCCTGGGTTTTCTTTTTCGCCAGCCGGCGATCCTACCCCGCCGGCAATTCCATGGTCCGCGATGCACGGCGAAGGGTCAATAGGAATGTTGACGCCTGAAAACAAGTTAGTAAGGGGCCGCACGTACTAGAACAAAACGGTTTTTGGGGAGCCTTCGGGCGGGCGGAAACCCGGCAGGCCCAACGATTCAAGAGGGTTGCAGGTGGCACAAAAAGTACTAAGGAGCGGTCTGGCCGCCCTCGGGCCGGCCCCCCGCCGGGGCTGGTACGCCGGCGATCCTGACGGCGCGAAAACGCCCCATGTCGAAGAAGCTGCCGATGCCAACCTTCCCCGGTCCAAGGCCGGGATCCGTTGCCTGGAGCGACGGATTGGCCTTCCCGTCTACGAGGACTTCCACATGGCCGGAACGGGCGTGGTAGACCAGCCTGACCTTCTGCCAGCCTTTCCCACCCAGGCTGGCCGGCCCTTCGGTGGCGCTGATCCGGACGCGGTCGCCGCCGTCGACCCGGAAGATCCCGTTGTGGACCGGGACGTCGGCGGCCCTGTCCACCGATAGGTGCGCGTAATTGAAGTGGTTGGCGTCACGCCAGGCGTAAACCAGAATCAACGACGGATGCATTTGACGAGAAGACTCCGGTTCCCGCTGCACCTCAAGGTCAAGCGTCACCTCGATCCATTCCGGGGTGTCGGCCAACGCGTATTGAGATGGCCGCCGCGGCTGGGTCGACGGGCGCGGGACCAGCAGTTCGAGCGTCTCAATTCCGTCTTCGGCCGCGACGCGCCAATCCGCTGCGAACGGCACGCGCCACCGATGGCCGAAGGCCGTGATGCTATCCGTAGCCGCGGCCGCCGTCGCGACTAGAATCACCAGGAGAACTGCCCGGTTCAGGTTCGTCATCACAAGTCATCGTACTACCCGGGCCGGAGACGACACAGGAGCGGTGGCGCGGATCTCGACGTAGTCCAGCGCCGCACCGTCACCCGCGTCGGGATGGCCCTCGATCCGGATCAGGTCGCCATTGCGGAGGGGCAAACCGCGAACCGTCCGCCGCGTGGAGGAGTGCGAGTCGATGCGGCGCGTGGGAAACGTGTCGTCGGCCACCCACTCGTCGACCACCTGCTCTCCGAGGTAGAGTCGAAACCTGGCGGCGCCGCTGTTGACGTCAAAGTACTGCACCGCGACATCGTGCCATCCCGCCTCGCCGTCGTAACGAACGCTCGCCGTGCACTTCGGGGCGGGGCAACGAACGGCGCGGGCGCCGGAGGCCGCCTCCCAGGGCGTCACATCCTCGGTGAGGTATCCATCGAGGCTTGCGGCTTCGGCTTCGGTACGTCCGGGGAAATGGCCGGCTCTTCCCCGGGAGTCCGGGATGCCCGAGGTCTTCAGAAACCAGTTACAGATGGCGTCGCGCCAGACTTCGGCGTAGCCCGCCTGATACTCCAGGCGCGCCAGGACCTCGCGATACCGCTGCTCATCCACCAACCCCTCCAGCGATTTCCACTGCTCGACAAAGCCGGCGGCCTCCTCGGCGCCCTGATAGTGAGTGTCGTAGATGTGTTGGATCACCGTCTTGCCGGATCGCAACACGTGTGTATACGGCACGTGGTGCATCCACAAGATCAACTCGTCCGGGCAGTCCTTCAAGGACTCGTAGAGCTTGGCGACGGCCGGTCGGTACTGGCCGATGAACCCAGTCCCCGTCGCCACCGTGCGGTCCATCCCGATTCCCTGGCCGTCGGCCCGATGCCATTGGCCCCAGCCGTTGCGCTCGGAAGCCTCGACGGCAGGGCCGTAGTGCGGCCCGACGATGTCGGTGAGCGACTGCGCGCCGAGCGGGCCGGTGTAGTTCTCGTGGGTTCGCCAAGAACTGAGCTGCATCGCGGAGATGGTCCGGACCACGCGGTCGTCGTGGCCGTAGGTCAGCCGCGTCCATTCGCCGGTGATTCGCTCGGCGCTCAGGTCCGGGTTCCACGCCAGCCTCCCAAAACCGTATAGATTCGCCTGCGCCAGTTGGTGGCCCATCCAATTCGTGTCCATCCCCACATTGGAAACGCCGATGAAGCCCCCGGCCGGCCGCTGAAAGACCTTCCCGGCCGCCAATGCCTTCACCGGGGTGCCGGGGCCCTTGGCGTGGAGATCGAAGTCGAGGACTTCTTTCCACATCGGGACGAGATAGCAGAGTTGGCGCTGCTGGCCCAGGTACTCCTGGGTGATCTGCAACTCGATCGCTTGGTTGGTCTTTTCGAGGGCCCCGAAGAGCGGGGAGGCCGGCTCGCGAACCTGGAAATCGATAGGACCGTTCTTGATCTGGACGACGGCGTTGTCCTCGAACTGGCCGTCCAGGGGCTGAAAGTTATCGTACGCGGCGCGTGCACGATCGTTCTTCAGATTGCGCCAGTCCGCGTGGTGGTCGTACACGAATCCGCGGTAGAACAGCAGGCCGCCGTGCCGCTTGAGTGGGCGCGCCACCAGATTGGCCGCGTCGGCGTGGGAGCGGCCGTAGGCCGTTGGCCCAAGACGGCCATCCGAGTCGGCGTTTTGTACAATGCCGCCAAAAACGGTAATGACCCCTTATAAATGTGCAAGTTTTTTCCCC
>CAZVIK010000175.1:0-8598 GCA_964627045.1 uncultured Solibacteraceae bacterium | reverse complement strand
CGCCGGCAGCGGGGCGCCCGCGCGCGGTGGCCGGTCTCTGGTGGCCCCGGCCCGGCGCGCGCAACCCTTCGACAGCGGTTGGCGTTTCCTGCGCGGGGACGCACCCGGCGCCGAACGGCCGGAGTTCGACGACTCCGCCTGGCGTACGCTCGATCTGCCTCATGATTTCAGCGTCGAGAGCCTGCCCGCCGCGCCGGAGGAGTCCAGCGGCGCCGCTTCGCTATGGACCACCGAGGGCCTGCCCACGCGCGAGGGGCCGTTCGACACCAGTCTCAGCGCGGGCGGCCGCGATACAGGCTGGTTCGTGGGCGGCACGGGCTGGTATCGCAAACGCTTCTCGGCAGCGGAACTCCCGGCCGATGGCCAACTGGAAATCCTGTTCGACGGCGTCTACATGAACGGCGATGCCTGGCTGAACGGCGTCCACCTGGGCAACCACCCTTACGGCTACACGGCGTTCGCTTACGACCTGACCCCTCACGTTCGCCGCACCGGCGCGAACGTTGTGGCGGTGCGGGTGAGGAACGAAGGCCGTAACAGCCGCTGGTACTCCGGCTCCGGCATCTACCGTCACGTTTGGCTGAACGCGACGGGAGCCGTGCGGCTGGCGCTTTGGGGCGTGCACATCGCCACACCGGAAATCTCCGCCACCGGCGCCACCGTCAAGGCCGCCGTCGAAATCGAAAACCGCGGTCCCTCCGCGAGGGACGTGGCCGTGCGCGTGCGCCTCCTCGATCCGGCCGGATCGCCGGCCGGCTTGGAGGAAGCCACGCAATCGATCGCCGCCGGGGGGAACGCCCGTGCGGAAGTGACCCTTCGCGTCGCCAACCCGCAGCTTTGGAGTCCGGCAGCCCCGCGCTTGTATCGCGCCGAAGTCGAACTCCTCAACGCGGGAAAGGTCTCCGATTCGGCGGCCGAAGCCTTCGGCATTCGCCGGATCGAAGTGGACGCGGCGAACGGTTTGCGCATCAACGGCGAGAGCATCAAGCTGAAGGGCGGCTGCCTGCACCACGACAACGGCCTGCTTGGGGCCGCGGCCATCGACCGCGCCGAAGAACGCCGCGTCGAACTCATGAAGGCGCACGGCTTCAACGCCATCCGCACCGCGCACAACCCGCCTTCGCCGGCCTTCCTGGATGCCTGCGACCGGCTCGGCATGCTCGTCATGGACGAGGCCTTCGACTGCTGGGAGCGCCAGAAGAATGCGCAGGACTATCACCGTTATTTTTCCGAATGGTGGCAGCGCGACATCGATGCGATGGTGCGGCGCGACCGTAACCACCCCAGCGTCGTCTTTTGGAGCATCGGCAACGAGATCCCGGAGCGCCTGGAGCCGCGCGGCGTCGAAATCGCCAGGCAGTTGGTGGACCGCATCCGCACGCTCGATGCGACGCGCCTCATCACCGCCGGTGTCAACGGCGGGCGCGCCGCCGCCGGGCTCGACCCCGCGTTTCAACACCTGGATGTTGCCGGATACAACTACCTCTGGGCCAATTACGAACCGGATCACGAGCGCCACCCGCAGCGCGTCATTCTCGGAACGGAGTCCTTTCCGCAGCACGCCCATGAGAACTGGCGGCTCGTCGAGAAGCACCCCTACGTCATCGGCGACTTTGTGTGGACCGGCATGGACCACCTTGGAGAGTCGTCCATCGGCAACGCGCAACTGGCGGCGCCTGCAAGAGGCGGAATCGGGCCTGCCGGGCCCGGCGGCGCGCCCAACGCGCCGGCACGCGGGCCGGCAGGGACGCAAGGTGCGGCCGGTGGGCCGCCCGGCGGCGGGCTCGGGAATGTCTTTTCGGGTCTGGCCGGCATGGGGAACATCAGCCTCGGTTTTCCTTGGTTCAACTGTTACTGCGGCGATGTCGATCTCATCGGCGAGCCCAAGCCGCAGTGGTTCTTCCGCAAGGTCCTCTGGGGGATGAGCAAACTGGAGATGGCCGTGCAGCGGCCGCTCCCGGCGGGCCGCACCGAGACCATCTCCGCCTGGGGCTGGTCCGACGAACTTCGCAGTTGGACCTGGCCCGGACATGAGTCGAAGCCCCTGCGCGTGCGCGTCTACGCTTCCGCCAACGAGGTCCGGCTGTCGTTAAACGGCAAAGAGATTGGAACGAAACCGGTTGGCGACGAGTCCCGCTGGACGGCCGAGTTCGAAGTGCCCTACGCGGCGGGTGAACTCAAAGCGATCGCCTTGGCCGGCGGCGCGCCGGTGGCGGAACTGGCCTTCAAGACCGTGGGCAAGCCCGCGCGCCTGCGCCTCCGCGCGGACCGCGCCGCCATCAAACGCCTGCCCGGCGATCTGGCCTTTGTGACCGTCGAGGTCCTCGACAAGACCGGGGAGCTTGTGCCCGATGCCGTAATCCCCGTGTCCCTCGCCGTGACCGGCTCGTGTGATCTGGCCGCCGCCGGCTCGGCCAATCCCAAAGACGTGCACAGCTTCCGCAGTCCGCATCCCAAGACGTTCCACGGCCGCGCGCTGGCGATCCTGCGTCCTAAGGCCGGAATGGTCGGCCCGGCCACGCTGCGCGCCACCGCCCCGGGTTTGCCGGCGGCGAGCGTGGTGATCCGGGTGGGCTGACCGCGCGTCTTCGTCTCCACCGCGGCCTCCCGGTGCCCGCCGGTACGCCGCGTCCGGGCTAGAATGAGGTTTCGCTCGTTCTTTCACAGGTTGATGCCATGTCCAGACACTCTCTGCTCCTGTTCTTGCTCTTGATCGGTGCTTGCGTTTCGTTGTTCGCCGACTGTTCGGTTTCTCCTGCCATGCTGCCGACGGCCGTGGTCGACCGGCCGTATTCGGCGGCTCTCTCCCTTGCCGGATGCACACAGACCTCCGCGTGGAGGCAGACGGCAGGTACTTCGCTGCCCCCGGGGATGAGTTTCAACACCGCCACCGGTACGCTCAGTGGAACGCCAACGGCAACCGGCAGTGGGTACAGCCTCTGCTACTCGGTTGACCACTCGTCGGGGTTCATCAGCGGGTGCATGAACATCAAGGTGAACCCTCCCATCACGCTGGAGCCCGGCCCTTACCTCAACGACGGCTTCGTCAGCGTTGACTACGGTGCCTGGATCGTGAAGGGCGGTGCGGACGAAAGCGCCGGCGCCCGGCCCTACACCTACACGGTGACCAGCGGAACAATGCCGCCTGGCATTACCGGACATCCGCAGGGCGGCTTCCTGACGGGCGCTCCTACCGCTGTGGGCGACTACGAATTCACTCTCCAAGTGACCTGCGCGCGGGGTAGCACGGCCAGCCGGGACTACCGGATCGCCGTGGGCCCGCCGGGCGACTTTTACGCGTCCTACAGCAAGATGAAATTCCAGGCGAAGACCGGTTCCGCGCCACAGACGATCCCCCTGGCCGTCTCCACCACGGACATCTCACCGGTCAGCTTCACTCCCAGCGTCCTGAACCCCAGCGGACCGGGTTCGCCCTCCTGGCTCACCGTCACGCCGGGCGCGGCCACCGCCACGCCCGCCCAACTGGCCGTACAGGCGAATCCGGGCGGACTCGCCGCGGGGACCTACACCGGCCAGGTTCGCCTGACGCCCGTGGGCAAGGACCCCTTCACCGTTACCGTCGAGTTGACCGTGGCGGATTACGTCATCGACCTGCGCAGTTGGCCCGCCGAGATTGGCGCCAGTTTCCGGATGGAATCCGGCGAGTCCCTCAAAAAGGAAGAACGCATTCTAGTGGGAAATGCCGGCGACGGGACCGCCGCGCTTACCGCCAAGGTCGTCTCCGGGAAAGACTGGCTCAGCGTCACGCCCGCGTCTTTCACCCTGGGCCAGCTGGGAATGCAATCGCTCCCGGTTTCCATCGATGCCACCAAGCTCGACTACGGCGGCTACCACGGGTCCATTCAGATTGACGGCCCCGGCTGGCAGACCACAATACCTGTCGGTGTTTCCGTCGATTATCCCGCCCGCAAGGCGCGGATTACGCGAGGCGACACCGGCCACACCTACTCGGCGAATTGCGGGCTGCGGGACAATGCCGACACAAAGGCGGAGTTCAAGCTGATCATCGCGAATATGGACTTCGGCCCGACCGACTTCCGCGCTGAGTTGCTTGGCTTCGGCAACCTCGCCTATATCGAAGACACCACGGGCCGCCTGCCGGATTACTGGTCGAAGGCTTACATCAAACTCGTGACCTATCCGTGCCGCATCGTGGCGTCGAGCCCCGGCCAGGATGGAGTGCACGGCGCTACGGGGCTCCTGAAGATCACGGCCCCCGGGGCCTCGAACTCGCCTTTCTTTGACGTGATATGGGCGGGTGCGGATGACAGCCGGTGGGATATCCCTGTCGCCAGTACGCAAAAAAACGTCCCACAGATCAAGAACGACGGCATCCTGTTCATCTCTCCGCTGGGATCGACGGCGACCCAGCAGGCGCAGTTCGTCATTTCGAACCCCGATGTGGTGCCCCTCACCTACAGCGTCACCACGGCCTCCTCCACCGGCACGGACTTTCTCAGCACGACCTCCCCTGGAGGCGTGGCCGCGCCGGCCTCCGACACCGCCGTCTTTGTGCAGGCCAACTCGACGAGCTTCGACTTCGGCCAGTACTCCGCCAGTTCCCTCGTGCAGATTCAGAGCATCTTCGGCGAGGACCTGATTCGCGGAATTCCTGTCAGCATGTTGGTTTCCAGCCCAGGCGGCGGCTCGTCGCCCGGCAGGGATGGAGCGCCCCTGGCGGCCTCCACCTGCACCCCATCGCGGCTGCTGTTGGTCCCAGGCGAGCCCCTCCCTCACTTCAACTACCTGGTGGATTACCCGGCCGACCTGAAGGCCCGCGTCTACGATGACTGCGGCAACCCGGTCACCGGCGCCACCGTCGCGGCCACGTTCTCCAACGGCGAACGCGCGCGCACGCTGACGCTCACCGACGCCGAAAGAGGGCTCTATTCCGGCATCTGGTATCCGCTCGCCGCCGTCGATTTTCTCACCGTGACGCTGCATGCCGACAAGCCCGGCCTCGAGCCGGCGTCCTACGACATCCACGGCTACATCAAGCCGAACGCCGGCGATCCGGTCGTCGTCGACTACGCCGTCATGAGCAGCTTGAATCCCATCCCGGGAGCCTTTTTGGCTCCCGGCGGCGTGGCGGCCATCTATGGGCAGAATCTGGCCCTCTCGACCGAGATGGCCTCGGCCATGCCCCTGCCCAAGCTGCTCGGTAAGACGCGCGTTTGGATCGGCGGCGTCGAGGCCCCGTTGTTCTTCGTGAGCGCGGGCCAGGTCAACGTTCAGATCCCCGCCGAACTGGACGTCTCCTTGGAGCACAGCATTTTCGTGGAGGTGGACGGCCGCTACTCGCGGCCTAAGTCGATCCGCCTGACCAAGGTGAACCCCGGCGTGGCCGCCTACTCCGACGGCCGCGTCATCGCGCAACACGGCGACTACTCGCTGGTTGGCGCGGCCAGCCCCGCGCGCCCGGACGAGTGGATCGCCCTGTATCTGGTCGGCATGGGCGCCACCGCGCCCGCGGTGCCAAGCGGGGAAGCCGCGCCGATGACCGCGCTTTCTCACGTCGCCGTACAGCCCACGGTGACCATCGGGGGCGCACCGGCCGAAATCGCGTTCGCCGGCCTCACTCCGGGCGCCGTTGGTCTCTACCAAATTAATTGCAAGGTGCCCGCGTCGGCCCCCGACGGCGATCTGGCGATCGAGATTTCGCAGAACGGCGTCCTGGCGAACCCCGTTACGCTTCCCGTCCGCCAGCAGAGGATGGAATAGACGCGGCGCGCCCGCCGGCCGCACCGCGTGGTCGGCGGGCTACTTTTCGACCGGCAGCCCGGATACCGAGTACGCCCGCCAGCCGCCGTCGAGCGAAATGACGTTGGTGTACCCGATGCGTTGCAGGTTGTCTGCCACAAGCGCCGAACGGTAACCGCCGCCGCAATACAGAACCAGCTTTTTCGACTTGTCAGGCACCACGGTTTCGATGTCGCGCTCGATGATCCCCTTGCCCAGGTGGATGGCTCCGGCGGCGTGCCCCGCCGCCCATTCGCTCTCTTCGCGCACGTCCACCAGGAGGAAGTCCTCCTTCGCCGCGATCATGCGGGTGAGGTCTTCGATCATGATCTGCTTGATGCGCGACTTGGCGTCGTCCACCAGGTACAAAAAGCCGGGATTATGTTGTTTGTGTCCAGGATGCATTGGTCTATCGAACTCTATGCGGATTTGACGCGGCGGATCTTCGCCCCCGCTTTTCCTAACTGGTCCTCGATGCGTTCGTAACCTCGGTCGATGTGGTACACACGGTCGATCGCCGTTTCGCCCTGTGCCACCAGGGCCGCCAGCACCAACGACGCGCTGGCCCGGAGGTCGGATGCCTGCACCGCCGCGCCGCTCAGCGGGCGAGGCCCGCTCACCACGGCCTGCCTTCCGTCCAGGCGAATGCCCGCTCCCATGCGCACCAGTTCCAGGGCGTGCATGAAGCGGTTCTCGAAGATCGTCTCCGTGATGACGGACGCGCCCTCGGCTTGCGTCGCCAGCGCCATGTATTGCGCTTGCAGGTCCGTGGCGAAGCCGGGGTACTCCTCGGTGGTCACATCGGCTGCCGTGAGCCTGCCGGGGACCTTCACGGCGAGCGAATCCGGGGACGGCTGCGAAATCTCCACGCCCGTCTGCCGCAACTTGGCGATGAGTGCGCGAAGGTGTTCGGGGACGCAGCCGGTCACGCGCACCTCGCCGCGCGTGATCGCTCCCGCCACCAGGAACGTCCCGGCCTCGATTCGGTCCGCGATGATCTCGTGTTCGCAGCCATGCAGCCGCGTCACGCCTCGCACCCGGATTGTCGATGTCCCCGCGCCGTCGATCCGGGCGCCCATCTTGGTGAGCAGCGCCGCCAGGTCCACCACCTCCGGCTCGCGCGCCGCGTTCTCCAGCACCGACTCGCCCTCGGCCAGCACCGCCGCCATCAGCAGGTCCTCGGTGCCCGTCACCGTGATCCGGTCGAAGTGCACCGCTCCGCCCCGCAGCCCGTTGGGGGCTTCGGCCTCCACGTACCCGTGCGAGGTTCGGATCTTCGCTCCCAGGTGCTCCAGTCCGGCCAGGTGGAGGTTGATCGGACGCGCTCCGATCGCGCAACCGCCGGGCATGGACACGCGCGCGCGGCCGTTTCTGGCCACCATCGGCCCCAGCACCAGGCTGGAGGCGCGCATGGTCTTCACTAGTTCGTAGGGCGCTTCCACCGACCGGAATTCGCTCGCCTGTACCCTCACCGCGCCGCCCGCGGCCTCGATCGCCGCCCCGCAGGACGCCAGCAGCTTCTGCATCGTCTGCACGTCCCGCACCGGAGGAATGCGCCGCAGCGCCACGGGTTCTTCGGTCAGCAGGCAGGCGGCCAGCGCCGGCAGCGCCGAGTTTTTCGCGCCGCTGACGGGGATCTCGCCTTCCAGCGGCACGCCTCCCTGTATCAGGAACTTATCCATTTCGCAGCGCCTCCGTCAGCCGGCCCCCGGCGCGCGCCAGCCGTGCGGCGGCTTCCTCGCGCCCTGCGCCGGTCCGGCCCATCAGGATGGCCGTTTTCACGTCGCCTCCGGCCCGCGCCATCAGGTCTGCGGCGCGATTCCTATCCACGGCCGCGGCCCGTTCCACGATCCGTAGCGCGCGGTCGCGCAGCTTGCCGCTCCTCGGTTGCACGTTCACCATGAGATTCCCGTAAACGTGCCCCAGCCGGATCATCGATGCCGTCGTGAGCATGTTCAATACGAGTTTCGTCGCCGTGCCGGCCTTCAGTCGCGTTGACCCGGCGATGACCTCGGGGCCCGTCAGCGGCGTGATGGCGATCTCCACAGCGCGCGACAACTCCGAATCCGGGACGCAACTGATGCCGACGGTCTTTGCGCCCATGGATCGAGCCGCCGCCACCGCGCCCAGAACGTACGGCGTGCGTCCGCTGGCCGCGATTCCGGCCAGGACGTCCTTGGCCTGGAACCCGCGCGCCCGCAGGTCGCGCGCGCCTGCCTCCGCGTCGTCTTCGGATTGCTCGGCGGCCCGGACCAGCGCGGCGTCTCCCCCCGCGATGATCCCCTGAACCGTTTCCGGGGGCACGCCGAAGGTAGGCGGGCACTCGGAAGCGTCCAGCACGCCTAAACGTCCACTGGTTCCCGCGCCGATGTAGAACAGCCGACCACCCTCGCGAAAAGCGGCCGCCACGGCGTCCACGGCCTTGGCGATGTTGGGGATTTCTGCGGCGACTGCACCGGCCACCTTGCGGTCCTCCGCGTTGATCACGCGCAAGACCGCTTCGGTCTCCAGGGCGTCGATCCCCTCGGAGGCGGGATTCTGCCCTTCGGTGACCAACTCGGAAAGCGGCTTCGCCTCGCTCACGAAGCCATTTTACTAGGCCGCAGCGGGACGCCGCTTCCCCGCGCGCTGCCCGTCGCCGACCGCAACCCTACGCGCTGAACGAGCTGCCGCAGCCGCAAGTGGTCCGAACGTTCGGGTTGTTGAACTTAAACCCCGAACCTTCATTGGTTTCCACGTAGTCCACCTCGGCGCCATCCAGGTAAAGCATGCTGGCCTGGTCGATGAATACCTTCAGCCCGCTAAAATCGTAGGTATTGTCCAGCATCCCAGGCTCGT
>CAZVIK010000174.1:6163-8678 GCA_964627045.1 uncultured Solibacteraceae bacterium | reverse complement strand
CTTCGACAAGCAACTGCGGGGCTACATGGCACGGTCGCTGTTCTGTGCTGGCGCAGCGCCTTGGAATGGTGAAACCGTCCCGCCCTCGGTACTGAAGGCCGTAATGCGTGGAAAGCGCATAAAGAAACGAGGCAACCAATGCTAAACCTTCCCCCCTGGCCGAATCACCTGCCACTGCGCCCCTGGCAACGCGCAATGCTGTCAGCGGCGCTGAAGTATCTGGAGAATCCTCAGCACAAAGACTTTTTTGCCGCCGTCTGTCCTGGTGCCGGCAAGACCATCGGGGCGCTTCAGGTATTCTGGTGGCTCCTCGACCGGGGCGACGTGTCACGCCTGATTGTCGTGGTCCACACCGACCACTTGCGCGCTCAGTGGGTGACGACCGCTGAAGAAATCGGTTTCCGCGCCATCACGGACCTCCCCGCGTCTAACCGCGCGTGGCCGGAGCAGGCGCGCGTGCTCGTGCTCACATACCAACAGATCGAGCGTGACCCAGAGGCGGTACGGCGGTTGGTCACGGACAGCTACCGCACCGCTGTGGCGTTCGACGAGATTCACCACGCCGGCGACGGCGCGGCATGGGCCGAGGCGATTAAGCTCGCGTTTTCCAAAGCAAAGGCTCGGCTGCACTTGACAGGCACGCCGTTTCGCAACGACGGGCGGGCCATCCCTTACGCGCGCTACGACAAGCGCTACCACCGTCTGGCGGTGGACTTCCAGATGACCTATGAGGAAGCGCTGCGCGAGGGCGAGTATGTCATTCCGGCGTACTTCCACACCTACGGCCTGCGCGGGAAAGCGAAACGCGGCGACGAGGCGTTCGCAGTGAGCTTCGAGGACGAGGTGAGCGCGGCGAACGCGGCGGTGTACCTCAACATGGCGATTGAGAGCAAGGCGTGGCTCACGACCGTCATCGCCGACGCACACGCGCGCTTGGGGCAGGTGCGAGAGGAACAGATGGGCAACGCCGGCGGTCTGATCGTCGCCAAAGACCAGGCCCACGCGCGTTATCTGGTGGACCTGGTGACAAAAGTCACCGGCGAGGAGCCGGCGCTGGCGATCTCGGACGAGCCGGAGTCCTCGGCGCGCATCACCGCGTTCCGAGAGAGCGCCGCGCCCTGGCTCGTCGCGGTCAAGATGGTCAGCGAGGGCGTGGACATCCCGCGTCTGCGCGTGGGCGTGTACGCCACGAACGTGAGAAGCGATCTCTTCCTGTGGCAGTGGGTCGGGCGGTTTATTCGGTTTGTTCGCGGCGTGGAGGGCAGCCAGGCGGCGCACCTGTTCATTCCCGCGCATCCCGATTTGCTGGCCTACGCTGGCGAGATCCGGGACCAGCGCCTGCACGTCCTGCCCCCGCCGAAGCCGGCGCGTGCGCAGCGCGAGAACGGTCCTGCACCGGAGCCATCCGGCGTTCCGGTTGAGGTGATCGAGGCGCACGCCGTGGCCGAGCGCGTGATTGCGGGGGCGGACGAGTTCACGCTGGACGAGATCCTGGAGGCGCGGCGCTACAAGGACGCCGCCGGCCTGTGGCACATCTCGGATGTAGACGCAGCGAAGATGCTGCGCGCGTTTCGGGCGGGGGAACCGACCCATCCCTAGCTGGCGAGATAGCCGCTGGATACATGACGGGCTGAAGTGCCAGCTTATCGCATTTCTAAAGGTTAAGGGATTCATGGTATCATGTGAGCACATACAGCGTATTCTGGGAGTTCTGGCCTCTTGTCAAGAATGTCAATCTTAAGTATCATACTATTATAGAACACTCGTGCTATGTCATTCGGCGATGTCCATATGACTGTAGACAAAGGGTGGAGGAGATGTCCAGGAAAACAGTCACTTTGGCCCTCAACGGCGATGTGCCTCTTGGCGCTTTCTCCGATGCGTTGCGCCATTTGACTGCGCTTCTCGATAGTCTTACCCGCGATATTGCAAAAGGTACGCCGATTGAATGGGTCATAGATGACTTGCAGGCCGGTAGCGCACTGACAACGGCCTTGGGTATTGCGGAAGATGAATACGCTCTCGACCAAGTCATCGAAGGATACATCGTTGTCGGGGAAGCTCTGGAGCAAGGAAGACCGATTCCTTATTCGCGTAGGGTTCAGCGGGCGGCAGCCGGAATCACCGGAATACTGGACGGAAAAGTCACGTCAATCCGGTTTGAGACAGAACAGCGCGATGCGACCATTGTCTCGCCTGCTGAACAGGGGAAGCGCTCCCCAACGATGAGGTTCGCTTACGGGACGGTAAAGGGAACCGTTCAGACTCTTACAAGCCGGCATGGTCTGCGCTTCACGCTCTATGATGCACTCTTCGATAAGGCTGTTTCCTGTTATCTGCAGCCCGGATACGAGGAAACGATGCGCGATGTATGGGGAAGGCGTGTTGTCGTGAGCGGGCGCGTTGGACGCGACCCCGTCCATGGGCGAGCTGTTATCGTCCGAGGCATCAAGAGGATTGACCAGATTCCCGACGCAGAAACCGGAAGCTATCGGCGGGCGCGCGGTATCATACC
>CAZVIK010000174.1:0-6153 GCA_964627045.1 uncultured Solibacteraceae bacterium | reverse complement strand
GCATTGGGGTTTGTTTTATTCGCGGGGCTAAAAATGTTTTTACCCATTTCCCACGCCGAAAACCGTATGTTTTGGGGGGGGCGCGGTTTAATACCATATAATCAAGGCATGGAACTCCCAGAGGTCACGATCAGGAGACTGCGCGATGCCGAGCGGGCGTGAGTTCATCTACTGGGATTCCTGTGTGTTCCTCTCTTATATCAACGACGATCCCAATCGGGCTGCTGACATTCAGGGAGTTCTTCTCGAAGTCGAGCGAGACGACGACCTCAAGATTGTGACCGCTACGGTCAGCAAAGTTGAGGTGGCTTATGGAATTCGCCAACAGCAGTGGGTCGTTGATATTGCTATCGAAGATGCCATCGATGCACTTTGGTCTGACCCCAACATAGAGTTTGTTGAATTCTCAGAAGCAATTGCGCTTGAAGCCAGAGAGCTGATGCGTTACGCGATACGGCAAGGTTGGAGTCTGAAGCCAATGGATGCTATCCACCTCGCCTCGGCGAAGTGGCTCAAAGGGCAGGCTCCTGTGCGTGCAGTACACACATACGATCTCGGTAAGCTGAGTAGGTTCTCCGAAATCGTCGGCTGCGAGATTGTGCATCCGCATTCAATACAACCACCACTTCTCGACTTATAGGTCATCAGAATCAAAAAAGCCCCACCGTGGATGCGGTGGGGCTTCGGTCAGTCTTCGCCGCGTTGTCGCGCAGCCCAGGCGTCGAGAGCGCTGACCGCGATAGCGCCTCTTGCTGCTTTCCTCATCGCTCAACTAACTTCGGGTTTACTGAAGCGCGCCTTGAACCGAAGCCTTCGCTTTTCCACAATTCTCCCCGTGTTTGGATCAGTGGAGTACGTGCTGTACGTGACCGGATAGATGGTCCCTATGCTGTTTGCGCAAGAATCATATGTTGATGCACGAACGCCGGTAACGTTCAACAAATCACTTCGGGTTTTGTAGAACTCAATCCACCGCTTTTCGGCATCGTCGCATTGGCAACTATCGGTTTTCTCCAAAATAATCATTCGAGGCTTGAGGCCACGCTGCCTCAATTCTCGAATCCAGGTTGCCATGAGCGCATTTGTGGCAGCGCTGAGGTGAGCGAAGTAACGCAGATGGGGAGCAACACTTCGCCCTACATAGCGTACATCGCCGGCTTCAGGGTCTTCGAGTGCATAAATGTACACCGTGCGTGCCATGATAAGCTATCCACTCTCCACCGGAGGGATATACCCCGTCGCGCTGTGATCCAGGTCCAGGCCAATCGCCGTGTAGCGCTCGGTCGTCTCGATACGCTCATGCCCCAACGTGTGCTTGATCTGCTCCAGGGGGGCACCGAACTTGCGCGCCAGTTGCGCGCCGGTGCGCCGGGCGTCGTGTGGCGACAGGCCAGGGGCGTACCGCTTCAGCGTCGCGTAGATCGTCTTGGGCGTGATCGGCTCGCCGGCTCCAACGACCTTGCCGCCGCCGCCCTTGCGCAGGCGCACGAATACCGGGCCGTCGCCGTGTGTGTCCAATCCGGCGGTATCGGCGTAGGCCAGCAGCCGGCGGTACACCCAGGCCTCCACCTTGACGGTGCGCTTGCGGCGGCGCTTGCCGATGATGTCCACAAAACACCAGTGCCCATCGACTTGCCGCAGTTGCGACCAGCGCAGGTCTACCGCTTCCTGCCGGCGCAACCAGCAGCCAAACAGCACCGCGAGCAGGGCGCGGTCGCGCTGCCCCGTGAGCGTATCCGCCGGCGGGCGGTTGACCACGGCCTGCATCTGGTCCCAGGATAGGCGGTGGCCGACGTGTTCTCCGGCCACTTTGACGCTTTCCACTTCCCGCGCCGCCTGCGCCAGCGGGCGGGAGTCGGGGTAGAGTTGCGCGATTTTCTTCAGCCAGGCGCGCACGGCGGACAGGTAGCGGTTGACCGTCGCTGGCGCTTTGCCCGCAGCGAGCAGGTCCGCCTTGTACGCTTCCAGCGTCGCCAGGTTCAGCGGCGGCAATCCCCGCGCCTGCGCCCAGGCCCAAAAGGTGTCGAGGTCACGGGCATAGGCGCGCCGGCTGTTGGCGCTGGGCAGGGCATCGAGGGTCGCTTGCCGGGCGACGCGCAGCGGCTCAGGCAGGGCGGGCAAAATCTCATAGTCTGACACCATGCGCTCCATTAGGTACGTTAATCAGCATTATCGTACAGGATATTATAGCACATTCGTTCGGAATCACTGTCTTTTGGAGGATGAGAGTTGCCATTACCGGGGCCGCCAGAAGCCCTGAAACAGGTGTGCTATAATGCAACAAAGCAACTATGCGCGCTCTGGTGTGTTTCGGCGTGATTTGGCGTGATGGCAGATGAACAACCTATAAGGGGCCTCGACCCGGAGACGCTGCACGCCTGGGAACGGCAGCGCGGCGAGACCGCGCCGGCCTGGGCCGCGTTTCAGGCGTACCGCGACTTGCCGCCGGAGGACCGTTCCATGCTGGCGGCGTACAAGCAGGTCAAGCAGCTACCTCGTGCGAAGAAGGTGCCTGCATCGTGGCGACGCTGGTTCGTAGGGTACGACTGGCAGGAGCGCGCGCTCGCCTACGACCGTTACCAGGATGACTATCTGCGCGCCAAGCTGGAAAGCCGCCGCTTGCAGGCGCGGCTCGACACGGCGGAACTGGGCGCGCTCCTGCGCCAGAAAGCCGCCGACGCCGCCGGCCAACTCACGACCGATAGCAAGCTGTCTCCTACCCACGTCGCGCGCCTGGCGAAAGTTGGGGCCGAATTGGAGATGCTGGCGCTGGGTGAACCGACCGGGCGCATCGCGTTGGTGAGCGACGCCGACCTGAACGCGGCGATCCAGTACGAGATGGAGCGGCTGTCGGGGAAGCCCGTGCTTCCAGGCGGTGCGCCGCCGGACGCGAGCGCCGCATCCCCAGACGACGTGGGCACTCAGGGCGAAGCGCCAACAGCGAGCGATAGTGACCCCGATTCTACTTTTGACTGATGCACTTTTGTCATATAATCGAGACAGGATGGAACCGAACTCCTGTTCTAGCCCTGAGCGCATGAGCGACGCCGACCTGAAAGAGCAGCTCTGGCAGGCGTTCGTACTCGTGCGTCTGGCCGGCGGGTTCGGCAACTTGCAGGTGTCGGTTCGGAATGGCGTCATCGACCAGATCGATGTGCGCGCGACCATGAGGTCGGCGAAGGCAGCGCCGGCGCTGGACGCCGCGCAGGGCTGAGACGCCGGGAACGCATGGCGGGCCGCGTCGAAGCGCCCGCGCTGTGACTGTCTTACGGGCCGGCGCCGGAGCGCGCTCCGGGAGCCGGGGTTGGGCGGCGCAGTCTCTTGAAGAGACGGCGCCGTTTGTGTTTATGGTCGCACTACCGCTCACAGCCCACGCACAAGAGACAGCGGAGTCGCTGGGGCGTGACTGGCGCACCTGGTCGCCAGCAGCCAAGCGCGCGCTGCTGGCGCGCTTGCAGGCGCTGGAGCCGGCGCACGTCGCCGGCCTGACCCCGCGCCTGATGGAAAAGCAAGATGAGTTCGTCGAGAGCGCAGCGCCGGAGGTGATGCTCTCCGGCGCGTTCGGCGCGGGCAAGACCTACGCGCTGTGCCGGAAAGTGGTCCGGTGCGCCCTGCGGCATCCGGGCAATCAGGTGGGCCTTTTTCGCTCCACGCTCAAGGCGCTCAAGGCAACCACGCTGCGCACGCTGCTGCGGGGCGACGGCGACCTGCCGCCGGCTCTCCCGCCCTACCTGGTCGTGCAGCACAACAAGTCGGACCAGATCATCAAGCTCTCCAACGGCAGCGAGATCGTCTACGGCGGCCTGCGCTCCGGCGAGAAGGACCTGACCTGGTTCACCAGCCTGAACCTGGGCGACGCCGGCGTGGACCAGGCAGAGGAGCTGACGTTCGAGGAGTGGGACGTGCTGCTCGGCGGCCGGCTGCGCCTGAACCTGGCCGGCAAGGAACACCGCCAGCTCTTCGGCGCGTGCAACCCCCGGCACCCCGGCCACTGGATCTACCAGCACTTCTTCGTGCGCCGGCCCCCGCAGACGCACGTCATCAAGACGAAGACGTTCGACAACCCGCACCTGCCCGCCGATTACCTCGCGCGCGTGAAACGCTTCACGGGCGTGTTCTACCGCCGCTTCGTGCTGGGCGAGTGGGTCGGCGCCGAAGGGCTGGTGTACGACAACTTCGACCCGACGCTGCACGTCATCGAGCGCTTCGCGCTGCGCCCGGCGTGGCGGCGCTACCGCAGCATCGACTTCGGGTTCACCAGCCCGTTCGTGTGCCTGTGGTTCGCGCAGCTTCCCGCCGACAACCCGGCAGGGCTGCCGGAAGGATCGTTCGTGCTGTACCGCGAGATCTACATGACGGGCCGGCGCGTGACCGTGCACGGGGCGCAGATCAACGATCTGAGCGCGGGCGAGCGGTTCCGGGCGACGTTCGCCGACCACGACGCCGCCGGCCGCGCCGAGCTGGACGCGCTGGGCATCCCCACGACCGCTGCTGATAAGGAGATCGTGACGGGCCTCCAGACCGTGCGCCTGTGGCTCGGCAACGAGCCGGTCGATCCGGCGCAGCCGGACGGGGAGCGCACGCCGCCGCGCCTGTATTTCTTCGGCGACGCGCTGGTCGAGCGCGACGCGAGTCTGGCGCTCGATCCGAAGACGGGCCAGGAGAAGCACGCGCCGGTGTGCACGGTAGACGAGTTCGGCTTCTATCGCTGGCCGGAGGACCGCGCGGGCCACGCCAGGCGCGAGGTCCCGGTGGATGACTTCAACCACGGCATGGATGCGACGCGCTATTTCCTGGCGACGCTGGCGCAGCCCGAACCGAAGTCGGCGCAGCGCGTGCGCGTGACCGGGCTGTACGGAAAGGGGCGGAGAGGACGATGATTGGACGGCTTTTTGCCCGGCGCAGCGCCGCCGGCGCGCAGACGCTCGGCGCAGAAGCAGTCAGCCAGGTCCGCGAGATCGTGGGCCGTATCGTCCAGGGTATGGAGTTCTGGCGACACCGCGCCGGCCTGAAGTCGGTGGACGAGACGCGCACAGACTACGGCTTCTGGGACCTGCTGCGGCGCGGCAAAGCGAAAGGCTACGCTTTTGGCGGGCTGTTCTGCAAACCCCTGACCGAGATCGTCGCCAGCTTCGTCCTCGGAGACGGCGCAGGATTCGCGGTCGAGACCGCCGGCGACGTGGCGGCTGAGGAAAGCGCAACCGAGACGGCGGACGACCTGGATTACACGAACACACTCCTGTCACGGTGGGCAGGCCGCCAGCACGCCGGCTTCCTGACGTTGCTTGAGGATTTGTACGCCCTCGGCGACCAGTACGTTGTGGTCAACCCGGACGGCTCGCTCAGCGTGCCCTCGCCGGAGACGGTCGAACTCCAGTTCGCCGATCTCGATTACCGCGAGGTGGTCGCGGCCACGATTACGACCGAACTGGACGCGGCCACGGTGAGGGACGAATACCGCCTCGATGGGCGGACCGTGACGGTGAAGTGGAAAAAAGCCACGAAAGACGGCCAGCACTGGGCCGGCCAGGAGGAGACCTTCAACTTCGAGAACCTGATCGGCCGGCTGCCCCTCGTGCACTTCGCCAACGACCGGGGCACCAACGAGACCCACGGACGCCCGATCTACGAGGCGCTGTTGGACCTGTTCGCCCGGTACGATGATCTGGTGACGAAGGGCCTGGACGGGGCCGAGCTGCACGGCAATCCCATGCCCGTCGTCGAGGGAGCCGATAACCCAGAGCAGGTCGCCCAACTCAACGGCGAAGAGGAAGAGTTTGTTGACGAGAAATCCGGCGAGACCAAGACGCGCCTGACTATTTTCTGGGACCGGCTTACCATGTTGATCCTGGGAAAAGGCGCGAGCTTCAAGTTCGCCTCGCCGCAGGTGGGCTTCTCCGGCGACATCCGCGACATGCTGAAATCCCTCTTCTACCTTGTCATGGACCACACGCGCGTGCCGGAGTTCCTCTGGGGCGGCGCGATCTCCTCTAGCAAAGCCTCGGCGGAGGTGCAGTTTCCGCCGTTCCTGCAATTCATCGCCGGCCGGCGCGCCAAGCTCGCCGGCGTGGGAGCAGACGACATGCTGGGCGACGAAGCGAAGGGCGGGCTGCTCGAACTGGCCGACATCTGGCTGCGCACGCGCGCCCTGGT
>CAZVIK010000173.1:0-8711 GCA_964627045.1 uncultured Solibacteraceae bacterium | reverse complement strand
CATGCTGGGGCCGACGCAGTTGAAGTTCCTGGAAGAGGACCTGCAAAAGAATCAGCACCGCAAGCCGAAGTTCGTGTTTTTCCACAAGCCGTTCTGGCTGGTGTTGTTGAAGACGGGCAATACCAGTTTCCCGCTGCACGCGCTGGCCAAGCAATATGGCGTGGATTACGTCGTCTCCGGGCACGGGCACCAGTTCGTGCGGTTGGTGCGCGACGGGGTCACCTACATGGAGGTGGGCAGTTCCGGCGCGAACATCCGGGAGCAATGGCGGCTGGACTCGGGGTTCGCCGGCGGGAACTTCTATCACTTTGTGAAGGCTCAGGTGAAGGGCGGCGGCGTGCAGTTCACGGTGAAGGAGTTGGACGACCCGTTCGGGCGCGCGAGGACCTTCGACGCCACGCAGTGGAACGAAAACGGCGGCATTCAGGCCACGGCGGCGGGTTCGACGCGGTAGCGGCCGGCGCGGTTGACGACAGCCAGGGGCGTTTCAAAGACCGCCGTCAATGCCTCCGAGGTGAGCGTCCGCTCTTTCGGCCCGTCCAGGAACACCTTGCCGCGGCGAAGCAGAACGACGCGGCCGATTTCCGGCAGCACGTCCTCCAGATGGTGCGTCACCATCACGATGGCGGTGCCGGAGGCGGCCAGGCGCGAGAGCACGGCGTACAGTTCGTTGCGAGCGCGCACGTCCAGGTTGTTGGTGGGTTCGTCCAGAAGGAGCGCGGCCGGGTCGTGCGCCAGCGCGCGGCCCACCAGGGCGCGGCGCAGTTCGCCGCTGGACATCTCATGAATGCTGCGCGGGGCGAGGGCGGCGATCTCCAGAGTGTCCATGATGGCGGCGGCTTTGCGCTCCATTTCTGGCGTCACGTGGTGGTACGGCCAGATGCCGACGCTACTGAAAAAGCCGGATAGCACCAGTTCGCGCGCCGTGATGTCCCACTCGCAGTGCGCCAGCAGGTCGTCGGACACGATACCCAATAGGACGCGCAGGTCGAAGACGTTCCAGACGTGTTCGCCCAGGATGCGCACGTAGGAATCCGGTTCCAGCACGGGGTAGCACTCGCGCGTGATGGTCTTCACAAGGGTGGATTTGCCCGAGCCGTTGGGACCGAGGATGGCCACATGCTCGCCCTTCGCGATGGACAGCGAAAGACCGTCCAGGGCGACGCGATCGCCGCGGCAGATGGTGACGTTGCGGAATTCGACCAGCGGAGGCGCCACCATCTACTGCTCCAGCCGCCGTATGGTCTCGAGAACGACCTCGCCGACGATTTGGAGGCTGGAGGCGCTGAGCTTGTCCATGGTGTCTTCCTTGGTGTGCCACCAGGAATGGTCCGGGCCGTAATTGAAGTCGATCAGGTTGAGCGCGGGGACGCCGGCGCGGACGAAGGGAGCGTGATCGTCCTCGATCGCGATGGCGCGGTTGGGGAAGAACCTTGCGTAGCCGAGATCGGCGGCGACCTGCCACACCAGGCGCGTGAGGGCGGTGGAGGAGAAGGACTCCTTGAGGATTTCGAGGTCCTTGTCGCCGATCATGTCGATGTTGATGAGCGCCTTCAGGCGGCGGGCGGTGCCGTCGGCGGTCCACTTCGCGGCCAAATGACGGCTGCCGTAGATGCCGTCGGTAGGAGACCATTCGCCGACGGCCTCCTCGGCGTCGAACCAAACAAGGTAGATGTCGTCTTTGCGAGGCTTGCCGGCGAGCACGCGCGCCAATTCGAGGAGAAAGCCCGTCGAGGAGCCGGCGTCGTTGGCGCCGACGAAGCGGAAGTCGTGGAAGACCTTGGTGTCGTAGTGGCCGGTGATGGCGATGGCGCGGCCGGAGGCGCCCGGGAAACGGGCGATGATGTTGTTGGAGGCGACGGGTCCGGCGGGCGTCTGCGCCGTGAAGCGGTCCTCGGAGACCTCGCAGCGGCACTGCTTCAGGTTCGCGAGGATGTACTTCTGGAGCTTCTGGATGGCGGGCGAGCCGGAGGGGCGCGGGCCGAAGTTGACCGAAGCGGCCGTAAACTTGAGCGCGGAAACGCCGCTGAAGTCGGCGCCGGCGGCCAGTGAGGCCCAGAGGATCAGGAGTGCTTTCGTGCGGTGCATAAGTAGCCCAAAGTGAAATCGCGGTCGCGGTCGAGCGAGTCGAAAAGCGGCAGGACGAGCGCCGGGGGGACCAGAAACACGGCCGCCAGGGGGAAGGCGAGGCCCGGGAAGTAGCGCAAGCCGTTGAGCAAACGCCGGGACAGGAGGCGGAAGTAACCGCCCGCCGCTGCGATGTTGTACTCGGTGAAGCCCGCGGCCTTGAGCAGGTGCTCGACGCCGTGGCGCGTGTAGCGGAAGTAGTCGTGCGGCGACTGGTGGACCTCCCACTCGTGGGGAACCACCAGCAGCAGGCGGCCGCCGGGCGCCAACACGCGGTGCATCTCGCGCAAGGCGTCGAGCGGCTCGGCGATGTGTTCCAGCGTGACGATGTTCACGCACGCGTCGAAGCTGGCAGCGGAGAAGGGAAGCGCCCGGAGGTCGGCGACGGCGTGAAGTGCAGCATAGTTCCAGGTGGAATCGCCCACGCCGAGATCGACGCCGGTGTAGCGGTGGCGCGCGAAATGGCGCGCGTATTGGCCTTCGCCGGCCCCGGCGTCGAGGACGCGCGCGCCGGCGGGCAACTGCGACGAAAAATCCGCGACGGCGTCTTCGACCAACCGCTCGAAGTGGAGCACGTAACGCTCGACGGGCGTGCCTTGGAGCCAGCGGGGGAAACGGGAGGTCACTTCTTCTTGCGCGCCTCCACCATGACGGTCGCACCGGCGCGGCACGCGGATTCGACCATTGTAAGCGGCGTCGAGGCGAGGACCAGGCCGAAGTAGAGCAGGTCCTTGATGAGCTTGACGCGAGGGGTTTCGGCTACCCCGCGCACCATTCGGGCCATCGGATCGAGCGATGGGGCGAGACTGGTGGCGAGCATGGCGGGGTTGTCGCGCAACGTGAAGTGCTTCGAGCGCACGGGCTCGAAGCCGCAGCGGTCCAGGAGCACTTCGAGATCGCTCAAGCGGAAGTGGAACAGGTGGCGGGGGATCTCCAGGCCGCGCCAGTTCTCCCCGAGCAGAAGGAACTGCCAGCAGGAAGCGTTGGGAATCTGCACCACCAGGCGGCCGTTGGGGCGAAGCACCTCCCGGGCGGATTCCAGGTAGCTCTGGGGCTCGTAGAGGTGCTCGAGCACATGGAACATGGTGACGACGGCGCAGCTTTCCGGAGGGAAGGGCGCGTGGGAGAGGGTGGCGCAGACCGCCGGGACGCCGTAGCGCCGCCAGGCCATATCGGCGGCCGGCAGCGAAAAATCGAGGCCCGCCACACGTGCGCCGCCCTCGCTCATCAGGCGCAGGAACAGGCCTCCGCCACATCCCACGTCGAGGACGGGCCCTCCGCCGGAGGCGGCCAGCGCCCGGCGGACGAAGCGCACGTGGTCGCGCAGCACGATGCGCCGGTAGCTCTCCTCGAGCCGGTCCGCCGCACCCAGCTTAGGTTCGTACCAGTAGGCGGGCGGATAGTAGCCGCCGAGTTCGAGCGGCGAGGGCTGAGGCGCGAGACGGATGAGATGGCAGCGGTGGCATTCGACGATGCGGAACGGGCGGTCCGTGGTGCCGAACAGGCGGTCGGTTCCGGTCAGCAACCGAATGAACTCTGGAGATCCGCAGGCGGGGCACTCGCCGGCCTCGGGATCGACGGTTACGCGGCGTTCTCGCTGAGTTTGCGGAGCGGGATCCGGTGGCGCCGGAGGAGTTCCCGCACCTGTCGCGGGGAGAGCTTGCGGATCCCGGCGATCTTGCGCCGCTTCCGGAGCATCCTGGGGAGCAGGCGCAGGGCTTGCAGGTCCCCGCTCAGCAGGGCCGCCGCCGCCCGGAGTCTGTCCCGCCAGGACGGAAACTTGCCGATCTCGCCCCGGCCGCGGGCGGCCGCGATCGCGCCGGCGATGATTCTGGCGAGGTAGTACGGGCCGTTCAGCCATAACAGGCTCCATGGAAACAGCTTCGCCGCCAGCAGTACCCGGTTCCGCTCGATCAACTCGACGCGGCGGCTCGAGATCACTCCCAAGGTCGATCCCCGGTGGTGGCGAACCACCGCATCCGGGGTATACAAGCAAGTCCAGCCGGCGATGCGGGCGCGAAGGCCCAACTCGGCATCGTCGCCGTAAGCGAAGAAGTCCTCGTCGAAGCCGCCGATCCGGTCGAGCATTTCCTTCCGGTACATGGCGGCGCAGCCATCGGGCCAGAGAACCTCCTCCACACAATCATACTGCCCCTGGTCGGGCTCGCCGGAGCCCCGGCCGCGATTCTGGCCGTCAAGGTAGATCAAGTGGCCGGCCTTGTCGATCCGGCCCGGCTCTTCATGGACCAGGATCTTGGAGGCTGCCATGCCGATATCCGGCCGCTGGTCAAAGCAGGCCCGCAACGCACCGAGCCATTCCGGCGCGGCCTCGGCGTCGTTGTTCAGCAAAGCGATGAAGCGCCCGCGCGCCGCCTGGAACCCCTGGTTGTTGGCGGCGCAGAAGCCGAGATTCTCCGAGTTCCGAATGAGCCGTGCGCGCAGCCGGCCGGAGTCCACATACGACCGGGCGACGAACTCCGCCGATCCATCGGTGGAGCCGTTGTCGACGACGATCAGTTCGAAGTCCTCGAACAACTGGCGCTGCAACGACTCCAGACAGCGGCTGAGCAACTCCAGCCGGTTCCAATTTACAACGACGACCGACACCTCCGGGCTGGCGGCTGCGCTCACTGAACCGTCCATTATAGGGCACGGCAAGCGAACGGCGAGACGGCGTGGAGGTTGTGGCGGCGGACTAGGGCCGGTTCCGGCGGCGGAATCTAGCGAGCAGCAGAAGTCCCGCCCCAAGTAGGAGGGCCGTCGCCGGTTCCGGGGTTTCCTGCACGACGATGTCCTGTGCGCCGACGGCCGTGAGGGCGAACACGTTGTCCAAGGCCACTCCGCTTCCGGTGAGGCTGCTAAGGAAGGTCTGGGCCAGGACGAGAGCCGAGGGCGAGTCCGCGTTCCGGAAACGGGTGGTTCCGTTCAACACGTCGAGGTCGTTGGAGGTTTCGCGCACGATCTCCCAGGTGGCGATCTGAAGGGCCTGGGCGGTGGTGGGATCGACGTCGCTCGTGAAGACGGGGAAGTAACGCGCGTAGAGTTCCCGCAGTTGTTCGGCACGCGCGGCTCCCATCCCTCCGATGTTGGTGGCGCCGTTCTCCAGGATGTTCCATTCGTAGGTATAGCTTGATCCGGGTGACACGAACTCGCGCGGCTCGATGCAGAAGCCGTAGAAGTCGATGACGTTAAAGCCCTGGTAGTCGCCGCCGGTGCGCTGAAAGTGGAACAGGCCCACTTCGGTCGAGTACCAGTTGGCGCCGTCGTCGACGGTGCGTTGAATGGCCGAAGGGTAAAGCACCTCGACAAAATACGTTTCGACCAGCGCCGCCGGGGCGACGCCCGGAAACGCCAGTAAAAGAAAGAACAAAACAGACCGAAGCCATCGGTTCGTAGTGCGCCGCTGTTGGCAGTCAGGGCCGGTGGAGGTGGTTGTGGTTTTTGAAAGCTCGTGTGTGTACCTGAGTCGAATGAAAATCCTATCATGCACTCGCAGGTTGAAAATACTAACCGGTGGCCAAATTTCGCGTACCCTGCAATGGGGGGAGATGGACTAGGAAAAGGACGCGCCTCGCGCGCGAGCTACGTGCCGGTTCCGGCGGTACGGACGCGCTCGGCTCGCAGCTTGCGCCTCTGAAGGCGCGCCAGTTCCAGGATCTCGCGGCGGCGGCGGAGCTTCACCTGGTCGTCGATCTTTCGCCAAAACTTCCGGAAGTAGGCGGCGGCCGAGACCAGAGTGAAGAACAGCATGCCGTACATCCAAAGCATGGCCCACCAATGCAGACCCGGGAAGCGCGGGCTGAGCAGTAGCAGGCCGACGGCGATGACCTGCGTGACCATCTTGGTCTTGCCAAGCTCGCTGGCGCGGATGGTGTAGCCCTCGGCGGCGGCGATGCTGCGCAAGCCGGAGATGGCGAACTCGCGGCCCACGATGAGGATCACCACCCAGGCGGGCACCAGGTCCACCTGCACCAGCGCGATGAGGGCAGCCGAGATCAACAGCTTGTCGGCGATGGGGTCGAGCAGCGTCCCGACGGTCGTGGTCTGCTTCCAGCGGCGGGCCAGGTAGCCGTCGAGCAGATCCGTGGCGGCGGCGGCCAGGAAGATAGCCAGCGCGAGCAGGTCGCCGGGGATGACGATCGATGCGATCTGGAGGCGAGGCGAGCCTTGTACCACCACGGCCACAAGAAACGGTACGAAAAAGATCCGCAGGATCGTCAGTAGGTTCGGGAGGTTCATCCGGTCAGACTCAATATAGAACGGCCGGAGCCCGCAAACAAGGCGGCCGGGTTCACTCGCCGCCCTGGCGGAAAGCCGCCAAGGCGCGATGCAACGACGCCGGGGCCTCGGCTTCGACGATGCACGCGCCGGCCAAGTGCCGGACGGAGATCACCCGGGCGCGCTCGTGGAGTTGATGAAGAGCGGCGCCGCCGCCGGGCGGCAGGCGGAAAACGCCGAGGGACACCGGGTCAATCGCGATGAATTCGTCGATGGCGCGGCGGAGATCGTCCAGTCCGGCTCCCTCCAGCGCCGACACGGCCACGGTGCGAAGATGCGCGCCGGCGATCCTCTTATCGAGCGCCTCGACGTCCACCGCGCGGGCTTGGGCAAGATCGCACTTGTTCAACACCAGAAGCTGCGGCGTCTTCTCACACCGCAATTCCGCGAGCACCTGTTGGACGTGGGCCGCGTGCGCCACGGCGTGCGGAGAGGAGGCGTCGACCACGTGCAAAAGCAGAGACGCTTCGGTGACCTCCTCGAGTGTGGCGCGGAAGGCTTCGATCAGCGCCGTCGGCAGGTTGCGGATGAATCCCACCGTGTCGCTCAGCAACACGCGACGGTTGCTGGGCAGGACGACGGCGCGAATGGTGGGATCGAGCGTGGCGAACAAGCGCGCGTCGGCGAGAACGCCCGCCTCGGTGAGGCGGTTGAAGAGCGTGGACTTGCCGGCGTTGGTGTAGCCGGCCAGGGCCGCGGTGGCCAAAGGAACCGCGCCGCGTTTGCGCCGCTGCACGGAGCGGTGGCCGCGTACCTGCGCGAGGTCCTCTTTCAGCTTTCGCGTACGCTGGGCGATGCGCCGCCGGTCGGTCTCCAGCTTGGTTTCCCCGGGCCCGCGGGTTCCGATGCCACCGCCCAGCCGCGACATCTCGCGCCCGCGCCCGGTGAGCCGTGGCAAAAGGTAGCTGAGCTGAGCGAGTTCGACTTGAAGCTGGCCCTCGCGGGTACGGGCGCGGCGGGCGAAGATGTCGAGGATCAACTGGGTGCGGTCGATGACCTTGCAGGACAACGCGCGCTCGAGGTTGCGCTGCTGGGTCGGCGTGAGTTCGTGATCGAACAACACGACGCCGGCTTCCAGGGACTCGACGGCCGCGGCCAGTTCCTGAACCTTTCCCTGTCCGATCAGAGTGGCGGCGTGCGGCGCAGAACGGGTTTGAACAATGCGATCAAGAACTACCGCTCCGGCCGAGCGGGCCAGGGCGGCCAACTCTTCCAGAGACTCGCCGGATTCGAAGCTGGGATCCGCCGGGGACGCTTCGGCCTGCCGTGCGCCGCGGCCCCTAATCTCCAGGCCGGCCAGAATCGCGCGTTCTCGAGAGTCGTTCAAGATCCGAGCGGCTTAGGAGGCCGGTTCGTCGTGCCCCGCACCGTGCGCGGCGTGGGCGCCATGGGCGGCCGGCGGATGGGCGGCGCCCGGCGTGTGCGCCGCCGCCATGGAATGAGCCGGACGGGATACCACCACGGTCGAGATGGCGTGCTTAAAGATGAGCTGTTCCTGGTTGTTACTCTCCAACACCACGGAGTACTTGTCGAAACTCCGGATGCGGCCAGATAGTTTCACGCCGCTCATCAAGTAGATGGTGAGAAATGTCTTATCCTTTCGCGCGCTGTTTAGAAACGCCTCCTGGATGTTCTGCGCCAACTTCTCCATCGGATGATCCTTGGTGTCCGGCATAAGCGTCCCTCACGCTGCTGGGTCAATTCTGAATTGTAGCACCAATTTCGCACCGCTCCCCTCCGTTTTTCGCCGAAACCAGCGTGCCGCCGGCGCGGACCGGTCGCGCCCGGATGCAGCGGCATGCATAATGAGAAGACCGGTCCATGAGCATGATTACACGAGGGAAATCCCGCCACTGCCTGTGTTTTCTGGTTGTCTGGTTCGCGCTGGCCGCCTCCGGCCAGACCGCACCGAAGGTAACCAGCCCCAAAGAGGCGTTCGGCTTCAACATAGGCGACGACTACCAGATCGCCAACTACGTTCAACTGGAAAGCTACTGGAAGACGCTGGCGGCGCAGTCCGGACGCATGCGGCTGGTGGACATAGGGGCCACGGCGGAAGGCCGCCGGCAGTATATGGCCGTCGTCAGTTCACCGGAGAACCTCCGGAACCTGGAGCGCTACAAGTCGATTTCCCGAAGGCTCGCGCTGGCCGAGGGGCTGACCGATGTCATGGCGCGTGCGGGGCCCCCCAACGCAAACCCGGGGGGGGGTACCCTTTAAAACCCCTTCCCGCCCGGCCCGGGGCCTATGTTTTCCGGGGCGCGCCGCGCTGGGACCATACCAAGTGCATCGGCTGCGGCGGCTGC
>CAZVIK010000172.1:0-8831 GCA_964627045.1 uncultured Solibacteraceae bacterium | reverse complement strand
TCAATGTAGAAGTTAGACGGCGCGGTTCCCCCGGAGACTTGAATCTGATGGCTGTAAGCATTTCCGTACTTTGCATTCGGGAGCGATGCGGTCGTGATCGAAAGCGGCGCGCAGAATGCTGTGACAGCGGACGCTACGAGAATAGAAATAAGTCGAGCTGCCAAAGCGGCAGTGTGGACCGGGGTGATGGACATCGTCGTGACTCCTAACTCCAAAACCGGGAAGCCGAACGGCCACAGACCCAAATCATACAATAACTGAAGCCGCGCCGCATATGATGTCAATTAGGTCAATCTACCTGCCGGCTCCGGTCGCTGTTGATACTCGGCGCGGGCCGGACGGAACCGGCGCAACCCCGCAGCGGCATCCCGCGCATCCCCTCACCCCTCACGCTACACTGGCATGAAGTGCCCAACACGCTCCAGTTCGCAGGTGTGCGTTCGGTCGGGGATCTGGCCGAGTTGCCCGGCGTCCGCGAATCCCTTCGCTGGTTCACCGAGCAGAGGGCCTGGATTCAGGAACAGCATGTGCAGGTCTGCCGGATTGCTGCGCCGACGTTTTTCGAACTGGCGCGTGCGGATTGGCTGGCCGCTCGATTACGCGAACTGGGCTGTGAAGTGCGCCGTGACGGCGCTGGGAACGTGGCCGCCCGGCCCCGCAAGGCGCCGCAGGAACCGTACGTCGTCCTTTCCGCCCACCTGGACACGGTTCTCGCGCCGCGCTCGCCTGAGGAGATCGCCGTCGAATCCGGGGGAAAGCTGTCGGGTCCAGGGGTTTCCGATAACGGCGCGGGGTTGGCCGCGCTAATGGCCGTCGCTGCGGCGCTGGATGCCGCGCCCGCCCAGGACGATCTTGAGTGCGGGCTTCTCCTGCTGGGAACCGTATGTGAGGAGGGTGAAGGGAACCTGAGCGGCATGCGCCATTTCTGTCAGGACTCCGCGGCCGGGCGTCTGGCCCGCGCCTTCGTCATCCTGGATGGGCCCGCCACAGACCACATCACCTCGGCCGCGCTGGAAAGCCGCCGTTTCGAAGTCACCTTCACCGGGTCCGGCGGCCATAGTTGGAGCGACTTCGGGGCCGGAAATCCGGTGCACGGGCTGGCCCGGGCGCTGACGTTTTTCTTGGACCAGGCGGCTGCGTCGCGGGAATTGGCCGCGCGGTCTTCCTATAACGTCGGCGTAATCGAAGGCGGCTCGGGGGTCAACGCGATTCCGGTTTCTGCCCGCGCCAAGGTTGACTTACGCTCGGAGGCCGAAGAGGCCGTCGAAGAGTTGGCCAACATTCTCGCCGGCGCCGTCGAGCGCGGCGCCGAGGCGGAGAATGCGGCGGCGAATGCGGCCAAGGTCCAAGCGGCTGTGCGGCTCATCGGATCGCGCCCCGGTGGCCGGTTGCCCGGTGACGCGCCCCTGTTGCGGTATCTGAAGGCCGTCGAGCACTATCTCGGAATTCGCACGCAGATGGATTGCGCTTCCACTGACGCTAACATCCCGCTGTCTCTCGGATTGCCCGCCGTGTCGATCGGAGCGGGAGGCTCGGGCGGCGGTGCGCATACGCCGCAGGAGTGGTTCCACCCCGCCGGCAGGGACCTCGGCCTGAAACGCATCCTGCTTACGTTGACCCTGCTGATGCGCGATACCCGTTTGGCCCACGGAGAGGGATGAGTCGCGTCGGCTATCTGAAGGCGGATCTTGCCCTGGCCGCCGTCGTGGCCGTCTGGGGCGTCACCTTCGTGACCGTGAAGGCCGCCCTCCCGGACGCTTCTACCTTGCTATTTCTGGCGCTCCGCTTCAGCCTGGCGGCCGTGGCCCTCGCGCTTTCCTTCCTGGGGCGGTACCGCAGCGTGGTTCCGGTGCGGCAGTCCCTCAAGGCGGGGTTCCTCGCGGGCCTTTGCCTGTTTGGGGGGTACTACTTCCAGACGGCCGGATTGCGGTACACCACTCCGTCCAAATCCGCGTTTATAACTGCTCTTTCGATTGTGACGGTACCAATTCTGGTTTGGCTCGTCCATAAGGGTGTGCCCCGTGCGGCGGAATTGGCCGGGGTAGGGTTATCGCTGGCTGGTCTGGGATTGATGACGCTGGAACCTGGGAATCTGACTGTGAATCGAGGAGACCTGCTGACGGGCGTCTGCGCGCTTGCCTTTGCGCTTCACATCATCGCGCTGGCGCACTACGCGCCCAGGGTCAGTGTCGAGTTGCTCAGCCTGGGGCAGATCACGACGACGGCCCTGATTGCGCTGGCTACATTCTGGTGGGCCGAAACACCGCGCATCGCCTGGACGCCGGGACTGTTGAGCGCCATCGTCATCACCGGCCTGTTCGCCACGGCCCTGGCGTTCACCGTGCAGACCTGGGCCCAGCGGCACACCACTCCCACGCGAACGGCGCTGATCGTGGCGCTGGAACCCGTTTTCGCGCTCATGGCTTCTCTCGCAGCCGGAGCCGAGCGGTTTTCCGGCCGGGGATTGGCCGGCGGCGCGTTGATTCTCGGGGGCGTGCTCCTGGCGGAGCTGAAACCGTCGTGGCGGCGGGGACATCCATAGATGTAGAGCGCTTCGATCCACTGTCCTATAATTAAGGTCGAACGAGACATTCAGAGGAAAACCCATGAGTATGCTGGAGACTTTGCGGAAACAAAAGTTGTTGTCCCTTTCCGTGCTGGTGTTTACCCTGTCCCTGGGAATCGTCATCGGGACTCTCATCCGAACCGGAGTGAGCGCCTCTTCTGGCCAGGCCGCCTCCGATGCCAGCCCGCTCACGATTCCGAGTCCCGTCCAACTGTCCAACGAGTTTTCGCAACTCGCCAAGAAGCTGGAGCCTTCGGTTGTCAACATCACCGCCGAGACGATCCCCGATCAGCGCAGCGCGTCGCGCAACCGGCGTCAGCCGGCGACGCCCCAGGAACAGGACGATCCTCAGGAGTTCTTCCGGCGTTTCTTCGGAGGCAGTCCGTTCGGCGCGATGCCGGAGCAGCAGCGCCGCGTCGGAACCGGGTCGGGCGTCATCGTGGACCCCAACGGGTACATCCTCACTAATAACCACGTCGTGGACGGCTCCACGCGACTGAAGGTCCGGCTCAACGGCGATCCCAAGGAATACGACGCCAAGTTGATCGGCGCGGACCCGGAGACCGACCTCGCCGTGATTAAAGTGGACCTTTCGCGCAAACTCACGGCCGCCAAGATCGGCAACTCCGACGCCGTTCAGGTGGGCGATTGGGCCGTGGCCATCGGCTCGCCCTTCGGGCTGGAAGCCACCGTGACGGCCGGGATCATCAGCGCCAAGGAGCGCGATATCCCCGGTGCCGAACAGTTCCAGCATTTCCTCCAAACCGACGCTGCCATCAACCCCGGCAACAGCGGTGGCCCGCTGCTGAACATCCGCGGCGAGGTCATTGGCATCAACACCGCGATTGCAACCTCCACCAACGGGTACCAGGGAGTTGGCTTCGCCCTTCCGGTCAACATGGCCGTCAAGGTTTACAACCAGATCATTAAGACCGGCCGTGTCACACGCGGGTCGATCGGCGTCCGGCTCCGGACCAACGCCGAACCGGAGTTGTTCAAAGCGTACGGCGCGAGCGAAGGGGCGTTCGTCATGGCCATTGAGCCGGGCAGCCCCGCCGCCAAGGCCGGCCTCAAGGAGGCCGACATCATCGTCTCGATGAACGGCAAGCCGATTCGTAAGGGAGACGACCTGGTGAATTCGGTAGCCGAGGCGCAAGTCGATTCTACCGCCACGCTTGGTGTCATCCGGGAGGGAAAGCACATTGACCTCCAGGTGCACATCGGCGACCGCACCGAGGTCTACGCGGCGGATGCGCGGATCGGCGGCCGGAGAAGCGACGCCGCCGGCCAGGCCGAGTCCGCCGGCATGAAGTTCGGTATCTCCGTCCGCGGGCTGAGCGCGGCCGAGCGATCCTCCGGCGGCCTGGATGCGAAGGCTGGCGTGCTCATCACTTCGGTGGAAGCCGCCTCTTTCGCCGAGGATGTGGGCCTTCAACCCGACGACGTGCTGACTGAGATCAATCGCCAGCCGGTCGCATCGGTTGACGACATCCGGCGCATACAGTCCTCGCTTAAGCCGGGCGACGCCGTGGCGTTTCGCGTCCAACGGCCCGTCGGCGCGGCCAGAGGTGCGGGCCAGCGAAGCTACCAGACGTTCTTCTTCGCGGGCACGCTTCCGAACTGACCCGGGAGTGAGCGCATTGCAGAATCTTGCTGCGGCGGCCCAGATACTTCTCGCGGCGGCGTCTTTTGGACAGACGCCAAAGAAGACTGGGGCCGCCCCCGCCGCGACCGCTGCTAAGCCGGCCGCCCCGGCGGCCTCCAAGCCCACCGCGCCGAAGACCTCGGCTTCGAGCGCGCCCGCTCCTGCGCCTGGAACCGCGAGCAAAGTCCCGGCGCCCAAGACCGCCGCACCCGCGAAGTCGGCCACGGCCGCGGCGCCCAAGAAGTCCCCGGCAAAAAAAGCCGTCGCCAAAAAGAAGTCCCCGGCCAAGAAGGCTACAGTGGCCAGGCGCCGTACCCAGACCGAGCCCAGCCCGGATCGCTACACCGAGATTCAGAATGCCCTCATCGGCCGGGGATTGCTTCCCGGGCCGGCTACCGGCAAATGGGGTGCAGATTCCGTGGCCGCTCTGAAGGAGTTTCAGGCGAGCCAGAAGCTGGAGCCGACCGGGAAGATCACCGCGCTGTCGCTGATCCGCCTCGGCCTTGGGCCGAAACGTGATGCCACGGCGCAGGGTGGCCGGCTGCCGCCATCGGAACCCGTTCTGGAAATCCCGTGATCGTCGGCGTCCCCAAAGAGGTCAAAGACCGCGAGACCCGCGTGGGCCTGGTTCCAAGCGGAGTCACCGAGCTCATTGGGGCAGGGCACACGGTGTTGGTCGAGCAGGGCGCGGGGGCGGGCAGATCCATCCCCGACCGGGCGGACCAGGAGGCCGGCGCCCAACTACTGCCCTCTGCTGCTGAGGTCTGGGGCCGAGCCGATCGGATTGTGAAGGTGAAGGAGCCGCAGCCCGGCGAATTCGCCTTCCTGCGTCCCGGCCTGATTCTGTTCACCTACCTGCACCTCGCGCCGTTGCCCGAACTTACCGCGCGCCTTCTGGATGAGTCGGTCAGCGCCGTGGCCTACGAGACGATCCGCGAGCCGGACGGATCCCTCCCTCTGTTGACGCCGATGAGCGAAGTCGCAGGCCGCCTTGCGGTGCAGGTGGGTGCGCAGTATCTGGAAGCGCCGCACGGCGGACGCGGCGTGCTTCTGGGTGGGGTGCCGGGCGTGGCTCCCGCCGGCGTCGTCGTCCTGGGTGGAGGCGTGGTGGGGCACAACTCGGCCAAGGTCGCTCTCGGGATGGGCGCGCACGTGACGGTCATCGACAAGAGCCTTCGCCGCTTGCGCGAGATTGACGACATCTTCAACGGCCAGGTCGTCACGCTGGCGTCCAACGGCTGGACCATCGCCGAAGAGGTTCGCGATGCGGACCTCGTCATCGGCGCCGTGCTGATCCCCGGGGCGTCCGCGCCGAAACTGGTCCGCCGCGGCATGATCGCGCGGATGAAGCCGGGCGCGGTCGTTGTCGATGTGTGCATCGACCAGGGCGGATGCCTGGAGACCTCGCGTCCCACCTCGCACTCCGATCCGGTTTATGCGGTCGACGGTGTCTTGCACTATTGCGTCACCAACATGCCGGCGGCGGTCCCGCACACCTCCACCTTCGCTCTTACCAACGCGACCATCCCCTACCTGATGGCCATCGCGTCCCGCGGTCTGGAGAAGGCCTGCGCGGAGAACCCCGCCATCTACGAAGGCGTGAATACCTACAAGGGCCGCCTGACCTGCGCGCCGGTGGGCCAGAGCCAGGCGCGTGCTTACACCGACCTGTGCTTGTTGCTGTAGCGCCCAGCGCGGACGCGTGTTCCCGGTTCGTTCCCTCGCTCAAGCCGCGCCGCCCCCGCTCGATTTTGCTTGCCTTCCGGCGCGTCCCTTGCCAGAATGGAGTCTCATCAGAGTAGCCGAGTTTTGTGGGAGGCTGTTCGATGCAACTTCGGGTCCTCGCTTTTGTGCTGGCGGGCGGGAAGGGCACCCGCCTTTATCCATTGACCAAGGAGCGCGCCAAGCCCGCGGTCCCGTTTGGCGGAAAGTACCGGATCGTCGATTTCGTTCTCAGCAATCTGATCAACTCCGGGATCAACTCCATCTACGTTCTGATTCAGTTCAAGAGCCAGTCTCTGTTGCAGCACCTTCGCGACGGCTGGCAATTTAGCGGCATCCTGCAAGATCAGTTCATCATCCCGGTACCCGCGCAGATGCGCACGCCCGGCGAAGACTGGTATCGCGGTACGGCCGACGCCATCTATCACAACATCAACCTCATTGAACAGTCCCGGCCTGACGTGGTGGCCATCTTCGGCTCGGATCACATCTACCGCATGGACATCCGCCAGATGCTCCAGTTCCATCAACAGAAGGAAGCCGAGGTCACCGTGGCGGCCATCCCCGTGCAGCGGCAGTGGGCCGCCGAGTTCGGCGTCCTGGAGACCGACGACGACGGCCGCATCGTGGGATTTCACGAGAAGGACCCCGACGCTCCGACCATTCCCGGCGCGCCCGAACACGTTTACGCCTCGATGGGGAACTACCTCTTCTCCACCAAGGCGCTGTTGCGCGAACTCGCCGCGGACGCGGCCGACGATAACAGCCGCCACGATTTCGGGAAGAACATCCTCCCCTCGATGGTGTCCCGCGCGCCGCTGTTCGCCTACAATTTTGAAACCAACCGGATTCCCGGGGACCCTCCCGATCTTGAGCCCTACTGGCGCGACGTCGGGGCCATCGATTCCTATTTCGACGCCAGCGCCGATCTGCGCGCGGTGAGCCCCGCCCTGAATCTCTACAATCCGCAGTGGCCGCTGCGTACCGCCGGGTATGTCGACCCTCCGGCGAAGTTCACCTTCGACGAGGACGGACGGCGCGGCGAAGCCATCGACTCCGTCGTCTCGGGCGGCTGCATCTTATCCGGCGGCCTGGTGCGGCGCTGCGTCCTTGGCCGGCACGTGCGCGTACATGCCGGCGCCACGCTGGAGGACTGCGTGGTGTTCGACAACTGCGACATCGGCCGGCGGAGCCGCCTCCGGCGCACCATCCTCGACAAGAACGTGAACATCCCGCCGGACACGACCATCGGCTACGACATCGAAAGCGACCGGAGGAAATACCACGTTACCGACAGCGGCATCGTCGTTGTCGAGGGCCGCCGTAGCGCGGTGCGGATTTCGAGCGTACTGGTGTAGTTCTTACGCCCGGCCCGCGGCCGCCAGGTTTGCGAAGATCCGGTAGGAGCCCGGGACGCCTGCGGGAAGCTGGCGGAACCAGGAGAACGCCGTGAAGACGTACGCTCCCTCTCCGTAGCGGGCGTAGAGCAGCGCGCCTCGCTGCGGTTCGTCCCCCTGATCGTGGCACTCGAGCGGCGCCGTGTAGCGTTCGTCCCACTCGGCCGCGAAGTACAACCCGCGTTCCTGCACCCAGCCCCCGAAGTCCGCCGCCTCGATCCGGTTCGGATGGCGAAGTAGCGGGTGCCCGGCGTCGAGGAACGTCACCGGTGCCGCCTCATCGGTTACGCGCGCCGTCCCCACCGCCAGGGGATACGGCCCGATGTCGGCCACCGCTTCCGGCGATCTCCGGTCGCGCACGTTGTACTGGGCCACCCATGCGCCGCCCCGCGCCACGTAGTCGAGCAGGCGATGCTTGTGCGCCCGAAGTCCGCCCCGCACGTTGAACGCCCGCACGCCGGAAACGATCGTTTCAAACCGCGACAGATCGCCCCGCCGCAAATCCTCGTCGGACAATAGAGTGACCTCGCACCCCAACTGCCGCAACGCCTCCGGGACCTTGTCTCCCGCGCCCATGATGTAGCCGATCCGCCGCGCCGCCGTGCGAATGTCCGTCCGGACCAGTCTCGCCGTCGCGGGCCGCAAGACCGCCTGCCGTGGCAGGTCCGGATACTCGACCACCACCATTTCGGAGCGATACTCCCGGCCGTTCGCGCTCGCCGCCGCGGCAACCTCCACGCGAGTGTCGCCACCCGGCGGCGCCACCTCGAAGCGGAAGGATTCCTCCTTGTCCTCCGCCACGCGAAACGCGCACGCGCCGGGTTGCGCGCGCCAACCGTCCGGAATCTCCAGGCGCAGTGTCCCCTCGGCGGTACCGGAGATGCTCCGGACGCGCACGGTCACCGGCTTCGGCCCGGGGGACGGAAACACTACGACTTCGGGTGCGATGCTCACCGAAACCGGCGGAACGATGGCTACGGCGCTTGGCCGCTCGCCGGCCGCAACCACCGGGCGCGTGAACTCGACCTTCGCGCCCTCGATTGTTACCGCGAACGACGCCGTGAGGGCCGGCGGCGACTCGGCCCGCCCGTTCGTCTCCTGTTCAGGCACGCAGTACAGGTATGGACCGTGGGGATGCCGCAGCCAGTAGGGCTGCGAATATGGCTCGTACTCCGGAATCGTTCTTCGTTCGGTCCGGTTCACGGCGCGAATCCCTATCTCCACTGTCGAACCGGGCGTTGCCAGCCACCGGTCCGCCACCACGCGAAATGGCACGCCCGACAGGCGCGCGATCGCCTCGTCCAGTTCGCGCCGCTTGTGCGCCACCCAGGGCTCCGCGCCCTGCGGCAAAGCGTGGCGCGCTTCCAGCAGCCGCCGTACCGCTCCGCGGGGGCGCCCCGCGCCGAATTCACCGGCGGCTTCCGCGATCCGGCGGCCGGTCTCGGCGCCGCCCGGGACGCGGTTCCAAGTCGTGTCGATGCCCTCGAAAACATCGTTCGTG
>CAZVIK010000171.1:0-8969 GCA_964627045.1 uncultured Solibacteraceae bacterium | reverse complement strand
TCTTCCTTACTGAGTTTCTGCTCAAGCTGGAAGGTGATCAGAACCTCGGCCGCCTTCCGCTTCCAGGTCTTGTCCAAGTTGAGCCAGAACATCCGCGCCACTTGCATGCTCAGGGTCGAGGCGCCCTGCCCGCGGTTGAACTCCTTCACGTCAACGTAGACGGCCTTCATCACGCGGAGCGGATCGAAGCCGGAGTGCTGGAAGAAGCGTTTGTCCTCGGCCGAGAGCACCGCCTGCACCAGCAGGGGCGGCAGTTCGGAGAACTTCATAAGGCGGCGTTTCTCACGGTTCTTATCGAAGAGGTTGGTGAGAAGTTCCGGCTCGAGCATGTACTCGGTCCGCTCGGTGTTGTCGCGGGTGGAGACCACGCGCGCCACGGTGCGTCCCGAGAAATAGATGACGCCGCCTTCCTGATCGAAATAGGAATCGGGCCCCGGGAAGATCTCGACAGCGTCGGAACGCACGTTGTACCAGCCGAGCGGATTGGAGCGGACGTCGGTGTAGCCGCTGCGGCGGAGCTGCGCGACCACTTCATCGATGGTCATCTGGTCGCCGACGGCAACCGTCTGGGGCGCGGCGAAGATCCTGGCCGTGCTTTGGAACGGCCCGGAACTGAGCTTGGCGTCGATGAGGCGGGCGTAGCGCCAGTAATAGAAGGTGAAGGTCAGCAGTCCCGCGACGAAAAGCAGCGATGCAGTGGCGAGGGTGATCTTCCCCGCCGGATGCATCAGCATCCGAACGATCATCGCCTTGCGCGGCACGTGCAGTTTCACGGAAAACGGTTGTCCCTTGTCTTATTCTCTCAGAACGCGGCGGCGCTTACGGGACCCGCACGCGGGGACGGAAGTGCAGGCTCACGCCGATCACGGGCAGTTCGACGGGGGTGTCGTAGCGGACCTGGATCTCCAGGCGGCCCTCGGAGCGCCGCAAGGCCACGCGGTCGAAGACAACCGGCAGCCCTTGCCGCGCGGCGGCGTTCACCACGGCGACGCGCACCGCCTCGTCGTCGCGCCCGGCGGCGACGGCCTCGCGTCCGATGGCGTCGAGCGTGCGTTGAAACTGGAGGTTCCGCCAGTAGTGCGGCGCCAGTTGGACGATGAGCGCCAGCAGCAGAAGCAGCGCGGCGGCGCCGGCCGCGGCTCGAATGCGTCGGGGGTTCATCGGACGGTCCACGGGGTCATCGGCGAATCAGGTTTCTGGCCAGGAACATCAGATTGGCGGGGCGCTCGGCCAGGCGCCTCATGAAGTAAGCATACCAAGCGTCGCCGTAAGGCACGTAGAGACGCAGACGGCGGCCGGCGTCGAGGAGCCTCCGCTGGAGGTCGCGGCGGATGCCGTAGAGCATCTGAAACTCGAAATCGCCGGGAGCCAGCCCGCGGCGGGAGGCGGCGTGGAGTGCATGCTCAATCAGGGCGGGGTCGTGCGTGGCGAAGGCCGGCTGGACGCCCCTATCGATGAGGACTTCGGTGAGGCGTGCGTAGTTCTCATCCACCTGGGACTTACGGCGGAAGGCGACGCCGGCCGGTTCGCGGTAGGCGCCCTTGCACAGCCGTACCGGTATGCCAGCCTCGCACAGCGACCGCACATCCTCGCCGCTGCGGTAGAGATAGGCCTGGATCACGGCACGGACGCAGCCGAAGCGGCGGTGCATTTCGCGCGCGATGCGCAGCGTGCTTTCGACATACCGGCTGGATTCCATGTCGATTTCGACGAAGCCGCCAAGCGCGGCGGCCCGGGCCGCCAGGCGGGCCACTCCCGTTTCGCAGGTCTCCAGCGACACGTCGAGGCCGAGTTGGGTGAGCTTGATCGATACGCTGGCCTGAAGCCCCAGCCGGGCGATGTTCTCGACGGCTTCGATGTAGGCCGCCGTGGAGGCGCGCGCTTCAACGGCGGAGGCGACCTGCTCGCCGAGGTGGTCGAGCGATACCAGCGTGCCGCCCGCATTCAGCCGGCGGCAGACCGCCAGGCCTTCCTCCAGGGTGGCGCCGGCGACGAACCGGCGCGTGAGCGGGCTGGGCCAGCGCGAGGTCTCGATCCATCGCCTCAGCCACCGCCGTCCCGCGAGGTAGAGCAACAGGCCGCGAAGCACGAGCACCGTCCCCGGGGCGGACCGGACGCGAAGGCCCACCCAGCAGAGAGGATAGCGCAGGGAGGAGCGGCGTGGGCCGCGAGGCCGGCCGCAGCGCGGCTATTCGATTTCGCGGGGCGTGCGCGGAGCGATGTCGATGCGGTCCAGCGGGGCCGGCTCCTCCCCGCCGGCGGCGCCCAACTCCCGCACCTTGCGCAGCGAAGGCAGCACGCGGGCCTCCCAGGAAGCGACCGACTCGTTGTAGGCCTGCACGGCGCGCCCCAGGTTCAAGCCGGTGCGGGCGTAGTGTTCTTGCAGCTTCTGAAGGCGGTCGTAGAACTCGGCGGCCACCTGCCGAATCTGTTCGGCGCTTTCGGCCAGTTGCTGCTGCCGCCAGCCGTAGGCCACGCCGGTCAGGACCGAAATCAGGGTCGTGGGGGTGGCCAACAGGACCTTCTTGCTCAACGAGTCTTCGAGCAAAGCTGGATTGTGTTCCAGGGCGGCGCTGAGGAACTGGTCGCCTGGAAGGAACAGCACCACCATCTCCGGGGCGGGCTGGAACTGGCTCCAATACTGCTTACCGGCCAATTGATTCACGTGCGCCAGCACCTGTTGCCCGTGGCGCGCGAGGGATTCGCGGCGGCGGGCTTCGTCGGCGGCCGAGACCGCCTCCAGGAACGCGGTCAGCGGAACCTTGGCATCGACGGCGAGCGTCCGGCCGCCGGGGAGGCGGACCAGCATATCCGGGCGCTGGCGGTTGTCGCCGGAGGTTACGGTTTCCTGCTCGGTGAAGTCGCAATGCTTGACCATCCCAGCCAGTTCGGCGACGCGCCGCAAGGTGACTTCGCCCCAGCGCCCGCGGATCTGCGGCGCGCGCAAGGCGGTGGACAAAGTGCCGGTCTCTTGCGCCAAGCGCTGCAATTCGTCGCGCAATGCGCCGAAGGCCACCAGGCGGGCCTTGTCCAACTCGCGCACCTGGCCTTCGAGCTTCTCAAGCGCCCCGGCGAGCGGCTGGACTACGCCTTCCACCGCCGTCTGGCGGAGGGCGAGGTCGCCGGCGATTTCCGCGCGAACCGTCTCCAGGGTGTTGCGGGCGGCCTCCAGAAACGCGCCCTGGCTGGAACGCAGGGCGGTGTCGGCGAGCGACTGGAAGGTCTCACCGATCTTCGACACGGCCGATTCGGAAGACGCCAGGCGCGCCTCGGCGGCGGCCTTCTGCGCTTCGGCGTGCGAGAGCCGGTTGTGAAAATACATCCCGACGGCGATGGCGCCCAGAGCGCAACCCGCCACCAATCCGGCGAGAAAGAAAAGCCAAGTGTCCATGGAATCGGCCGGCTAGCTGAACAGCCGGAACGCCGCGTAACCGAGCGCCGACCCGATGGCCGATCCGGCCACCACGTCGCTGAGGAAGTGCATTCCCAGAAGAATCCGGGAGAGCGCCACGCTGATGGCGCAAAACATGAGGCCGAGCATGAGCGGCGGGAAGAACAAGCCGAGCGGAAGGGTGACCGCGAAAGCCGTGATCGAATGTCCGGAGGGGAACGAGAAGCGATCCGGCGGGAGGATCCTCGACCAGCAGTGCGGCTCGATGGCGCAGGGGCGTTTGCGGCCCGCCTTTCGCTTGAGGCAGGTGAACAACGCGATGCCCGAGCCGGTCGCAAGGGCTGCGGCCGCCAGGGCCACGAAGGCTTCCGGCCCGGCGTAGAGCAGGACCAGCAGGCCAAGCAGACACCAGAGCCAGCCGTCACCGCCGCGGGTGGCGCAGATCATCCAGAATCTTACCCATCGGGGCGCAGGCCACCGATGGATCCGGCGCATCAGCCGGTGATCGCGGTTGGAGATGTACGTCAACATACCGACCGGTACTTCAAGTGTAGCGAAATCCAGCGGGCTGGCGCTAGCGGGCGAATCACTCAGAAGCCTCAGGAACCATCACCGGTTCGCGCTCGGGTCGCCGGTGAGCGGAGGGGGTGCCTTGGCCGACAGGCACGTGGCCTGACCACTGCGACCTGTGAGACCTACCCTTCAGTACGCAACCTCGACGTCTAGATCGACTACACAGCGTCCGGCAGTCTTGGGCTTCACCGTTGGTTCATGCCACGGGTCCCCGATGATCTCTGCCGTCGCTATATCAGCAACGTGATTACACCGCCAGTTCGCTGAGGCGCCATCGGGCTGCAGTCCCCCGGCCGAGCTAGTGTAGCCATCGAACTGGTAATAGAGAACATTTTCTTCCCCCTGTGAAGACCTTCCCAAACGGTAGGGGCAAATCTTCCTCCAGGGCTCGCCCGGCTTTGCGATCACGCAAGCACTCTTGGCGATTATTGCTTGCCGAAGCGTTTCGTATACTGACATAGCAATAACAATACTAACGACATTAGTAGATGTCAATACGTGGCGCGCGCATCCCGGCACCGCCACCACTTGCCTGGTTGTCTAGTCTACAGAGGGAGACCTCCCTACGCCGAGTTCGTGGTACTGGGCTAGGTGAGGAGTCTCTTGGTACTGACACTGAATCAGGACGATCCGGCGCTCCCGAAATCGAATCCGCGCGACGTGCCGGCCACCGCAGTTGGCTGCAACAATGCCCATGAAAACGGTCCGTCCGTCTTCACCGCATGACGCTTGGGTCGCCGGTGGGCGGAGGGGCGTGGTCTTCGGCGGCGGGGGGGCCGAGCAACTCGCTCAGCACCGGCTTCAGCGCGTCGGCCCAGACCTGGTAGCCCTGGAGCGAAAGGTGTAGCTTGTCCACCGTCATGCCCTCGAACAAAACCCCGCCGCGATCCGCGAGCTTGTCGTTAATGTTGAGGAATCGAATCCTGCCACCGGCAAGCCCGGCGAGGCTCTCGTTAACCCGATTAATGACCGGCATGGCGGCCATGTTGTCATTGCGGGGAAAGATCCCCATCAAGAGGACGGCCGACGCGGGGGCTTTGGCTTGGAGCACCCCGAGGATGGCCTGAATGCCGCGCACGACATCGGCCGCACGGGCTTCGGCGCCTTCCGGCGGCGGGGAGTTGCCGATGTTATTGGTCCCGGCCAAAAGGACGATGACCTTGGGATTCACGCCGTCCAGTTCACCGTTCTGAATGCGCCAAAGGATGTTCTGGGTGGTGTCACCGCCCCAGCCGAAGTTAGCCGCGTGCCAGCCGAAGAAGTTACGATTCCAATGGGCCAGGAACTCGGGGTAATCGGTGGCCCCCCAGCGGCGCGTAATCGAGTCGCCAAGAAAGTAGACCTGGATGCCGCCGCGCCGCGCCTTTTCCAATAGCTGCTGGTGGGCGGCGCGGGAGTTGGCATCGGTACGTTCGACCGGATGATCGGCCGGAACGGGTGGCGCCTGGGCGTGGAGCGGGGGCGGGTGGAGCGCCACAGCGGCGAAAGCGACAACGGCGGCCAGGGTGGTTCTCGTCATGGTAGCTTCACACGGCTCCGGGCGGCGCGGAGCGCGGGTCCGGCGGGCGCGCGAAATCCAGCAGTTCCTGCTTGGGAATGCCGGGCTCGAAGCAGCGGCGGCAGCGGGCCTCATACATGCCGGCGGCGCCCACCACAATTAGCGCGTCCGAGCCCACCAGCCGCTGGGTGTGTTTGGCGGGCGCGCCGCAGCGCATGCAGATGGCCAGCGTCTTGGAGATCGACTCGGCCAGACAGAGCAAATCGGGAATGGGGGCGAAGGGGCGGCCCAGGTAGTCGGTGTCTAGGCCGGAGACGATCACCTGCTTGCCGCTATCGGCCAGTTGGGTGGCGACGCCGACCAGTTCCGGGCCCATGAAATTGGCTTCGTCAATGCCGATCACCTCGGTGCGCCAATCCAGGCAGCGCATGATGCCGGCCGCGTTCTCCACGACCTCGGATTTCATGCGCAGCTCGCCGTGGGAGACGATTTCGTCGAGCGAATAGCGGTCGTCCATGGCGGGCTTGAAGACCTGCACGCGCTTGCGGGCGATGGTGGCGCGGCGCAGCCGGCGGATGAGTTCCTCGCTCTTACCCGAGAACATGGGGCCGCAAATGACCTCGATCCACCCGGTATTGCCGGCGACGAAATTCATTTTTCCATTGATACCACGGGCCGACGGGCGTTGTCGCCTGTGAAACAATGGACAGGGTGGCGAAGGTCGATCTCATCTACTTCGAGGCCGGCGGGGGACACCGCGCGGCGGCTACGGCGCTGAAACACGTGCTGGACAGCAAGGGCGGAGCCTGGGAGACCCGGCTGGTCAACTTGCAGGAGCTGCTGGACTCGATGGACATCTTCCGGCGCGCTCTGGGCCTGCGGCTCCAGGACATTTACAACCTGCTGCTGCGCAAGGGGTGGACGCTGGGGTCGAGCCACCTGTGCGCTGCGATGCACGCGCTGATCCGGGCATCCCGGCCGCAGCAGGTAAGGCTGCTGCGGGCGCATTGGAAGCTCAGCCAGCCGGACATGGTGGTGTCGCTGGTGCCGAACTTCAACCGGTCTTTGTTCCTGAGCCTGAAGAAGGTGTGTCCGGCGGCGCCGCTGGTCACCGTGTTGACCGACCTGGCCGATTACCCGCCGCATTTCTGGATTGAACGCCAGGACCAGTATTTGGTATGCGGTTCCTGGAAGGCCGAAGAGCAGGCGCGCGCGCAGGGCTACACGGAAGACCGGATTTTCCGCACATCGGGCATGATTCTGCACCCGCGATTCTACGAACCGTTCCAGGGAGACCGCATCGAGGAGAGGCGGCGGCTGGGGCTGGACCCGGACCGGACCACGGGATTGGTGATGTTCGGGGGCGAGGGCTCCGGCGTCATGCAGGACATCGTGGAACGGCTGGACGCCTCGCCGCTGGATGTGCAGTTGATCCTGATTTGCGGGAGAAACGAAGCGCTGGCGGCGCGGCTGCGCGCCAGGAGCGGGCGTGTGAAAACCTTCGTGGAAGGATTCACCACGGAGATTCCGTACTACATGCGCCTGGCCGATTTCTTCGTCGGGAAGCCGGGACCGGGGAGCATCAGCGAGGCGCTGGCCATGGGGTTGCCGGTCATCGTGCAGTCGAATGCCTGGACGCTGCCCCAGGAACGCTACAACACGGCGTGGGTAAGAGAGACCGAGACGGGGATGGTGGTGCATAGCTTCCGCGAGATTACCGAAGCGGTGGCGCAACTCACGGAACCGGCCACGCTGGCCCGCTACCGCGCGAATGCGGGGGCCGTGAAGAATCGTGCGGTCTTCGAGATCCCCGAGATCCTGGAGCAGATTCTGGCGCGCCCGGCGGCGTCAGGCGCGGCGCCGGAGAAACGCGTGGGTGAGGCTCGCCGCTAGGATCAGCGCTGCGCCGGCCATGGCCGCGGGCGAGGGGCGCTCGCCGTGAATCATAACGGCCCAAAGGGGATTCAGGGCGGGCTCGGCCAACAACAGCAGCGAACCTTCCAGAGCGGGAACGCGTTTCAATCCGCGCGTGAGGCAGACGTAGGCGGCTCCGATCTGGAACACTCCCAGGTACCCGATGACGGCGGCATCGGACAGGGTGAATGCCACGGGGACCGCCATCGGCAGGCAGAATAAGCAGGCGAGCAGGTTGCCCGCCGCGACGGTCGCCATGCCACGATCGGCGCCGGGGTAACGGACGCTCAGCCAGCGCAATCCCGCCAGAGTGAGCGCCCAGGTAACACCGGAAATCAGGGCGAGAGCGTTGCCCCGAGCGGGATCGGGCGCGGTGCGCGCGGGCGCCTGGCCACCGACGAGAAATAGTGACATCCCCAGGCCCACCACGGCGAGCAGGGCGAGATCGGAGCGGCGGATCGGCTCCTTGAGCAACCAGGGGCCGGCCAGCAACAGGTAGAAAGGGGCCGTGGACTGGAGGAAGATCGAGTGGGCGGCGGTGGTCAGCCGGTTGGCTTGAACGAAGAGGATCAGCGTAGCGGCGTAGCTGGCCGCCACCAGGAGGACGCGCAAGTTCCAGCCGCGGCGCGACGCGGGAATCAGCAAGAGCACGGCGGCGGCAGCCACGGCGGAACGGAAACAGGCGACCTGCCAGCCGGTGAGCGCGACGGCTTTGATGGCGGCTCCGCCCGTCGAAAACAAAAGAGCGGCGGCAAGAACCTCAAGACGGTTGCGGCGCTGAGTGGAAGGGGAGGGGTTCAGAAGGGAAGGTCAGGCTTGGTGGCGCGGGCCATCGACGAGCGTGCCAGGAAATTGTAGGGGTTGACCGGTCCGCCCCCCAGCCTGACTTCATAGTGAAGGTGGGGACCGCTCGCGCGGCCGGACATTCCGGCAGCGCCGATGACCTGCCCGCGGCGCACTTCCTGTCCAGGAATCACGTCATACCGGGAAAGGTGGCCGTAGTAGGTCTGCGCCCCGCCATGATCGATGACCACGAGCCGGCCGTAACGGGCCACGCTCTCGGCCGTCATTACCACCCCATCGGCCGTGGCGCGCACCGGGGTTCCGATGGGCGCGGAGATATCGACGCCTGTGTGGAATGCCTGCTCGCCAGTGAAGGGGTCGCTGCGACGCCCAAAAGCTCCGATAAGGCGGCCGTCCACCGGCCAAAGGCTAGGCAACGTGTTGGCCTGCCAAAGCCGGGCCGAGGAACGCCGGAAACGCGAGATATTCGCGCTTTTCAGGAAGTTGTAGTTTTCCAGGCTTTCGGTAAATGTCGGTACCAGGCGGCCCTCTCCGCTGATATCCGGGGGACCTTCCAGTTTTTGGCGGATTCCGTAGGCGTTGGAGACCTCCGTCGCGAAGAACTGTAGCGCCGCCATCTGCTGGGTGGTCTGGGTGTACTGTTTCTGGAGGTTTTCGTATCGGTCGCGGAGGGAATCGGTCTCTTTCCGGAGGGAGTTGTAGCCGGAGACCTTCCAGACCATCCGGGCGTAGCTGGATACGATGCCAAGCACTGAAAAGCAACCAAAAAGGGCAAGCACTACAACAACA
>CAZVIK010000170.1:3843-9066 GCA_964627045.1 uncultured Solibacteraceae bacterium | reverse complement strand
CTGACGGACAAGACAAAGATGATCGTGCTGAACTCGCCGCAGAACCCCACCGGCGGGCAACTCAGCAAGGAAGACCTGAAGGCGATCGCCGACATGGTGCGCGACCGCGACCTGATCATCCTCTCCGACGAGATCTACGGCGAGATCTACTATGACGAGCCCCCGGTGTCGATCACCGCATTCCCGGGGATGCTCGAGAAGACCATCATCCTCGATGGGTTCTCCAAGAGCTTCGCCATGACCGGCTGGCGCATGGGTTACGGCGTCATGCCCACCTGGCTGGTCGAGCAGGTGACCAAGCTGATGGTAAACTCCAACTCCTGCACCGCCAGTTTCACGCAAAAGGCAGGCATCGCTGCGCTGGACGGCCCCTGGGACGAGACGCGCAAGATGATCGCCGAATTCCACCGCCGCCGCGACGCCTTCTGCGACGGGCTGAACTCGATTCCGGGCTTCCGCTGCGCGCGGCCCAAGGGCGCCTTCTACGCGTTTGCCAACGTGCAGGGGACCGGTTGGGAGTCCAAGGCTCTGGCCGACGCCCTGCTCGCCGAGGCGGGCGTCGCCTGCGTCGACGGGGCTTGCTTCGGGGAGTACGGTAAGGGCTTCGTGCGCTTCAGTTACGCCAATTCGTTCGAGAAGCTGATGGACGCCGTCGAACGGATCAAGAAGTTCCTGGCGAAGTAGCCGAAACTAAAACCCGCCCTCGGGCCGACTGCCCTGGCCCGGGGCGGGTCGAAAAAACACTGCTTCAGCGCATCTGACGCCGTCAGGCGACCTGCTGCTCGGTCTTGTGACGGTTCAGGATCCCTTCCATCTGGTCTTTCAGGCGCAGCTTCATCTTCTTCAGCCGTACCTCTTCCACCTGCTCCTCCGCGGAAAGGTAACTCCTGGACGTGAGTTCCTCGAGCTTCTTGCTGTAGTCGGAGTGTTGCAGGACCAGACTGCGGAATTCCTGATTCGTGTCAATCAGATGCGCTTTGAGAGCATCTTGGGTGATTCCCATTCGGCTTTCTCCCCTTTGAGACTTCTTTCGAGATCGTAGGGTCGGCGACTGAATGCGGCTTCGATCATGCAGACAGTGGCGGCGGCCGGCACGCACCAAGCCCGGCTTTCAATTGTGACGTTAGCACTTTTGAAACTTCATGACAATACCGTCTTCAGGGGGGGTGTGGTAGTACGACGGTCTCAGGCCGACCTGGCGAAAGCCCTGTTTTTCATACAACTTACGGGCGTCATGGTTCGAGACGCGCACTTCCAGAAACACAGGGCCGGGTGCCTGGGCCAGCAGTTCCGCCACGAGCGCGCCGCCTACGCCGTTCCGCCGCTTTTCGGGGGCCACGGCCAGGTTGAGAATCTCACTCTCGCCGCCAACATCCCGGTAGGCGAGGAACCCGGCCACGGTTCCGCCGGCGCAGGCAACCAAGCAGCCCTGAGCCAGGTAGCTTTCCGGAGTCCAGGCCGAGGCTTCCGGGGAGGCCGATTGAATCGCCGCGATCCGGTCCAGGTCGGCGGCCGATGCCGGACGGACGACTGTGCCCGAGGGCAGCAGTTCGCTCCACGCCCGGCGCTGCATGGCGCCAAGCCGGCGCCAGTCGAACCGGGCTTCCGCCTGCAAGCGCGCCGCCTGGGCCATTGCCCGTCGCGTGCCGGGCTCCCTCAGCAACTTCCGGACCCCGTCGGCGAAAAGCCGCGCCGTGTCGGCGATCCAAACGCTCCGGCCGTGCTCCAGTCCCAGCCCGGCGCATCCGGATGTGGTTGAGACCACGGCCCGCTCCATCGCCATCGCTTCCAGGACTTTGATATTGGTACCCGCCGACACGAGCGTCGGGGCGAGAACCAGGTTGGCCTCCTGGTACAACGGGCGGACATCGCGAACGAACTCGAGGAGCCGGATGCGGGGGTCGAGCGGCGGCATCGTCGCGCTTGCGGCGGCAGCCCAATAAGATCGGGCGTCCGGCCCAGCCACGACGGTTAGCGTCATCGAAGGGAATTCCTCGCGAAGCAACGGCCAGACCTCTTCCGTCACGAACCGGAAGGCAATCACGTTCGGGAAGTGCCGGAACGAGCCGATGAACAGGAGCCGCTGGCCCGGGCCTTCGGCCGACGGCCGGAACCGGTCCAGATCGACGCCGTTCGGGATCTCGATCACCTGCGGCGCGGCGAGCATCGTCCGGTCCTTTTCCGACATGGCGATGACGCGCCGATACCGCGCCACCGCCCGGCGCTCGAACCTTCGCCAGCGGAACATGTCCCACCAACTGGACAGCGTGCGCCGTTTCGCATGAATCTGCTCGTAGAGATCGAAGGTGACGTCGTGCTCCACCAGCACATCGCCGCCGTAGGAGGCAAGCTGCGTGTACTCGACCTGAAGAAGTTCGATGGCCTCCTCTCGCCGCACCCGGTCCAACGCCCGGCGCATGGCCGGCGAGCGATATTCGCAAACCTCTGGTGGCCGGAGGGAGCTCCAGCGCGGCTCACGGTACCGGGGCTTGGGAACCAGCACGGCCTTGGCGCAGAACTCCAGTACAGGTCCGGCCTCGACGGAATCGTCGCTCTCGGTGAATGCGAAAAGAAAGATGTCGAACCGTCTGGCCGCTTCCCGGAGCAGGTTGAAGATGCGAACCGCGCCGCCGTGGGAGAGCGGATAGGGGAAGTACGGCGTCAGGACCGCGACTTTGGGGCGGTGCGGGGCCACGGCGCGGCCGTCGAGCGTCTGCGTGGCGTTATAACAAATCGTCCGATCGCGCCGCCACGGGCAGATCCAACGCGGCCGGAGGAAGATCCGGTCCAACGGCACTCCTCGAAGGAACAGCCAGGAGGCGATCCACGACCGCAGCCGCAGGTGGTGGCGCTCCAGGTTCGCGTTGTAGGCCAAGATCCGGCCCGGTGCCAGCAGGAACGAAGCCCTCCGGAGGGCTCGCCCGGCGGGTTCTCCGTCAAACAGCACAGCCGCCTGCCCGATCCTCCACCGCCGCAGCGCGCGACCCAGGCGCCGGTATACCTGCCAGGCAGAGCCGGGCGCGACGACGATCTCATCTCCGCCGACGCTCGGCTCAGATCCCAGCCGGATGACGAGGTAGCGGCGGTCGGGAACCAGCCGCCGGAACTCGTCCAACATGGCTTGGGCCCGGCCTTCGTTTCCGCAGATGAAAGACGCCACAACGGCCTCGGGCTCCTTGCCGAGTGCGCCGAACAAGATCCGTTTCAGATGGTGCTTGAAGCCACTCACCGCGCCCGCCGCGTTACATGGAGTATTCCATAGGCTACCAGCGGCATGAGGGACGCGGCCAGGATCACCGGCGTGTAGCCACGACGGTCAATGACGGCCCCGAACACCGGCGAGACCAGCGCCTGCATGGCGCCGTAGGCTCCGGTGAGCAACGAGACGCTGAACGCGGCGCGCGCTCCACCGAACGCGTCCAGCGGCATCGTGTAGAGATTGACGCTAAAACTGGTGATCGAGAAGTAGCTCAGCGAAATCGCCAGCGTGGTCAAGATCGGGCCCGGCATTACCGGAACCGCTGCGGTGATCAACAGCGCCACCGCGCTGATGAGGCACGCGCGCCGCCGGGCGTCTAGCGGGGCCATCCCGCGGCCGATGAGACGGAGGCTCAGCCACCCGCCCGCCAGCCCTCCGGCATAGGCGAAAAAGTGCGGAATCGTCGCGAGGGTGTTGGCGCGCATCAGCGTCAGACCGTGAACGTCCTTGAGATACAGGGTGGTCCAATTCGACCACAACGTGTAGACCACCATGCTGGCGATGTTCGCGGTGGCGAAGGCCCACACGCGCGTGTCGCACAGCAGTGCCACGGCGTTCAGCGGAGGGTGGCCTGCAGGCTCAGCTTGTGACGGGGGTGCCTTCCGTGAGACCCAAAGCCACAGCGGAATCCATACAAACCCAAGTGCGCCGGTAACGAAGAACGCGCTGCGCCAGCCGTAGCGCAATGCGAACCAGGTGGCTAGAACCGGAGCGGCGATCGATCCAACGCTCAACCCGATCTGGCTGAGCGCGTGGCCGAGCGCCCGCTCTCTCGGCGGCAGGTACCGGTGGAGCGCCTTCGCCACACAGGGAACTCCGGAGGACTCCGCGGCCCCCAAAACGGCACGGCACGTGAGCAAGCCGGCGAAACTGCGGGTCAGGCCGGTCGCGATCCCCGCCAGCGACCATAGCCCCACTCCGAAACTGACGCTGCGGTTCAACCCAAACCGGTCGATCAGTAGCCCGGCCAGCGGCGAAGAGATCGCGTAGGTGATCGAGAAGACGGCCAGCAATTGGCCGTAGTCTGCGTTGTTCATGTGAAACTCGGCGCGCACCAGCGGAGCCAGTGCTGCCAGGATCTGCCGGTCCAGGTAGTTCAGGGCGGATGAGAGCACAAAGACACTCATCACCACCCAACGGATTGGGATTCTCGGCGTCACCTAGGGGAACTCGATCACCGCCGCGTCGCCCGCGGTTCCGAACCCGGCGTCCGGCCTGACGTAGTACTCCACCGCGATTCGCCGCACGGGCTTCTGAATGCCGCAGGAAAACGTCTTCTCCCCGCCACCGGCAAAGGCCACCTGTGAGGGATCGCGGATCAGCAGTCTTGTCACCTGCCGGTCTTCGCCCTCGATGATCAGCCGGGCCTGCTGGCCGAGGCAATCCACTTGCCGCAGCGTCCCCTGCACCTTGCCATCCACGCGCGGACCGGTCCACCAAGGCTCGATCTTGCCGGAGGACGGCGCCATGGGCGGGTTCTCTCGATTCGCTTTGTCGATCGTCGCCTGGATCGAGGCCATCGACTTCCGCTTGAGGGCCTCGACCTCACGGCGAGCCTCAGCCGCCTTGCGGTCGCGCGCCGCCGCTTCCTGAATCCGCCGGCGCTCGTCGGCTTGCGCCCGGATTTGGCGGATGTTCTGCTTTTCGACGGCCGTGCCGGCGGCGATTTCCGCCGACGCCCAGGACTTGGCTGCTTCGACGAATTCGCCCGCGGCCTCTTGCATTTCGGCGAGCGAACGCCACAGGTCCAAGCGGCGAGGTTCCCGTTTCACGGCGGCGGCAAGCCACTCGGCGCCAGCCTTGGCGTCCGGCTCGTTTCGCGCCAACTCGAGGTAGGGCTGGCCCCATCGGGGGTTCAGCTTTGCGGCCTGACCCAGCGCGGCTTTTGCCTTGTCGCGGTTCGTCTCCAGGCGGCCGTACTCCAGAAACGCGTGGGCGTTAGTACTGGCGGCGGCCACGGCCTG
>CAZVIK010000170.1:0-3833 GCA_964627045.1 uncultured Solibacteraceae bacterium | reverse complement strand
CTGGGTGAGTTGGGCGTGGGCCTCGTCCGCGCGGTTCTGTAAGAGAGAAGCCAGCCCCAGCCCCTCCAACGCCTCGGTGTTGGCCGGAGCCGTCTTTAGGATCTCGCGATAAGCCGCCTCGGCTTGCGCCACGCGGTCTGGATTGGACAGCAGTAGATCCGCGCGCAGAATTCGGGAGCGCAGCTCCTCGATGGGTTCCGGGTCGAACTCCATGGCCGGGTCTATGGGCTTGCGCTTCACTTGCACGGCGGTGAAACGGCCTTGACGAAGGTAGTCCTCGGCTTCTTGGTCAATTTCACCGGGAGACATTCCCGTCGCGTTTCGGTACGCAGGTTCGGGTTCCGAACCGCGCTCCAAGTTGTATACCAGCGTCCGTAGCTTTCCGTAGTACGCTTCGCTCACCGCGAGCATGTGCATCTTGGCCCATTCACGCGTACGCTCCGAGGGAGAAGGCGGCGCGCCCAACATCACCACCCGCCCGCCGCCGTCAAAGGTGGAAAAGACCCCGGCGAGAGCCCTTTCCATTTCGTCCGGCAGCCGCCCGGGACCGGCTTTGATCAACAGCTCTGCGCATCCGCCGAGCAGCGTCGCCGGCGCCCGGCCGGTGGGATTGACCGCGGCGTAATAGGCGTCCCTGGAAAAACGCGGGACGCCGTCGGTCTCCGCCGCGGTGTTGTGCACCAGGATGCGCACAGGCCAGACCGGGCGCATCTCGCTACGGCCGAGGGTCTGTTCCAACGCGAACCGCAGTTGCTCCAACTCGTTCAGACGATCGCGTCCGGCGCGCTCGCCTGCGTTGGAGTAGACCTCAAATGGCCCCGACCGGAACGCCACCCAGCGTTCCGCTCCCTGGAGCACGACGGCGGCTAAGGCAACAAGGAAAACCCGCAACATCTTCTCGTATCATAGGCCAAACCCGGCGACGTCCAACACGCGCCCCCGGCTTCGGCGTCTCCCGCCGCCGAATCCAGCACGGGCGCGGGTTCAGTCTGCGCCGGCTTCTCCGCGGAGAGGAAGCCGGGCCGCGACCGTTCCCTGCTTCCTCCCGGCGCGGTCCAGGCCCAGGGCGCGCAGAACGAAATAGAACAGCGTCGCAGCCAGCACATAGTACGCGTACAGCCAGACCGGCGCATGCATCGCGTTGAGCCGTCCCATCAGCGGGGTGTACTGGTGGAAATTGTGGAGCTTCATGCGAACGATGTTCGAGCCGGTGAACTCCAGAATCATAACGATGGGGACGCCGCAGGCGTAGTAGGCCCCGAGGCCGGGCTTCCGCCTCAGCAATCCGGCCGCCCAATGATGCATGGCGTACACCGCGGACAGCCCGATTCCCCAGGTCAGAACCACCGCCAAGCTCACGTAGCCGAGGTAGACCGTGATGTTCGGCGTGTAGCGATTGATCTCGCGGCCAAGCGCGAACTGCGCGACGAACCCGGCCACGCACGCCAGCAGGAACACCGAAGCGTTGCGGCGCACATCCTGCTTCAAAAGCAGGGTGTAAAAGAGCATCAACGAAACTTGAATGAAAAGGATCTTGAATTCAGGAGCAACCACGGAGGAATCCCCCGCCGAAGGCGGTCTTTCTCATGAAGGGACAAACGTCCATGGTACAACAGCCGCGTCGGCGAGGCCGTAATCCTGTGGCGGCTACCGGCGCGGCTTGGCCACCACGACCACCAGCACCGCCGACATGAGCATGGACGCGGCCAGCGCCAACAGCGCGAGGGTCATGCTCCCGGTGGCATCGCGCACTTCGCCGATCAGGTAGGGGCTGACGTAGCCGGCCAGATTCCCCACCGAGTTGATCCATGCGATGCCCGCCGCCGCGGCCGTGCCCGACAGGATTCCCGTCGGCAAGGCCCAAAACAGCGATTGCCCGCACATGACAGCCGCCGCCGATACGGTCAATGCCGCCAACCCCGCCACGCCGGAGATACCGGGAAGCGCGCTGATCGTGAAGGCCACGGCCCCCACCAGCAGTGCCAGAGACAGGTGCCAGCGGCGCTCCCCCTTGGCATCGGAATGGTGCCCGTACAGCACCATCACCACCGCGGCCGTGCCCCACGGAATCATGCTGATCAAGCCGATGCGCCAAGCCTCCGCCGTGAGCGTGTCCTTGATGACCTGCGGCAACCAGAACCACAGTCCGTAGTTGCCCATGACCGCTCCGAAGTAGATCAGCGACAACACCCAGACCTTGCCGCTCTTGAAGGCGTCCAACAGGCGGTGGCGCGATTCCCCCTCGCGGCGCTTGGCCTCCTCTTCCTCTTCCAGGCGCCGGAGCACCAGGGCTTTCTCGTCGGGCGAAAGCCAATGCGCCTTGGCAGGGCCGTCTACCAGATAGAACAACGCCGCGACTCCCGCCAGCGCCGACGGGATCCCTTCGATGATGAACAGCCACTGCCACGCTCGAAGATGTCCCGCCGTCACCATGCTCGACAAGATCCAGCCGCTGACCGGGCTGGCCAGGACTCCCGAGATCGGGTTCGCGCTCATGAACGCGGCCGTCATCTTGGCGCGGTGTTTGCGCGGATACCAGTAGGTCAGGTAGAGAATCACGCCCGGAAAGAAACCCGACTCCACGATACCCAGCAGGAAGCGCATCGCGTAGAAGCTCTTGGGCCCTTGCACGAAAATCATCGCGGCCGAGACGAAGCCCCATACGATCATGATCGGCCCCAACCACAGACGGGCGCCCAGCCTTTGCAGCATCATATTGGCCGGCACTTCGAAAAGGAAGTACCCGAGGAAAAAGATGCCCGCGCCGAGCCCGTAGACGGCGTCGCTCATCGCCAGGTCCTGTTGCATCTGAAGCTTGGCGAACCCCACATTCACACGGTCCACGTAGGCCAGAACGTAGCAGAGGAACAGGAAAGGGATCAGGCGGCATGTCACTTTGCCGTAAGTTTGGCGCTCGAACTCCGGCGTGCCGGTTGCGGATGTTCTTTCGATGGGCATGGCTCGGGGCGGCCCGCCTGGGGTCGCGCGGGCCTCGGTCTAGCGTACAACAATCGCCGACGCGGAGTCCGGCGCGGGAATCAGTCCATCGAGCGGTAGGCGCCCAAACGAACGCCGCATCTCTGCACGGCGGCGCGAACCTCGGGCGACGTCAGCGCTTCAAGCTCGTTCTGCCGGCTCGCCTTTAGCCGCGTGCGGGCGCCGCGCAACTCATCGCGCAGCCGCCCGGGGTGGCACATCAGTTCGGTGAGCCCATCCGGGAGACTCTCGATGAGCGAGACCATCGAGGTAGCGTCGAGTTTGCCCGTCTGCTTGTAGCCGGCAAAATTGTCTGTCATGCGGCAGCCCGCATCGCGGTAGATGCGCGCAACCAGCGGACCAACCAAGGGAAACCCGAGCGGGCGGCGGACCCACCGGATGGAGAACTCCCGGGCGATCACCGCCACCGCCGCCGCCACCTGCGGCAGCATGTGCGAGTGCTTGTGCGTGTCCAGATGCGTGGGCTGAATCCCCGCCTCGATGAGTCGGCGCACCTGCGCCCGCAGTTCGGCTTCGACGTCAATCTGCCGCGCGCAGACCAGCCTTGCCAGTTCCGCCGGGGAACCCGGCAATGCCGCGCGGGATGGCAACACGGAGGTCCCGCCGATTAGCGTCAGGTGACATCCGACGTCCAGGGCCGGATTCCGCAGCGCAAGCTCCACCGCATCGTCGAAGGCGTCGCCGCACGCCATAAGCGTCGCGGCGGTCACAATGCCGTGAAGGTGCGCTTCGATAATCCCCTCGTTGACGTCCCGCGTGTAGCCGAAGTCATCCGCGTTGACGATCAGGAGGCGGCGCGTCAAAACAGTCCCAGCTTGATGCGAAGGAACTTCTTG
>CAZVIK010000169.1:0-9083 GCA_964627045.1 uncultured Solibacteraceae bacterium | reverse complement strand
TTTGTGTTTTTTGTTTTGGATGTTACATTAAATGTTTTCTTTTTGCCAAACAACGGGTCCAGGTCGTAGTTCGCGGCTTGCAGGTCTCCGCCACTGTCGCAGTCGACAGACGCGAGCGCCGACGCCGGGCCTGCGACTAGCAGGCCGATCAATGCCACAAAGCTCACTGCCTTCATGCGTTTTGACATGTGCGCCTCCACAGACAACTCCGTTTGCGGGGCCGCCGCTGCACGGCAGTTGCCCCGCCATGATTATATAAAGATCTTAATCTGCCGCAACTCCGCACGTGTCCGCGGCCGCTTCGTGAAGGTGTCCCGCACCATCGCCGATCTGAGCGGATCGCCCCCGGTCACAGCCAAGCTCCTCACCGAGGCTGTGCAGTACAGAAGCCTGGACCGCAACTACTGGAGCTGAGACCGTCACTGCCACGGTTTGCCTATTGTCCACCGGCGCCTGCCGCGCCTCACCACGAATCGGCGTGAGGCATACGGGCTAGAATGGCGGCTATGGGAACCGCTCCGGCATCGCTGCGTGAGAGGCTCGAAAGCCTGCTTCAGGTGGATGGCAAGTCGAAGCCAGCCGTCTACATGCAGGTCTACAGGTCCGCGGAGATCGTGAGCCTGAACTACGGGCTGGAGTTGTTACTGTCGGCGGGCATCGCGACGCTGGGGCTGGTTCTGAGCAGCCCCGCTGTCGTCATCGGCGCGATGTTGATCTCTCCGCTGATGGGCCCAATTCTGGCGGCAGGGTTGGCGCTGGCGGCGTCGGACCTGTACTTGGGCATCAAGTCGCTGATGAGCCTGGTCGTCAGCATGATCGCCGCCGTCATTTTCTCGGCGTTCCTGGTGTGGCTGCTGCCCTTCCATTCGCCGACGACGGAGATTTTGGCACGGACGCAACCGAACCTGCTGGACCTGGGAGTAGCGTTGTTCTCCGGGCTGGCCGGCTCGATTGTGGTCTGCCGTGGCGGCGGCGGAGGTGGAGTGACGGCCCTGCCGGGCGTCGCGGTCGCGGTCGCGCTCATGCCGCCGTTGTGTACGGTCGGCTTCGGGGTGGGAAGCGGGATGAACTGGGCGATCATTTCCGGAGCCGGCCTATTGTTCCTGACCAACCTGGCGGCGATCATCGCCAGCGCGTTCCTGGTCTTCTACCTGGTTCGGATGGATTCGCCCGACGTGCGAATGAAGATCGCCTACGCCGCCTGGGAACAGGCCGCGCCGGACCGGCTGTACGAGTTTCTCGAGAAGACCAGACTGAGCAAGTCGCTGGGGGACATCGGGCACCTGCGTTGGCGCATCACGATGCTGCTGGTCTGCCTGGTCTTGCTGTTCTTCCCTCTCCGCCGGTCTCTCTACCAACTTCGCGACGAAACCGTAAGCCGGGGCGCGGTGCGCGAGGCCGTGCGGTCCCTGGGACCCGCCGACGCGCTGCTCACCCAACGGGTGGACCTGGAGCCGAATCGCATCGCGGTTCACCTTGTCGTCGCTTCAGCGATCCCGCAAGAGAGGGTTCGCGCCGCCGAGGGGTTGATCATGCGGCGCACCGGGAAGGAGACCACCGTGCAGGTCCGCAAAGTCGCCAGCGAAGAAGAATTGGCTTCGCTCCGCGACCGGTTACGCCCTCCGCCGCCGGAGCCGGCGCCGCAGACGATCGCCTCGATCCAGGCGGAACTCGTCGGGCGGCTGGAGCCTCTACTCAAGGAAGTGTGGCCCGAGGACACAGCCCGGCTGCTGGGTTACGAGATCGGCTTCTCGCCTGAAGAGACCCTGGTCCGGGTTCGCTACGAAGCGGTCCGGCCGATGGACGGCACGGCCGAGGAGGTGCTGACAAGGCTGCTCGGCCACCGCCTTCAAGCCGAGCGATTCCGGCTGGTCCTGGAAGCGCAGCGGCCGTCCAGAGCTGCGGCGAAGGCTCCCCGAAATCCGCGGTGAGGGGAACTGGACGCCTTCCGCCGTGCCGGGCTCTGGAGTGGAATTCGGCCGCCTGGCATCGGGCGGAGACTCGATTGCCTGCTTGTTTTACGCTAGTCTGAGGAAGAGCCATGGTAGGGAAGGAATGCGAAGGCAAGTCCGTGGCAGGCGAGATCCGCCTGCTTCGGTTTCTGGGCGGAAGCGAATCGAGTGGCGTCTTCCTGGCGGTGCAGCCCGGCGGCGAGCCCGCGCGGGTAGCGGTCCGGCTGGTACTTGCAGAGCCGGGAAACGCGCCGGCCTGGGTCGAGCGTTGGAACGCGGCCGCACGGTTAAGCCATCCGCACCTGATCCGCGTGCTTCGCCACGGGCGCGACCACCTCGGGGGCGTCGAGTATCTTTACGCCGTGATGGAGTACGCCGAGGAAAACCTCGCCCAGGTTCTGCCAGACCGGCCGCTCACCGCCGACGAAGCGCGCGCGGCGCTGCTCCCGGTGCTGGGAGCGCTCGAGTACCTGCACGCGCAGGGCTTCGTACATGGAAGGCTGAAGCCCGCCAACATTCTGGCGGGTAACGACCAGGTGAAACTCTCCTGCGACAGCTTGAAGCCGGTGGGGCAACCGCCGCCTCCGTCTTTCCGGCGCGGCCCCTACGACCCGCCGGAAGCGGGACGGGCGGGTGCATCGCCCGCCGCCGACGTCTGGTCGCTGGGGGTCACGCTGGTCGAGGCCCTGACGCAACGGCTACCGGAGTGGAGGGAAGGCCAGGAGCCGCCCGTTCTTCCGAGGCGTCTTCCTGAGCCGTTCGGCGAGATCGCCTACCGGACTCTCGTAGTGGACCCAGCGCGGCGTTGGACGGTGACAGACGTCGCTGCCTGCATGGGCGGCGTGGCCGAGGCCGCGCCAGCCGGTGTTTCCTCCCGGCGCCGGGTGCCGTGGGTTCTGATCGGCGCCGGCTTGGCGGCCATAGCGGCCTTCGGCGGCTACCGGTTGCTATACCGGAGCCCACGCGAGGAACAGAGCGCGCCGGTCGCCGAAGCGCCACCGTTCCAGGCGGCTCCGGGAGCGCAACCCCGCCCCTCGCCGGCCGGACGTTCGGCGCAGCCGGCACCCGCGGTGGCCGCGCCCCAAGAGCCCGCCGCCGAGATTGCGGCGTCCTCCGAGGGGATTGTCACGCAGGTGCTGCCGGATGTGCCGCGCGCCGCCCAGGACACCATTCAAGGCTCGTTCGGAGTGGAAATCCGCGTGACGGTGGATGCGGCGGGCGAGGTGACCGACGCGGCGCTCTACTCTCCGGGACCGAGCCGTTACTTTGCCGCCCTGGCGCTCGACGCGGCGCGGCAATGGAAGTTCGCACCTTTGCCGCCGGAGGGTGGGCCGGGGGAGCGCGCCTGGTTGCTCCGGTTCCGGTTCGACCGCTTTTCCACGCGCGTTACCCCGTCACCGGCCGAACCATAGGCGTGGACGCGGCCGGGATGATAGCCTGAATTCAGATGTGAGGGACTCCACCATGAACGACTTCAACCTTTCACGCCGTTCCTTTGTCGCCGCCGGCGCGGCCGCTTCGATCCTGGGGCGAGCCGGAGCCGCCGACAGGTATCCGGTCGGGCTTGAATTGTATTCCGTGCGCAAGGCGCTCCAACAGGACCTGATGGGGACGGTGACAGCCGTCGCCAAGATGGGTTACCAACTGGTGGAGTTCTATTCGCCCTACTTCGCCTGGACCACGGACTACGCCAGGCAGGTGCGGAAGCTGCTCGACGAGTTGGGCGTCCGCTGCCTGTCCACGCACAACGGAGCCAACGCCTTCGAGCCGGAGAACTACGCCAAGGCGATCGAGCTGAACGGCATCCTCGGCAGCCGTTTCGTGGTGATGGCCAGCCCGGGCAAGGTGGACGGCCCCGACGCGTGGAAGCAGGTGGCCGACCGGCTCAACCGCGCCGGAGAGGCATTCCGAAAGGCGGGGATTCGCGCCGGTTATCACAACCACCAGGCGGAATTCCGCGGCGCCGAGGGCAGCCGACCCATCGACATCGTCGCGCAGAACACCGGAAAGGACGTGCTGCTGCAACTCGACGTCGGCACATGCGTCGAGGTGGGCGCCGATCCGGTGGCGTGGATTGAGAAGAATCCAGGCCGCTTCAGCGTCATTCATTTGAAGGACTACTCGCGGGAGCCGGAGAAGGGCTACAAAGTCCTGTTCGGAGAGGGGGCCTCTCCATGGAAGCGGATCTTCGCGGCCGCCGAATCGGCGGGAGGCGTCGAGTTCTACATCATCGAACAGGAGATCCACGATCTTCCCGAACTGGAGGCCGCCGCGGGCTGCCTGGCGAATTACCGGAAGATGCGCGGCTGAAGGCCGTAGCGGCAGGCGGCCGGTGGAGGGGAAGGGCGCGATGTTGAAATGGTTTGGGGCGAACGGGTGCGTGGCGCGCCCGGCCGACGGCGGCCGGTCGAACACCCGCTCGCTGCCGCGGTAACCGGATGCCGCGCCCCGTCTGGATCGCCGCCGGACTGCTGATCGTCTTCGCCGTCTTCTTCGGCTGGCACTACTTCCTTTATTTCTCTTCGGTACGCTTCTTTAGCCTTGGCAAGGGCGGACGCCGCCTGCTTGGCGCGTTGCTGGTTCTGCTCCCGGTGAGTTTCTTTGCGGTCGAAATCCTGCTACGCCGCGCCTCTGGAGGGTTGGTCAAGGCGGTCACCTTCGCTGCGACGCTGTGGCTCGCGGTGGGACTGGCGCTCCTGATCTGGTATCTGGCCGCCTGGGTCGCCTGGGGCGTCTCGGCGTGGATGACGCCGCGTCCGCGGTTGGCGTGGTTCGGCGCGGGTGCGCTGGCGGTCACCCTGGTCTATTGCGCCTACGGCGTGTGGAACGCCTACCATCCGCGCGTCAAGACGGTGGAGGTCGCCATCCGGAATCTGCCGCCCGTTTGGAGCGAGAGAAAACTGGTACAGATCACCGACGTTCACCTCGGCGTGGTGTTGGACCAGGGATTTCTGAGCGATGCCGTCGATCAGGTCAACGCGCAGAACCCCGATGTGGTCGTCGTCACCGGCGACCTGTTCGACGGAGGCGATCACAACCTGGCAACGTTAGCCGCGCCGCTCAATCGCATCCGCGCGCCGCTGGGCGTGTTCTACATCACCGGCAATCACGAAGGGTTCATCGGCACCGGGAACGCCGTGGCCGCGATCAAGACGACGCAGGCGCGGCTGCTGGCCGACGAGATGGTCGAGATCGACGGCCTGCAAATCATCGGTCTGAACTACGCGCGGGACGGGTTCTCCCGGGACTTGGGCGCGGCCATCCAGAAGATCGGCGGATATGATCGAGCGAAGCCGTCGATCCTGCTGTATCACAGCCCCAGCCAGATCCCGGCGGTGAGGTCGGCGGGCATCTCTCTGATGATCTCCGGGCACACGCACTATGGCCAGATGATTCCGTTCAGCCTGGTCACGCGGATGGTCTACGGCAAGTACCATCGCGGGCTGAACGTCGAGGACGGCTTCGCCGTCTACACCTCGCCCGGCACCGGCGCCTGGGGGCCGATGATGCGCACAGGGAACTCGCCGGAGATCACCGTGTTCCGCCTGCGTCCCGAGTAGGCGTTACTTCATCGAGTAGATGATGTGCGCGACGGTGCCGCCGTCGGCGCGCGACACGCTGGCGGTGATCTCTCGTCCGCCGCTCTCTTCCGAGCCGTGCAGCACCACCGTGTTTTCGCCCCCGGAACTCATGGTGTGCTTGTCGATCTTAAGCCCGGCGGACTTCAGCTCCCGCTCGTAGAAATCCGCGACCTGCTGCACCGATCCGCCGCACTTGAGCTGAAACGCGCCGCTGTCCTGGTCCTTGCCGCTGGCCGTGAAGGTGCCGGTGGCCTCTGCGCCCGGATACCTCGGAACCCAACGCGGGACGCCGGCCAACGAACCGGCGCCGAACTGCGCGACACCATCCTTGCTTTCGACCGTGAAGGAGCCCTTCTCCCCTTCACCCGAGATATCGACCCGCTCGCCTTCTTCGTTTTCGAACGATATCCGGCCTTTCTGGATGTCCTGGAAATCCAGCGTGACCGTCTTGCCGCTCTTTTTGTCGCGCAGTGTGATCTTGCCGGTTCCCTCATCGGCGCTCACCACATCGACATTCGGATTCATCGACGCGAGCATCTTGGCCGCCGCAAAGCCGGGGTTACCGCCGAACTCGGCGGCCTTCTTCCCGATGAACAGCCCAAAGGCCAGCATCAGGATCACCACGAGCACGATCAGCCCGCCACACCCAACCAGCAGCCACAGCAGCAGCTTGTTCTTCTTCGGCGGAGGCGCGCAGTAGCCCTGCGCCGCGGGAGGCGGGGGCGCCGGAGACTCCGCCGGCGCGGGGGGAGCGGGCCCATCGGCGCGCGCGCCGCAATTGCCGCAAAACGAACCCTCCATCTGCGATCCACAACTCGTGCAAAATGCCATCTTGAGCCTCCTTACCGGTCCGATCTGTCAGCTTACTCGCCCAGTTGGTCCAGGTCAATCATGACTTTCATCACGCGGTCTTTGTTTTTGTCGATGCGGAGGTAGGCGTCCAGGTACTGGCGAAACGGGTAAGTGGCCGAGACCAATGGCCCGGCGGCGACGCCGCCTTCCTCCATCGCCCGAACCGCATCGGCATAGTCGTGGCGCTGGTACATTAATGTACCGTGAATCCGCAGTTCCCGGTCCTGCACCAGGCCGAGATCGACGCGGGGGTTGTCGCCATAGACGCCAACGACGACGATCAAAGCGCCTTTCCGGGCCAGCCGGATCGCCTGGTTGGCCGTCGCCTCCGCTCCCACGCACTCGAACGTCACGTCCGCGCCTTCGCCGCCCAGTTCCCGGCGCACACATTGCTCGACATCCGCGGCGCGCGCATCGATGGCCTGCGCCAGGCCGCACTGCCGCGCGATCTCCAGGCGATAGTCGCTCACGTCGGTGACCACCACCGCCGCCGCTCCGCGCCAGCGCGCCACCTGCGCCACCAGGTTTCCTATCGGACCGGCGCCCAGGACCGCGACCTTCGCCCCGGCCACATCGCCGGCGCGGCGCACGGCGTGTACGGCCACGGCCACCGGTTCCACCAGCGCGCCCATCTCCGGCGTGAACGACGCCGGCAGACCGATGACTTCGTTGGCCGCGAGCGCGACATACTCCTGCGCCACGCCCGGCGCCTGGAAGCCCATCACCTTGAGGCTTTCGCAGATGTGGTATTGGCCCGAGCGGCAGGAGTAACAGGTTCCGCAGGTGATCTGAGGAGGAATCGTCACCAGCGTGCCGGCCGGCATCGCCCCGCAAGGCTCGGCGAGTTCCGCCGAAAACTCGTGCCCCTGCACGACCGGGTAGGAGGTGTAGGGGTGCTTGCCGTGAAACACGTGGATGTCGGAACCGCATACGCCGATCCGGCGTACACGCGCCAGAACCTCTCCGGGACCGGGTTGGGGCTTGGGCACATCGTCGAAGTGAATGGCGCCGGGCGCCGTCATGGTGGCTCGAAGCATGGGATCGAACCGATTTTCACACAATTCGCCGGGGTATACTGCTAGGTCCGCCCCAATGTTGAAAAAAGCCGCGGCACTCGCCGGTCTCGCCCTGCTCGGATATCTGTTGTGGCAGCCGCGTCCCGAAAAGGAACTCACCATCGGGACCGTAAACAACGCCGACATGATCCTGATGCAGCGGCTCAGCCCGCAGTTCGAGCGCGAGACCGGCATCAAGCTGAACTGGGTGGTCCTCGGCGAGAGCATCCTGCGGCAGCGCCTGACGGTGGACATCTCCACGGGCGGCAGCACATTCGACGTCATCACCATCGGCTCCTACGAGACGCCGCTGTGGGCCGAACGCCAGTGGCTGATCCCGCTCGACGATTTCGGCGAGGACTACGACTACGACGACATCTTCGACGCGATCCGGCAAGGGCTCACCTACAAGGACAGGCTCTATGCGATTCCGTTCTACGGCGAGAGTTCGTTCACCTACTACCGGAGGGACCTGTTCGCCATGGCGGGCCTGGCGATGCCGGAGCAGCCGAGCTACCAGCAGGTACGCCAATTCGCCGCGCGGCTGCACGACCCGGCGCACAACGTTTACGGCGTGTGCCTGCGGGGCGAGCCCGGCTGGGGGCAGAACGTCGCCTACCTCAGCACGCTGATGCACACCTTCGGCGGGCGCTGGTTCGACATGGATTGGCGCCCGCAGTTGACCTCGCCGGAGTGGAGCGAGGCCGTGCGGTTCTACGTCGATTTGCTGCGAGCCTACGGCCCGCCGGGGGTCACCACCAACGGCCACAACGAGACCCGCGCCCTCTATGCCAACGGGAATTGCGCCATGTGGGTGGACTCCACCGCCGCCGCGGGCTACATCCTGGATCGCGGCCAGAGCCGCGTGGCGGACGTGACGGGATTTGCGCGCGCCCCGGTGGCCGCCACCCGGACCGGTTCGGCCTGGATCTGGGCCTGGGCGCTGGCCATTCCGAAGTCGTCTCCGAAGGCCGATATGGCCAAGCAGTTCATTCAATGGGCGACCTCTCGCGCCTACGTCTCCCGCGTCGGCGAGACCTTCGGCTGGATGCTGGCGCCGCCCGGCACGCGCAAGTCGACGTATGAGAACGCGGCCTACCGGCGCGCCGCGCCGTTCGCGCCGCTGGTCCGCGAGGCCATTCTGACGGCCAATATGACCCGGCCGAGCGCCCAGCCGGTCCCCTACGTGGGAATCCAATACGCCAGCATCCCGGAGTTCCAGGCCATCGGCACGGTGGTGGGCCAGGAGATCAGCGGCGCGCTCACCGGCCGGGTCAGCGTGGCCGAGGCGCTGGCGCTGTCTCAAACGGAGGCCGAACGAGTCATGAGGCGGGGAGGTTATCTCAAGTGAACCGGCCCGGCCATCGAGTGCGCGCCGGCCGTCTGCTGGCGCCGTCCGTGGTGACGCTACTCATCTGGATGATCGTGCCGCTGGCGATGACGCTGTGGTTCAGCGTGGAGCGATACAACCTGTTGAGTCCGGGGAAGACCGCGTTCGCCGGCCTGGAGAACTACCGTTACCTGGTGACGGGCCGCGCGCTCTGGGTGGCGTTGGGCTACACACTCCTCCTGGTGGGCTCGGTGCTGGAGATCACGCTGGTGTGTGGCACTCTGCTGGCGGTATTGCTGGACCGGGAGTTTCC
>CAZVIK010000168.1:0-9179 GCA_964627045.1 uncultured Solibacteraceae bacterium | reverse complement strand
CCGCTTTCGGGATGCGGCACAATCACACTATTCAGCCCGAGGGCCGGCTGGCACCGGTTAGGCGGCGGGCTCTGGGGCAGAACGCCATGGACCTGAAGCGCCAAAACACGCCCAATCGCACCTGGCAAGTCCTTCTGGCGGCGATTCCGGCGGCAATGTCGGTCTCGCTCTGGGTGGCCGCGGGATTTGTGGGGGAGAACCCCCGCCTCCTGCTGGTCTACGGCGCAGGGGTGCTCACCAGCTTGGCGGTGGGCTTGGCCGGAATCACGCTGACCGACCGGTGGCGCAGGCTCCGGGCCGAGCCCGCGCCGACCGGCGCATCCGACCTCAACTGGCGCGACGCGTTGACCGGCTTGCTCACACGCGCCGGGTTCGATGAGCACCTTCGGCGCGGGCTGGCGGGCGCCCGCCGACACCGCCGCACGCTCGGAGTGCTGTGCATCGACCTGGACGGCTTCAAGGCGGTCAACGGCGCGTTCGGCCACCCCGCCGGGGACCGGTTGCTGAAGGAAGCCGCCGGCCGGATTGCGGGATGCCTTCGCGAGGAGGACGTCGTCGCGCGGGGCGGCGGCGACGAGTTCCTGGTGGGGCTTCCGGAGATCCGCGACCGCCAGGACGCCGCCACAGTCGCCAGAAAGATCGGCGAAGCCCTGCGCGAGCCCTATGAGATCGAAGGACGGCAACTGGCCGTGACCGCCGCGGTTGGGGTCGCGCTGTATCCGGGCGATGGCGAAGACGCCGAGGTTCTGTGCGACCACGCCGGCCAGGCCATGGAGGGAGCGAAGGCCGCTGGCGGCGATGGTTTCTCCTGCTATTCGGCCGAACTCGGCGAACGGGCGAAGGACCGCCTGGAACTGGAGCGGCAACTGGAATCGGCGCTCGCCAACGGCGAACTGGTCTTGTACTACCAGCCGCAGTTCAACCTTCAAACGAAGAAGCTCGTGGCGGTCGAGGCGCTATTGCGCTGGAAACACCCCGACCACGGACTGCTGCGGCCCAGCCAATTCATGGGCCTCGCCGAGGATTCCGGACAGGTCCTGAACATCGGTTCGTGGGTACTGGAGACGGTTTGCCGCGAAATCCGCGGCCTCGCCGATGCGGGGTATGGTGGGGTGCGATTTGCAGTGAACGTGTCGCCGCGCCAGTTCGCGCGGCCTGGGTTTGAGGACTTCGTGCTGCGAACGGTGCGGAGAGCCAGGATCGACCCGAGGCTTCTGGAATTGGACCTGACCGAGAGTCTGATCCTGAGAGACGTTCAGGGTTCCCGCCAGCGGATCGACAGGCTGCGGAAGGCCGGGATTCGCATTGCCCTGGACGATTTCGGCGCCGGCGCTTCTTCGCTGTCGGATCTGAAGAGCCTGGCTATCGATTGTCTGAAGATCGACGGAACGCTGATCCGGGGCCTCGGTAGCGATGTGAAGAGCACGCAGTTTGTAACCTCCATCGTCGGTTTGGCGCGAAGCCTGGGGGTCTGCGTCGTGGCCGAGGGCGTCGAGTCAATTCCGCAGGTGCGGGCGCTTCGCCAGGCGGGATGCGAAATGGCCCAGGGCTACCTGCTCGGCATGCCGCGACCGGCGGGAGAAATGCGCCGTATGATTGCCGGGACGCCGGTCGTCGATTGCGCGCCGTTCCGGAAACTGTCTCCCCGGGCTCAGAACCCGATGTGGAGCGCCAGCCAGACGGTGCGGCCCATAGAGGCGCCGGCTCCGCTGGCCACCAGGACGATGGATGCGGGCCTGGGTCTGGTCGAGGGTGGTGAGACGGCCTCGGCGCCACAACCGGATGCGGCCAAGGCGGCTGCCGCATCCATGCACGCCGTTGCGGGGAAGAAGGCGGAATAGCAGGCCGGGAAACGTTGGGTTCGCGGAAGCGGTGCCAGCCGGCGTCAAACGGCCGGCGTAGGACGCCGAACCCGGCAGTCCCGAAGCTCGACCGTGAAATGAAACCGGCTGCCGCGGCCCAACTCGCTTTCGGCCCAGACTCGTCCGTTCATCAGTCCGACCAGGCTTCGGCAGATCGCCAGCCCCAACCCGGTGCCGCCGTACTGTCGCGTGGTGGCTCCGTCCACCTGCCGGAACGCCTCAAAGATGACATCCAACTTCCCGGCGGGGATCCCGATCCCCGTGTCTTCCACCTGAAACCACACCGCGAAGGCGCCGGGCGACTGCGGTTGTTGCGCCGCCAGGCGCACCGTCACGCGGACCTCGCCCTGGTGGGTGAACTTCAGCGCGTTTCCGATGAGATTGGCGAGGACTTGCTTGAGCCGTCCGGGATCTCCCACGGCGCGGGCCGGAAGCCCCGCGTCCAGTTCCCAGGTCAACGCGAGACGCTTGCGGCGGGCCACGAGTTCGAGCAGGCGCACGGCGTCTGACACGCATTCCTCGAGACTGAACTCGCGGGATTCCAGCGTCAGCCGGCCGGCCTCGATCCTGGAGAAGTCCAGGATCTCGTTGAGCAGCACCAGCAACCCCTCGGCCGAGGTGTGCGCCAGTTCCAGGTACTCGCGCTGCTCGGCATCCAGCCGGGTCATGAGCGCCAGTTCGGTCATCCCGAGGATGCCGTTGAGCGGCGTCCGGATCTCGTGGCTCATGTTCGCCAGGAACTCGCCCTTGAAACGGCTGATCTCCTCTGCCTTCTCCTTGGCCACGGCCAGTTCGCGCGTCCGCTCGTCGAATGCCGATTCCAGCGCCCGGTGGCGGGCCAGCAGCACCTCCATCCGGACCTTGAACGCCGTCCGGATCAACCACACCATCAGGACTGCCAATGGCGCCGCCACATACCAACTGCTCCAGGGTTCCGCGCGCGGCGATGCGCGGAACGCCCACGCGGCGATGTGCACGGCAGCCAGTCCGGCCAACACGGCCACGACCAAGCCGGCGCGAAGCCAACTGCGCACACCGATGTTCATTGGCGGTACGACGGCGTATTCCTCCGGAAGGCTATCGGCGAATCACGGGTCGAGCCTTAGCGCCGGCAGCGACGGGCGTGGGGGCGGTGGGGTAAGGTGAAAGGAGCGATGTCAATCCTCAAGTACCTGGGTCTGCAAGTAGCAGCCCCCGCGCCGGCGGGTGGACAGACCGAAACCGTGCGCCGGATCACCGACGCCCTGGACGCGCTCGACCCGGAGCGCGCCCGCTATATCGCGGGGTTCGCCTATGTTTTAAGCCGGGTGGCCCGCGCCGACCTCAAGGTGAGCGTTGAGGAAACCCGCGCCATGGAGCGAATCGTCGCCGAGCACGGGGGATTGCCGGAGGAGCAGGCCATCATCGTGGTTCAGATCGCCAAGACTCAGAACCAGCTATTTGGCGGCACCGAGAATTTCCTGGTGACCAGGGAGTTCGGACGCGCCACCACACAAGAACAGAAGCTGGCCCTGCTGGATTGCCTGTTCGCCGTGGCAGCCGCCGAGGGCCGGATTTCGGCGGCCGAGGACAACGAGATCCGGCAGATCTCCGACGAGCTGGGATTGGACCGCCGCGACTTCGTCGCCGTCCGCTACGCCCACCGGGCGCATTTGTCGTTCCTGGCAAAGCCCTCCTAGTTTGTGACCTAAGTCATAGCGCCCCCGCCCGGGGGACCTCCATAGTGAAACGTCACGCAATACTCACTCGGGAGGTAGCCCTTATGCGAAAGCTGTGGATCGCCGCGGCGACACTGGTACTGACTTCGTTCGGAATCCTGGGCTGGATTGGCACGCGCATCTATCAGGAGATGCCGCCCATTCCGGACCGCGTCGTTTCCAGCGACGGCTCTGAAGTGGTTGCCAGCGGCGAGATCGGCCGCGGCCAGAACGTTTGGCAGTCGCTCGGCGGAATGCAGGTCGGCTCGATTTGGGGGCATGGCAGCTACACGGCCCCGGATTGGACCGCCGACTGGCTGCATCGCGAAGCCGTCGCCGTGCTGAACGATTGGTCGCAGACCGGCTTCCAGCGCGACTACGAGGCACTCCCGCGTGAAACCCAGGCGCAGTTGCAGGGGCGGCTCGAACAGTTGTTCCGCAGCAACGGCTACGATCCTTCGACGGGGGTGCTTACGATCGACGCGGCGCGAGCCCGCGCCTTCCAGTCCTGCCTCGCGCACTACTCCGAGGTGTTCCGGAACGGGAACACGGCCTATGCGATCCCCGCCGGAACGGTGAGCGACGACGCCCGGATGAAGCAGTTCGCCGCGTTTATCTTTTGGACGGCGTGGGCCGCGGCGGCCAACCGGCCCGGCGACACGATCAGCTATACCCACAACTGGCCGCACGAGGCCCTGGTCGGCAACCGCCCCACCGGGGAGACGGTGATGTGGACGGGCGTGAGCATTCTGATGCTGCTCGGGGGAATCTGCGCCATGGTCTGGTGGTACGCCTCGCAGAAAAAGCAGGAAGAGTCCGGGCCGCTGCCCGCCGCCGATCCGCTGGCGGCGTGGCGTCCGACGCCCTCTCAGTCGGCCACGATGAAGTACTTTTGGGTGGTGGCGGCGCTGATCCTGGTACAGATCCTGATGGGCGTCGTCACGGCGCACTACGGGGTTGAGGGCGGCGGCTTCTATGGAATCGAGATCGCCGATTGGCTTCCTTACAGCGTGACCCGGACCTGGCACGTTCAGACGGGCCTGTTCTGGATTGCCACAGCATGGCTGGGAGCCGGGCTTTTCATCGGGCCCCTGGTGAGCGGCGGCAAGGAGCCCAAGGGGCAGGCCCTCGGCGTGAACGTCCTGTTCCTGGCGCTGTTCGCGGTGGTGGGAGGCTCCCTCACCGGTGAATGGCTGAGCGTGAAGAACAAGCTCAGCGACGCGGCGGCATTCATGTGGGGCCACCAGGGGTACGAGTATGTCGATCTCGGCCGCGCCTGGCAGATCGCGCTGTTTGCGGGCCTGCTTCTGTGGCTGTTTTTGGTGCTGCGCGTCATCAAGCCGGCGCTGAAGCAACAGGGCGAGTCGCGTTCGCTGGTCTGGCTGTTTGCGATTTCGGCCGGCGCGATCGGTCTGCTCTACGGAGCTGGGTTGAACTGGGGCCAGCACACGCATCTGTCGATGGTCGAGTACTGGCGATGGTGGGTGGTGCATCTCTGGGTGGAGGGCTTCTTCGAGGTCTTCGCCACGACCGTCATCGCGTTCTTCTTCGCCCAGCTCGGCTTGATCAAGCCGGGGCTGGCGGCGAAGTCGGCGCTGCTTTCGGCCATGATCTACCTGAGCGGCGGCATCATCGGGACCTGCCACCACCTGTACTGGTCCGGCACGCCGACCGTGGCGCTGGCCTGGGGGTCGGTGTTCAGCGCCCTGGAAGTGGTGCCGCTGACGCTGGTCGCCTTCTCGGCGCTGGACGACCTGCGCCGCGGGCGGCTGACCTCCTGGGCCGCGCGGTACAAGTGGCCCATCTACTACTTCGTGGCCGTGGCGTTCTGGAACATGGTGGGCGCCGGGCTGTTCGGATTCATGATCAACCCGCCGATCGCCCTGTACTACATGCAGGGCCTCAACACGACTCCCGTACACGGCCATGCCGCGCTGTTCGGAGTCTACGGCATGCTCGGCATCGGCCTGATGCTGGTCTGCCTGCGCGCGCTGGCGCCGGAGGCGAACTGGAAAGACGGCCGGATGAAGTTCGCCTTCTGGAGCATGAACATCGGCCTGTTCGCGATGTGCGTCATCAGCCTGCTGCCGGTTGGATTATTGCAGACGTGGGCCTCGGTGGACCAGGGCTATTGGTACGCGCGCAGCACCGAGTTCCTGGGAACCCCGCTGATGCAGACTCTGCGCTGGCTCCGCGTCCCCGGCGACACGTTGTTCGCCCTGGGCGCGCTGGTGTTGGTCCTGTTCGTATTCGGCTTGCGGGCTAATAGGCGGACGACGTAGCCTCAATCACCCGGCCGCTGCGGAGAAGCACGACGGTTTCGGCACCAGACTCGGGCTTGAGGTAGTGGAACGTTTCCACGGAGCGGCCGTCGTTGACCTCGGTCGTCACCATGTTGGGGCGGCCGAAAGTCTCGATCAGCTTCAGCCGTTCCATGCCGACGGGGATGTTGCCGGCGCTCGGGAACTTTTTGGCCGCCGCCACCGAGGGCTTGGGCGTAGCCGGCGGCGGTACAACGACGGGTTTCTGCGCAACTCGCGCTGGAGGCTTGTCGGATTCCACGTCCGGAATTGCGCGCCTTTCGGCCGGCTTCGCGGCTTCGGACTTCACGACGGCGTCCGGCTCGGTGCGCATGCCGGGTCCATCCTCATTGGCCCGAAGCAGGATGAAGACCACCAGGGGCGTGAGAATGGCCACGACCACGCCGAAGGTGACGAGAAGAGGGGACACGCTACTGCGCTTTTCGTTTTCCATGGCGCTCCCACCGCCCGGCGACGGCAGGACGGCTTGCTTATCATTCTGGCCGCAGGCCGCCGGGCTGTAAATACTGGCGTTGGTTAACAGAGTTCCAGCAGCCACCGGCAGGCGGTCAGATTTGCTGCATAGCCACGCCTATGTCGCTGCAAATATTCAAGATAGGCGCCACTTCGTCGAAAATTGCCAGCATCGAGTCCACCAGGTCCCGACCCGAGGAAGCCTTCACTTCGGCCTCGGTCATGGCGTAGTAGACCTGCAATCCGGCCCATTCGTTGGCCGGGGCGCGCACAAGGACACGCTTCAAGCCGGCGGCGCCGGGGTAGCCGTCCCGATCAATCGTGGCGCCGCCGCCTCCCCAGCTTCCAGCAAAAACCCGGAATCCATCCACCAGGAGCCGGCGCAGTTGTTTGTCCAGCGCGCCGTCCGGCGTGAGCGCGCCGAGCAGCCGGTTCCAGTCCCAGTCGGACTGGAGTTGCCATTCGCGGGAGCCGCGCGGGGCCTTCAGGAACCCGCGTTCGATCTGTAGACCGCACTTGAACAAAGCCTCTTGGGGTTCGACGGAGAGGAAAAACTTGGAGCAGCCGAAACTGACCCCACTCGATAGCGGCTTGGCCGCGCGGTTGGCGCGGGCGAGGAAGCCGATCCAGCGCCAGTACACCCCCCGGCCGTAGCGTTCGGTAACGAACTCCTGCCGGTAACGCTCTTCGATCGCCCGTTTCAGGATGCGGGTGATGCGCTGGTTCTCCTCCAGGTTTCCGACATGAATGCCGCGGCGGAAGTCCAGGAACTCGGGACGGAAGCCGCAACGTGCCGGAGACTGGGGTTCGCGTGCCGGCGTATTGCTCTGTGCTTGGCGTACCATGGGGGAATTTTCTTCCGGGCCGCTCCCAAACGCAACCCGGCCCCGGCGCGGCTCCTGAAGTCACGGCGTCGTTCCGCCGATGGAATCTAGGGCGAATCGCCTAGGAGCATCGGTGTTGCGCCGGTGCGGGAGGAAGAGAGATACTTGTCACGATGAGCGGGAGGCGGCGGGCCAATGCGCGATGACCTGATTCTGGTGACGGGGGCCGGCGGGTTCATCGGCGGGCACCTGGTGGCGGACCTCCGCCGGAAGGGCTGCAAGAGGCTGCGCGCCGTCGATATCAAACCGCTGGAGGAGTGGTATCAGCGCTTCGACGACGTCGAGAATCTGCCGCTCGATCTGGAAATCCGCGAAAACTGCATGCGCGCGGCACGCGACGCGCGGACCATCTACAACCTGGCCGCCAACATGGGAGGCATGGGGTTCATCGAGAACAACAAGGCGTTGTGCATGCTTTCGGTGCTCATCAACACGCACATGCTCATGGCCGCGCGGGCCTGCGGCGCCGAGCGCTATTTCTACTCCTCCTCGGCCTGCGTCTATAACGCCGAGAAACAGTTGGACCCCGCCGTGCCGTCGCTCAAGGAGGCCGATGCCTACCCGGCGCTGGCCGAGGACGGCTACGGCTGGGAGAAGCTGTTCAGCGAGCGCATGTGCCGTCACTTCCGCGAGGATTTCGGACTGGCGACGCGCGTGGCCCGCTTCCACAACGTCTACGGCCCGTGGGGCACCTGGGACGGGGGGCGCGAGAAGGCCCCGGCGGCGTTGTGCCGCAAGGTCATCCATGCAAAGGCCACCGGCAGCGGCCAGATCGAAATCTGGGGCACCGGAGAGCGCACACGCAGCTTCATGTACATCGACGACTGCATCCTGGGCATCGGGAAGATCACGGCATCGGACATCCTGGAGCCGATCAATCTGGGCTCCAGCGAACTGGTCTCGGTCAACCGGCTCGTGGACTTGATCGAAGAGATCGCGGGAGTTAAGCTCACGCGCGTCTATCAGCCGGATGCGCCCAAAGGCGTGGCCGGGCGGAATAGCGACAACACTCTGATCCGGAAGTATCTGGATTGGGAGCCTTCCATTTCGTTGCGTGACGGCCTGGCCAAGACCTACGCCTGGATCTACGACCAGTACATGCGCCGCTCCCGCGGAGAGAAGACTCTCTGCTGAAATGGAGTAGATGCGACACGCGTTGATCCTCGCGGGCGGCTCGGGCGTGCGGCTTTGGCCCATGAGCCGGAACGCCGCCCCCAAACAACTGATCCCGTTCATCGGGGGAAAGAGCCTGCTCGAGTTGGCTTGGGAGCGATTGCGCGGCCTGGTGCCCGCCGAACGCTGCTACGTCTGCGCCGGCATCCGGCATCGCGAGGCGGTCTTGAAAGCGTTGCCGGAGCTTCGTCCCGAAGCCTTCCTTGGTGAACCCGAAGGACGCGACACGGTCAACGCCATTGGCTTCAGTTCGGCAGTAATCGCGAAGCGCGACCCGGAAGCATCCATCGCCGTCTTCACGGCGGATCATCTCATCGAGCCGGTGGGCGAATTTCAACGGATCGTCGCACGCGCCTATGAGGTGGTCGAGCGATCTCCGGAAGTCCTGGCGACGTTCGGTATCCAGCCCGAGTTCGCCTCCACCGGCTACGGCTACCTGGAGCTTGGGGCGCCGGTGGAGAGCGGCGTGCGCCTGGTCGGCCGGTTTCAGGAGAAGCCCGACGCCGCGACCGCCGCGCGGTACTTCGCCGCCGGCCCCGAAGCCTACTTGTGGAACAGCGGGATGTTTGTGTGGCGCGCCGCCACGCTGCTGGATTGCATCCGGCGCTACGAGCCTGCGGTCTTCGACGGCCTGGCCCAGATTGCCGGCGCGTGGGATTCGCCGGCGCGGGACGCCGTGCTGGAGCGGGTCTACGCCGGGCTGAAGAAGATCAGTGTGGACTACGCCGTGATGGAGCCCGCATCGCGCGACAATCAAGTCAAAGTGGCGGCGGTGGCGATGCCGCTGCG
>CAZVIK010000167.1:0-9344 GCA_964627045.1 uncultured Solibacteraceae bacterium | reverse complement strand
CTGCATACAGTTCTCCTCGCCTTGCATTATCATCACGCCGAAACCAGACCCCGTTCCGGGCTGCCGCTGCTTACACCCCCATGAATTCCGGCCCCGAGCCCTGCCACCCGCCCCCGGGCCTGCAACAGTATAGCACCGCATCCCGCTACCACTGCATTCAGGGCGGACGCCCTTGAGTTGCCGCCAAGGAAGGGATTGGACGCCTTCCCTGCCGCCTTCCGGACCTGACCAACGCTGCTGGCGCTGCCACGCCCGCGTGCCGCACGGTTTCGGGTGAAGGCGAGGGAGGTTTTGCAGGTCATCGTGCCGTACAATCGGGTAGGTAGGGGCGAGGAACGGAGTTTTGCCTCAGGCATTTTTGTCTAGCGGTAGGGCCGGTTTCCACCGGGCGGCCGAGTGACTGTAGCGAGGAGGATGCACATGGCGAGACGGACAAGATGGGGCGTGCTGGCACTGGCCTGGGCTTTGGCGCTTGCCCAAGCGGGGCGCGCCGACCAAGTCACTCTGAAGAACGGAGACCGCATCACGGGCTCCATCGTCAAGAAGGTTGGAAAGGGCTTGACGCTGAAGGCGGCGGCGATCGGAGAGGTTACCGTACCGTGGGACGAGGTCGTTTCGATCCAATCGGACGTCCCTTTGAATGTGGTGCTGCAGGACGGCAGGACCGTTCAGGCCACGCTGCAATCCTCTGAAGGGAAGATCCAATTGAAGGAGCCGGGCCAGACACTGGCCGCGGCCGATGTTGTAGCTATCCGCAACGCCGATGAACAGAGGGCCTACGAGCGATTGCTTAACCCGCCGTTTGGCCGCCTTTGGGCCGGCGCCGCCACAGTGGGTTTCGCCGGGACGCAGGGGAACGCGGAGACCAGGACCTTTACGCTGTCATTCAACGCGGCTCGCGCGACGAGGAACGACAAGACGACGGTCCACTTCAGCGCGGTCAAGGCATCGGCGATGATCTCGGGGGTGAGTGCCGATACGGCACAGGCCGTCCGGGGCGGCTGGGGGTATAACCGGACGATCTCTTCGCGGCTGTTCGTCACTACCTTCAACGACTACGAGTACGACCGGTTCCAGGACCTGGACCTCCGGCTCGTGCTCGGCGGCGGTTTAGGTCTGGGTGTATGGCGAGGCGAGCGTGGACGCCTGGACGTTGTGGGCGGCGCCGCCTACAACCGCGAAAAATTCTCCCCGGTGGCGCCCGCGGTCGGGTTCACCCGCACGTCGGCGGAAGCCTATTGGGGCGAAGACGCAAGCTACAAGCTGAACGACACGACATCTCTGACTCAGGGATTCCGGATGTTCAACAACCTGTCGAAGACGGGTGAGTATCGCGCCAATTTCGACCTTGGTGCGAACACTCGGCTGTTCAAGTGGCTCACCTGGAACCTGGGATTCAGCGACCGCTACTTGAGCAACCCTGTCGCGGGCCGCAAACAGAACGACATTCTCTACACGACCGGAATCGGCGTTACCTTCTCGCGGTGAGCGTCGCGATAGGGGCGGGCGCGGTGGGGCTTCATTGCATTTCGCGCCCGTAGTTAGCGCAGTTTACGGTCGGCGCAAAGCCGGCCTCCTGCACCGGGTGGGAGTTGAACTCCAGCCGGCAGCGGTCTCCAAATCGAGAAGCCATACCCTCAAGTCCAGGGCGTCTTCCGTCAGCGGGGCGTCCGGCACCTACGGTCAGTAGCGCGATCATACCTCCGGGGGAGCGGACCAACCGGGCCGGCACCGCTCCTACAGGTGGCTCCAAAGGGATCTGGCGCCCGGTTCCTCGTCGCGAGCCCGCCGTTGTTCAAAGTAGCGGCGCGCGGCCTCCCGGCCCCCAAGCCCCAGCGACAGGCTGGCCGCCAGCGTGGCGCCACCCAACAGGATGATGAAGGCCGCCAGGAACACCCCGCGAGCGAAATTCAGATAGTCCGCCGCGACGACCACCGCGACCGACATCAATGTGATGCGAACGGCGCTCGCGAACCGGCGCGGGTGGGGGATCTCCTCATTCACGCACCAGACCAGTGTGCTACGGCCGAGATAATGCCCCAGCCAGAAACCCGCCAACAGGATCGAGGCGGCCACGAGCAGCTTCGGCAACAACATCACAAAGGTCTGCGTCATGCGCGAGGTCAAGTCGGTGTGGAAGGCGCTCAGCCCGATTAACGCTCCAGCCAGGAGAATCCCCCAGTAGGCCGTTTCGGCAGCCAAGACCGTGGCGCGCAGCCGCCCGCGACTGTCAATCATGAACGCCAGGCCGGTGCTCCGCAAGAACCGGTCCACCGCGACTCCCTTGAAAATCCGCCGCAGCAGCCATCGGGCCGCGACCGCAAGCAGGTACGCTCCGGCCAAGAGAATCAGCGCCACCACCAGGGGCGGCAGATACGTGGTGACCTGGAGTTGCAGGCGATCCAACACCCCCTCCAGGACCTTTTTCATTGTCTCTGTCATGGCCTCGACCTCCTATACGGCCTGCTGGTCCGCATCGGGCGTGCCCGGCTTGTACCGGGCCGCCAGGTGCGGTTTGTATTCCTCAAACGAGCGGCACAGATTCTCGATGCGGTCTTCCACTTCGGAAGAAGTCATCGCTTCGGTTTCTTTCACGAAGGACGCAACCCGGCCGAGGTACAACGGCGTTAGCGAACCCAGCAGGTGGCCCCGCGCGATGTGCCGCCGCCGGAAGGCGCACGCGAAGTCCGTTACGACGCGCACCCACAACTCGTCGTCCATGTGGAACGAGGCGGCCGGCTCTGACGCCAGCGCCCGGACGGCCGCATGCGTTTCGGGCTCCAGCGCGCGGGAAAGCACCTCGGCCAATTCCGCGCAGCCGCGCCGGAACGCTCCGAGCATGCGGTCCACGTTGACCTCGATCGGATCCAGCCCGACACCATATCGGAAGCCGAACAGGTCCACCGGCTTGCTGCCGGAACGCTGCGTCCAGATGCCCTCGTATTCCTGCATCAGGCTGAAGACGCTTCCCACCACCTGCTGGAGCATGGCGCTCAGGTCGGAGCCGGGGTCCTTGGCGTCGTGCAGCTTGGCGCCGAGAAAGCTCTGGCAGACGCGGTATCCCTCGGCGATGGCGATGGTGGTCATCCAGATGTCGATCCCGTAACGGGCGACGTCGGATTCCCAGTCGTCGCGCTCGATGTAGCGCTTCAAAAGCCGCGCGGAGATGCCGAACTCGCCGCCGATCGGCTGCCGCACACGCAGCCCGTAAAGGCACCGCGTCAGCGGGTAGACGATGCTGTTTGTGATGGTCCCGTCGTACTTGTGGCGGTGGTAGTAGGGCGCGACAAAGTCGTAGCCGGCGCTCAACACGGGACGAAGCAGGAGATCGAACCACTCGGGCGTGATGGAGCGAAGGTCGGAGTCGACCACGGCGCAAGCCTTGGCCTGTAAGCGGTCCGCCATCTGGAAGATCAGCCGGAACGCGCTGCCCTTGCCGGGAATCCCGTGGTAGGGGAAGGAGAGCCTTTGAACCGCCGTCCGGGGCGTCGCCAGGAGCAATAACGATGTGTCGTCGAGCCGCGCCGAGAGCACCGCCTCGGCGGTGGCGTCCTGGGAACCTCCGTCGGAGTTGATGATGACGCTCCGCAGATCTGGAAAGTACTTGGCCAGCCCGGCGCACGCCGCGCGTGTTACATGGCCAATCGTGGCGACGTTGTTGTAGCTGGGTATCCCGATTACGATGTCGGCATGCCGGACCGCTTCGGAAGCGCGCTGGGCCTCGATGGGAAGAACCGCGTTGGCCATAGTATCCCGCTATACCGCCGCCGGGGACCGTGCGTCGCGGTCCGCCGCGTCTTGAAGCAGTTCGAAGAACTCGGGAATCGCCGCCAGGACCCGGTTCCAGTTGGGAATCAGCGGCAGGCCGAGCGGATCTTCAATGAAGTCGGCGGCCGCTTGCCGCAAACTCCCGGCGAAAGCGGCCACGGCGATCTCCTCGCCGTGACGGTCGAATTTGAGGCCATTCAGCATCGCGTCGGCGTAATAGCGGGAGATGGTGTCCTGCGCCATGCGGACATAGCGGACTTCCAAGCTTCGGAAATGGTCGGAGGAGAACACCAGTCCCTCGGCGGCCATCGTGCGGAACAGCGACTTGGCGATGTCGGCCGCCATTCGGCGGAGTCCCTTTCCGGAGTCCTCCTGCGACAGGGGCTGGTGCTTGTGTTCGTAGTTGTCGGCAAGGTCTACCTGACAAATGCGCGCCACGGCACAGTTGCGGTACACCTCGGCGAGCACGCCGACCTCCAGCCCCCAATCGCCGGGTATCCGGTTCACGCGCGCCAAGTTGGCGTCCATGGCAAACTCGCCGGCCAAGGGGTAGCGGAAGCTGTCCAGAAACTGTAAGAACGGCGCCGTGGGGGCGAGGCTTTGCAGCGCTCGCACCAGAGGCGTCACAAACAGCCGCGTCACTCGGCCGTGCATCCTGTCGGTTACCCGGGAGTAGAAACCCTTGCAGAACTCGAAACCCAGGTTCGGGTGCGCCACAGGGTAACAGAGCCGCGCAAGCAACTGGCGGTCGTAGTTCACGATGTCGCAATCGTGCAGTGCGATCACGTCGCAGTCCCGCGAGGCGAGGATGGCGCCGTAGGACAGCCAGCAGGAGCGGCCCTTGCCATCGTCGCCCGCAGCCAGGTTCCTCTCCTCCAGGAGGCGGAACAGGGCCTGGATGCGCGGGCTGTCGACCCAAAGGAAGGTGACCGGCGTGTAGAACCCGTTGAAGAACGCCTTGGCGCGTTCCAACTGCTCCAACGAGGCCTTGGCCAGCGGAACCACGATGCGCTGCAGGTAGCGCACGTGCCGGAGTTCCTCCACGATGCCTTTCATCGCGGGCGTCTCGAACTCCGAGTAGAGAGCCGGGAGCACCAAACCAATGGGCCGGATCCGCGAGAAGCGCTCGAGGTCGCCCTCCAGACGCTCCAGGCTGTTGGGCTTGAGCCGGTGCAGCGTCGTGACCAGACCGGTTTGGTAGAAATCGGACATAACTCGCCTCTCAGGACAATCTTGCAGGAACTCGTCGTGCGGGGGTATCCCGGCGAGGGGGTAAGGCGGTCAGGAAAACGGGGTAGACTACCCGAGGCGAAAAACGTCCTCGCCCTTGCCCGGCCGGATCAGGTCGCGGTAGGCGAGGTTCAATAACGGCGGCGCAGCCAGCGTTGTCGCGATCGCCATGAATACGACCACCGCATGGGTCGATCCGCTGATGACGCCGAGCGACAGCCCTAGTTGAGCCACGACCATGCCGACTTCGCCGCGCGGTACCATGCCAACGCCGATCCGGACTGCATCCCGAATTCCGATGGCGAGAGCGCCGGCACCGCACCCCAAAAACTTGCCCAGGATCGCGGCCAGGAGAATTACCACCGACAAGACAATCGTCGAGCGGCTGGCAAACGCGCCCAGTTCCAGGTGCATCCCGATCCCGGCCAGGAAGAACGGTACCAGCAACTCGGTGACCCCTTGCGCCAGATCGTGAACCCGCTGGCCCACGCTTTCCGCCAGCGCCATCCCCGCTAAAAACGCGCCGATGATGGCGGCGACGCCAGCGTAAACCGCCAGCAACGACAGGGCGAACAGCATGACCATCGAGAAGGCGAACTGCGCCTCGCCGCCCCGGAGGGTTTGCGCCATGCGCGGCACGACGCGATTCATGGTACGGCTTCCCCACTTGGCCACCAGAACTGTGAAGCCGGCCGCCGCGATCGCCGTGGTGGCCAGGCCGGCGACATTCACGCTGCCCCTGGCCAGGTTGCTGACCAGAGCCAGCACCAGCAACCCAAGGACGTCGTCGATAACCGCGGCAGCCAGTATGATCTTGCTGGCGCGCTCCTGCAGCAGGCCCTTCGACGCCAGGACCTGGGCAGTGATGCCGACGCTGGTGGCGACCAGCGCAGCGCCGACGAAGATGGCCTCAATCTGCGGCTTGCCCCACAGCGCCATGATCCCCCAACCCAAGACGAACGGTACGATCACGCCAAGCATCGCCACCAGAAGCGCTGTGCCACCCACCTTCATGAGTTCGGATGCCTTGACCTCCAGCCCCACCCGAAAAAGAAGGAACATCACGCCAAGGTCGGCCAGCGCGGTCAGAAGCTCGTTCGGGGACATCCACCCAAAAACGCCGGGCCCGATCAGGACTCCCGCCAGGATTTCGCCAACGATCGCCGGCTGACGAAGCCGCTCGAAGATCTCCGCCATAATCTTGGCGGAGCCGAACACCACAAGCATCGAAAGCGGGATTTGGACAGCCTCGCCACCGGGCATTCTCCAATCGTAACGCGACGAACCCAGCCGCGCGACTCAAGCCGATAGCGTTCTGAGCGTGTCGAAGAACTCCGGGAACGACACGCGCGCCGCCTCCGCGCCCGCGACCGTACATTCCCCACTGGCGCGCAGCGCAGCCACCGCACAGGCCATGGCGACGCGGTGATCGCCGAACGAATCGAGCTCCGCGGCGCGCATGGACTGGCCTCCCGGGACCCGGAAGCCGTCGTCGAAAACCTCCACTTCGACGCCCATCCGCTTCAGGTTTTCGGCGACGGTGGCGATCCTATCGGTTTCCTTGAATCGCAATTCGCGGGCGTCGCGCACCAGCAACCCGTCACGGCTGACGACTCCGACGACGGCAAGCACCGGAATCTCGTCGATCAGCGCCGCCGTGAGCGCGCCTTCAATCAGCCCTCCCGAGAGAGGCGACGACTCGATCTGGATGTCGCCCGACACTTCGCCGTTACGGGCGGCCAGGTTCTGCACCTCGAGCCTGGCTCCCATCGACACCAGAAAGTCGAGTAACTGGGAGCGCGTCGGATTCAACCCCACGTTCTCGATGCGCAACCGGGCCTGCGGGGCCACCAACGCCGCCGCCAAGAAGAAGGCCGCCGACGAAAGATCGCTGGGGACCGAGAGATGGCGGGCTTCGAGCTTCGGCCGCCCGTTCACGGCAATCACGCCGCGACCGGCTTGGACCTCCGCGCCAAACTCGCGAAGGGCCAGTTCGGTGTGATCCCGCGTGACGACCGGTTCTCGAACCACGGTCTGGCCGGCGGCGTAAAGCCCCGCGAACAAGACGCAGGTCTTCACCTGCGCGCTAGCCACCGGCAGCGTGTAGTCGATCGCGCGCAGGCGCCGGCCGCGGATGGTCAGAGGCGGATAGCGTCCGTCCAGTCCATCGAGATCGGCGCCCATCTCCCGCAGGGGCCGCATGATGCGATCCATGGGACGCCGCGACAAGGACTCATCCCCGGCAATCCGGCTCTCGAAGCCCTGACCGGCGAGGATGCCGGAAAGCATCCTGATGGTCGAGCCCGAGTTGCCCGCATCCAACGTCTCCGCTGGAGCCGTGAGCCCATCGAGACCGCCTCCCTCGATCCGCACTTCGGAACCGGTCTTGTCCACGCGCGCGCCCAGGGCGCTAAGACACGCCAAGGTGGACTGGCAGTCCGCCCCCGTCGAGTAGTTGCGGATGGTGCTAACGCCATCCGCGATCGCCGCGATCATGGCATAGCGGTGGGAGATGGACTTGTCGCCGGGCAGGACGATGGTCCCCTCCAGCCGTTCCACGGGTTGAATTCGCTCTTGCATCGGAATGGTTCTCAGTTCGACTTCCGGCGCACCGGCCGGAGTCTTCTAATCAATGTAGTACGGCCCGGCCTTGGCCACCTCGACATGAGTCTGCCCAACCTCCGCTTCCACCATGGCCGAGACCGCCCTTACGTGGTCGGGCACGTAGAAACCGAAGGTTGCCTCAGCGCCGGGTTCCAGAACGTCCTCTTCGACCGGCCCGCGGCGGCGTGAAACCGTTTTCTCTTCGGCGTCCTGAAACACGAACACAAGTACCAGTTTCGCCAGCCGCCTGCCGCCCGAGTTCAAGACCGTTCCATCGACAATGATCCGGGCGTCCGAACGTTCCAGCTTGAGCGAGCGCACTTCGATTCGCGCCGTTGTGTCCTTGCGCTTCGGCTGACCGAAGGAACAGCATGGGGCGAGCATCGCGCCTAGCAGCGTCCGCCGCTTCATCTCGACTCAAGTCTAGCAGGAGGCCGGCTTGGCGCTTACCCGCCGCGCCGGCTTTGCGGTAGCGTCCCGCGAGCATCGGGACTTCATCGAGGCGCCTGTGTTTCTGCCAGAGACAGGGGGAAATCGGGGGATTAACGCCACAGGTCGCGCAAGCTGATCCCGACCAACGCCAAGGTCATGCCGATGAGGATCGCCACGGATATCCACGCCACCGAGTTATAGGCGCCTGAGTTGACCCATTCGCCCATGAGCCCCTTCTTGTTGACCAACAGGATCATGAAGATCAAAATGAACGGCAACAGAACGCCGTTGATGACCTGCGAAAACAGGATGACCGGAACCAGGGGGAGACCGGGGATCAGCACAAAGCCGGCGCCGAGGACGATCAGCAGGGTGAAAAGCCAATAGAAGATGGGTGCTTCGCCAAACCGGCGGTTCACACCGGACTCAAAACCAAGTCCCTCGCACACCGTGTAGGCCGTGGACAGCGGTTGGATGCAGGCGGCGAACAGCGACGCGTTGAACAGGCCCGCCGCAAACAGCAGAAACGCGTAGTCGCCGAACGGCCGGAGCCCCAAAGCCGCGTCCGAGGCGTCGGTGATGTCCCTTGGCGAAGTGGTCCAGATGGCGCCGGCACACGCCACGATGATGAAGAACGCGATGACCGACATGGCCACGCAACCCACAATGACTTCGATTCGCGACTCGGCGTACTCCTTGGCCGTGATTCCCTTCTCGACGACGGCGGCTTGCAGGTAGAACTGCATCCACGGCGCAATCGACGTGCCGACAATGCCAATCACGATCGTGATGTAGGCCGGGTCCAGCATGAGAACGGGCCGCACGCTGTAGATGGCGGCTTCGGTCCAGTTCGGCCTAACCAGAAACCCCGAAATGATATAGCAGACATACAGGGCGCAGGCGAAAAGAAACACCTTCTCCACGCTCTGGTAGGTGCCTTTGACGACCAGCAGCCAGACGGCCAGAGCGCCGATCGGCACGGAAACGTAGCGGCTGATGTGGAACAGCTCGAGCGATGTGGCAATGCCGGCGAAGTTCGCCATCACGTTGGTGAGATTGGTGACCACCAGGGCCGCCATCACCAGAAACGTCACACGCAGCCCGAACTCTTCGCGGATGAGGTCCGAAAGCCCCTTGCCGGTCACCGCTCCCATCCTGGAACACATCTCCTGGGTGACCACCAGCAGTACCGTGATGGGGATCAGCGTCCACAGCGGCAGGTAGCCCCACCGGGCGCCCGCTTGGGAATACGTGTAGATTCCGCCAGCGTCGTTGTCCACCATCGCCGTGATGAACCCCGGCCCGATAAC
>CAZVIK010000166.1:0-9436 GCA_964627045.1 uncultured Solibacteraceae bacterium | reverse complement strand
CCCAGCCGGACGTCGCCGGGCACATGCACGACTACGGGACCAAGTTCCTGGTCACGGCCGGCCTGCTGAACGTCCTGGCGATGGTGGACGCCTACGAGATCGCGACGGGGAAGAAGAGCTGATGCCGAAGCTGACGCTATCGCACTTTGAGACCGCGGTCCTTTTCGCCCTGTTTACGTCGGTGGTGATGGGCATCGTCTCCAAGCAGACCGACAAAGAGCGGCTACGTTACGGTGTACGTTGTTTCGCCTGGTTCATGATTTCGCTCTTCGCGATCGCCTGGGCCATGCGCCTGGGGCACGGTTAGACCGGCGGCCCGCGATCCGGCGGGCGCCGACGGCCATCGACTCGCACAGGCGGTGAGCGCCATGAAGACCTTCTACCTGGAAACCTTTGGCTGCCAGATGAATGTGCACGACTCCGAAAAGGTCGCCGGCACACTGGTGTCGCTTGGCTACGCACAGGTGGCCAGTCCGGACGGCGCCGATCTGGTTCTCTACAATACGTGCAGCGTGCGGGACAAGGCGGAGCGGAAGGTTTACAGCCGTCTCCAGCAGTTCCGGCGCGGCGCGGGCGGGCGGAAGTTCGCCGTGCTCGGCTGCGTAGCGCAGCAGGAAGGCACGCGGATCTTTGAGCGCGCGCCGCACGTCGGCCTGGTGTGCGGATCGGCCAGCTACGGGAAGCTTCCCGAGTTGATCGCCGAATTGGAGAACGGTGGTGAACGCGTCGCCGGCCTGGACCAGAGTGCCGGCGACACCTTCGAAACGGCCCTCACCCGCCGCGACAACCCCTTTCGCGCCTACATCACCATCATCGAAGGTTGCGACAAGTCTTGCGCCTATTGTGTCGTTCCGTTCACGCGCGGCCCTGAGCGAAGCCGGGCGTCGGCGGCCGTCCTGGAAGACGCACACCGCCTGGCCGGTGAGGGTTACACGGAGGTTCAGCTTCTCGGGCAGAACGTCAACAGCTACCGGGATCCATCCGGAGCCGTGGCCGGATTCGCCGAGTTGCTCGCGCGCGTGGCTGAAGTGCCGGGTTTGCGGCGCGTTCGATTCGCGACCTCGCACCCGCGCGACTTCGGACAGGACATCGTGGCCGCCATCGACGCCAACCCGGTCCTATGCGACCACGTCCACCTGCCCGTGCAGTCCGGCTCCACCCGCGTTCTGGAACGTATGCAGCGGCAGTATTCGCGCGAAGAGTACCTGGAGCGCATCGCCTGGCTTCAGGGCGCGCGCCGGAGGATCGCGCTATCCACCGACATCATCGTCGGGTTCCCCGGCGAAACGGAGAACGACTTTATGGAAACAGTGTCGCTGCTGGATTGCATCGGCTACGATTCCATCTTCAGCTTCAAATACTCGCCGCGCCCCAACACCGCCGCACTGGGTTTGAGCGGCGCGGTGCCAGACGAAGAGTCCGGCCGGCGCCTGACCTTCCTCCAGGAAAGGCAACGCGCCATTCAGTTGCAGAGAAACACGGCGCTGGTGGGCACGGTTCAGGAGGCGCTGGTGGAGGGTTTCAACCACGCGACCGGGCAATGGATCGGGCGCACCTCGCAGAACCGCGTGCTCAACTTTGTGGCGCCGGAGGGGAGCGCCGTCGCCGAAGGGTCGTATCATGCGGTGCACGTAACGCGCGCCGGACCGAACTCTTTGGCGGGCGAGAAGGCCGATCTGGTCTAATGGACGTGGGGGGATGTGCCATGGAAGTTGAAATGAAAATCCGCGGTCTGATGATGGATCCGGTGAGCAATATGCCCATCGTGATCCTCCGCGAACTCTCCGGGGACACCATCCTGCCCATCTGGGTCGGCGTCTTCGAGGCCAACGCCATCGCCCTGGAGATCGAAAAGGTCGCCACGCCGCGGCCCATGACTCACGACCTGATCCGCACCCTGCTGGTGGGGTTGAACGCCGAGGTCCGCAAGGTGGTGGTCAGCGAGTTGAAGGACGATACCTTCTACGCGGTCATCTGGTTGGAGAAAGACGGGGAGCCGATCAGCATCGACTCGCGTCCCAGCGACGCGCTGGCGGTCGCCCTGCGTGTGGATTGTCCCATCTACGTTGACCACGCCGTACTGCGCGCCTCCAAGGCGAGTTCCACGGTCGGCGACCGGCTGAACAACGAGGACCTTCGCCGCTGGCTCGAAGGGCTGGGCGACGAGGACCTGGGCCGCTACAAGATGTAAGCGGACGACCAGTTTCCCCTTTGTTTGTCTAGGCTTGGAAATCCCCCACTTTGCCCTAACACCGCGGCGTCCTCGTGCGTATTAGCTAGTGTACGGGCAACGCGATGGACTGGCGGGGCACAATTCGGGCACTGGTCTTCCTGGGAATTTCAGGCGGGGTCCTACTGCGCCTGGACGCTTCCTTCCACTTGGCCGAGCGGGCGTACCGCGTGGCGGCCTTCTACAATGCGCTTAGCGCCGCTGAAACGCAAACCAGCCCCTGGCAGCGTCTGCTGCTGAGCTTTGCGATGACCTCGCGCTCAGCGGGGCGCGCCGCAGGGGCCGGTGGAAATGCCGGAATGTCGCCTGCTACTTCTTTGCCGGAGCGGCCGCCTTCTTTGCTGCGCCCTTCTTGGCAGGAGGAGCGGGAGCCGGCCAGCCGTGCACCTGCCCCACCTCCACCTCGAGCGTAAGCATGTAGGGCGAGGAGGTGTAAGACATGGGCACGCCCTCGAACTCGAGTTCCGTTCCCACGGGGGCCGATCCGATCAAGGTCTCCTCGACGATCTGCAATGTGACGTCGCCGCCCTGATCCTGTACCGCGATAACCAACTCCTTCGGGTTCTTGGGCGGCTTGGCCGCAACCAGCGTGCCCCTAAACCTCGTCACGCCGCCGGCGCCGCCCGGCAGCAGCGCGCCCTTCACGCCGCCGTCGAAGTAAGCGGCCCCGTTGGGACCGGTGAGTTCCTTCTTCACCGTCTGCCACAGAGCCAGCATCGGGTTCGCCCTCTTGAACGCTTCTTCGTCCTCCGCCGCGAGTTCGAGGCTGCTCTTGATCTTGAACCCGTCCGGCGGGAAGGCGTTCGCGGCGGCCGTCTTGCGGACTTCATCCAGGCCTTCGGTCGAACCGTGGTAGTTCGCGTAGGCCTTGGTCAGGAAGTCGGCGGCCTGCTTGCGCGCCGCATCCGGGTAGGCGTTGGGCCCCGTGTAGGAAGCCGCGCGCGCGATGTGGTACAGCCCGATCACCTGGGTGTCTGGATTGCGCTGCCCCAGAATCACCGTCCCGAGCCAGTAGGAAACCTGACCGTTGGCCGGATTCGCCTTCAGAGCCGCGGCGAATTCTTTCTCCGCCTCGGCGTTCTGCTTGGCCTGCATCGCCAGATATCCCAGCGTAGTGTGGGCCAGGTTCAGAACGTCCGGCTTGCTCTTTTCCCACGCGTCGTCGGCGACGCCGGCTGGCTTCAAGGAATCCAGGTCCGTCGCCAGGGCCCGGGCGGCCTTCTGAACCAGCGCCGTCTGCTCGGGCGTGATCTTGGGAATCTGCATGCCGGTCGAGGTCATCAGGACGAGAGTCTGGAGGTTCTTCGCGTCCATTCCCAGGATCTCGTTTCCGGTCTCCAGAACCTTGTCGAACTGCTTCTGCGCGTTGTAGGTGACCAGCATCAACTGGAGGCGCTCCATCTTATAGTCGCTGGTGGGGTACTTCTGCGCCCAGTTGTTCAGGATCTCAATCTTCTTGGCGTTGTCGGCCGCCTTGGTCGCCGCCTCATATAGATCGTACTCGGCGCGATCCTTCCAGTTCTTTGCGGGCGCCTGGCCCCACAACGTCACAAGAGCGAACACCAGGGCGACTATGAGCAAAATGGGTGCTTTCGTCATTTTTACCGGCACATCGGCCTCCTCATGTGCATTCTCTACAGCCAGATCGAGCCCCCCTCCGCTCCCGCAAGAGCCCAGGTGCGTTCCCCGCGCGGCTCAACCTGCAAGAGCGGAGTATAACCAATTGCCGCTGTTCCTGCAACCCGTTGGACGCCCAGGCCGGTGGAATTGTTCCAGCCGCTGGCGTCAATTCGCTGCCCCTGTGCTAGAATCCCGGTTTCCATGCGGCTTTTCGACCTCTCCCTGATCGTTGTTTACTTGGCGGGGATCACGTGGTTCGGCGCCCGGTTTCGAAGCCGCCAGCGCACGTTGAAGGACTACTTCCTGGGCGGCCGCACCGCACCGTGGTGGGCGATTGCGCTCTCCATCGTTTCGGCGGAAACCAGCACGCTGACCATCATCGGGACCCCGGCGCTGAGCTTCGCCGGGAACCTCGGGTTCCTGCAAGTTGTGCTCGGCTACCTGGTGGCGCGCTTGGTGGTCTCCGCGCTGTTTTTGCCGCACTATTTCCGCGGCGATTTGTATACCGCCTACGAACTGATCGGCCGCCGGTTCGGGCCGCGGGCGCGCAAACTCACGGCGGGGACTTTCCTGGTTCTCCGGTCGCTGGCCGAAGGCGTACGCGTGTTCGCCATCTCGATTGTGGTGTCGGTGGTGCTCGGCACAGGCGAGTTGGCCTCGATCACCGTCATTGTCTGCCTGACCTTGTTCTACACATTCGAGGGCGGGATGACGGCGGTTATCTGGACCGATGTGATCCAGATGTTTCTCTATATCGCCGGCGCCCTGGTCAGCTTTGCGGTCTTGGTGCACCAGATCCCCGGTGGCTGGGGGGAGGCCTGGTCGATGGCCGCCGCCGCCTCCAAACTCCAGGTCTTCGACTTCCGCTTCGCCCTCGACGCGGAGTTCTTTTCGCGGACCTACTCCTTCTGGGCCGGAATCCTGGGCGGGTGTTTCCTGACCACCGCCAGCCACGGGACCGAACAACTCCTGGTGCAACGCCTGCTGGCCGCCCGCAACCACGGCGAGAGCCGCGCGGCGCTGCTCGGAAGTTGGGTGGTGATCTTCATTCAGTTCACGCTCTTCCTTTTGATCGGGCTGGGTCTGTACGCGTTCTACTCGATCGCGAAGATGGCGCCGCCGCAGCCTTCCGACCGGATCTACCCCGAGTTCGTGTGGCGATATCTGCCGCCCGGCGCGGCGGGCCTTGTGGTGGCGGCGATCCTGGCGGCAGCGATGTCGAACCTGAGTGCGGCACTGAATTCGCTCGCGTCGACCAGCGTGATGGACTTCTACAAGCCGTGGGTGGCCGGGCGCAGCGAGGCGCATTATCTCAAGACGGCGCGGGGCGCGACCGTCCTCTGGGGCGCCGTGCTGTTGGGGATCGGCTACCTGGCCCGGCATTGGGGTTCGGTGCTGGAGGCCGGGCTTTCTATCGCTTCGGTGATTTACGGCTCCCTGCTCGGAGTGTTTCTGCTGGGCGTGCTGACGCGCCGCGTGGGCGAAAACGCGGCGATGTCCGCCATGCTCGCCGGTTTGGCGGCCATGGCCTGGGTGAAGCTGTCCACCTCCATCGCCTGGACCTGGTACGTGATGATCGGAACGGCGGTCACCTTCACGGCGGGCTGCCTGTTCTCGCTGTTTCAACGGGAGCGCCGCCGTGTCTGAAGCCTCCTCGCCCGGGCTTCGCCGCGCGTTGGGGCCGTGGTCGGCCGCGGCCATCGTCGTGGGCACGATCATCGGGAGCGGGATCTTCCTCGTGCCCAAAGCGATGGTCAACCAGGTCGGCTCGGTCGAGATGGTGTTCCTGACCTGGGCCGTGGGGGGTCTGCTCTCTCTGTTCGGCGCACTGAGCTACGCGGAGCTAGGAGCGGCCATGCCCGAGGCCGGCGGTGAATACGTCTACCTCCGCGAAGCCTACGGTCCGTTCTGGGGCTTCCTTTATGGATGGACCCAGATGTGGGTGGCCAAAAGCGGTTCCATTGCCAGCATGGCGACGGGCCTTTTCTACTACGCGGCGACCTTCCGCCCGGAGTTGGATGAGGTTGTTTGTGCGATCCCGCTTCCGCTTGGTCCGGGCGGCGGTCCCCTGGAGATTCGCTACGGCCAAATAGTGGGGGGGGTGGTGATTCTGGGGCTGGCAGGTGTCAACTACTTCGGCGTGCGACTGGGCGGCCGCGTGCAGGTGTTCGTCACGGCGGCCAAGGTCGGCCTGCTGGCCGCGATCATCCTGATCGGACTGGGAGGGGGCCAGGGGGAGGCCGCCAATCTGCGTTCCTCCACTCCGGCGGTGGGCGGACTGGCCGGCTTCTTCGCAGCCCTGGTAGCCGCGCTCTGGGCCTACGACGGCTGGAACAACCTCAGCATGGCTGCCAGCGAGGTGTCGCGCCCGCAGCGCAACGTGCCGCTGGCTCTGGTGGCGGGCACGCTCGCCGTGATGGGCGTGTACTTGGCGGCGAATCTCGCGTACTTTTACGTTCTGCCGGCCGCGAGCGTGGCGGCGAGCGACCGGGTTGCCGCCGAAATGATGCGCCGAATTCTGGGTTCGCCCGGAGCGGCGGCCGTAAGTATAGCCGCGATCGTATCGATCTTCGCGGCGCTCAACGGCTCGATCTTGTCCGGCGCGCGCGTGCCCTATGCCATGGCGCGGGACGGCGTCTTTTTCAAGCCCGCCGGCCGCGTACATTCGGTCTACGGCACGCCGGGTGTGTCCATCTTCGCCCTCAGCGGGTGGGCGGCCGTTCTTGTTTTCAGCGGACGCTATGAGCAGCTATTTACCTACGTCATTTTCGCAAGCTGGATCTTATACGGGATGACGGCGGTATCGGTGATCACCCTGCGGCGGAAGCGCCCGCAATTGGCGCGGCCCTATCGCGCCTTCGGATACCCAATCGTGCCGTTGTTGTTTGTTTTCGGCGCCGGATGCGTCACGGTGTCAACCCTATTAACCTCTCCGCGCGAGTCTTTAATGGGCCTAGTACTCATATTTTCCGGAGTACCGTTTTATTTTTTCTGGAAACGGCGCACGCTGTGGTAGGATATTCACCGAATCCCCACGGGAGCATCTGTATGGACGTAACCAAGATTCTGGCCGAATTGCGCTTGGAACGTGAGCAGATCGAAGAAGCGATCCTCAGCCTGGAGCGGCTGGCGACCAATCGCGGGAGGCGGCGCGGCCGCCCGCCCAAGTGGATGGCAGAGGCGAAGAAACGCTCCCGTCCCACGGTCAAGCGCGCCGAAGGCCCCGCTCGTTCTTCCGCCGCCGCCTGAAGGCGCGCCATTTCGAACAGGCACCCATTCGGGCCCGGGCCGGGCCGTCGCCCCGTGACGCGGCGCCCCCTCCACGGCCCAGGTTTGCGGCAAGAAAGTACGACGGCCGCCGCCCGGTATTGTCCACCGGACAACGGCCGTCTGCGAAGCCCTCTCGAGAGACTACTTGAAGAGCATGGCGCCCCAGTCGCATAGGAAATCGCGCCAAACGAACCAGTAATGCGCGCCGGGCGAGGTGTGATACGATGTATTTAATCCCACCTTTTTCGCCACCGCGAACAGCGTTTCCGATCCCTTCAGCGCGAAATCGGTGGTGCCGGTTCCCACGTAATAGTGCTTCACCCCCGCGTTCTTAACCTTCGTCAGCGCTGCGGCGAACTCCGGGGTATCCTGGCCGCCCGCGCTCCAGACGGCGATCCAGCCGAACGCGCCAGGGTTGTTGTTGGTCGCTTGCACGGTGTGGCCGCCGCCCATGGATAACCCCGCGATGGCGCGGTTGTCCTTGTTGGCGATGACGCGGAAGTTCTTTTCGATGAAGGGGATGATCTCCTTCACCAGGCTGTGCGGATAGGAGCCCTCGTACACCTGCGGCGGACGAGCGGCGGGGGCAGAGCCCGGGGCCGCCGGAGCGCGGCCGGTGCCGAGTCCCTGCGCGGCCTGGACCGGCGGAGGCGCCGGCGCGGTCACCGACATCCGCGGGGGCGTCGGCCCGAAGGCGTAGCCCTGCGACACCATCTGCGGGGCGTTGCCGTTGGGCATCACCACGATCATCGGCTTCGCCTTGCCGCTGGCGATCAGGTTGTCCATGATGACGGTGGCGCGGCCCATGGTGGTCCAGGCGTCTTCGTCACCGCCGGCGCCGTGCAGCAGGTACAGCACGGGGTACTTCGCCTTGCTGGCGTAATAATCCGGCGGGGTATAGACGTACATGCGGCGGCCCGGCTGCTTCAGAATCGGAGACGGATACCAGACAGCCGTCACCGCGCCATGCGGGATATCCGGCTTGAATTCCCAACGTTCGGAGAATGGCCCCGAGATCATCAGCAGGTTGTCGTACCGGTTGCCGTCGCGCTGATACTCGCCGTTGCCCGGGTCCATCACCTTGACCCCGTCCGCACTGAAGGAGTAGCCCCAGAGTTGATCGCCAAGGGGACCGACGGTGACCGACCAGACGCCCTCCGCATCCTTGGTCATGGCGATGTTGGTGCCGCTATCCCAGTTGCCGTTCAGCACTACCGCGCCGGCCTTGGGGGCCAGCAGGCGGAAGGTCACGCGCTTGTCCGGATGGACTTCCGGGGACACCACGCGGGGTCCGGCCGGGGCTCTTGCTGCCGCCGGCTGTGAAAAAGCCACGCTTGCCGGCAGGAGCGTCAGCAACGCGCCTCCTGCCATCAGTCGAATGAATCGCTTCACGAATTCGCCTCTTTCTTTCATTGGTCCCGTTCTCGCCACTCGTTCCACAACGGCTGACTTCTACCTAACGGGCCGGGATGATTGCATTTCCACACTTCCTAACGCTGACCGTCGCCGCGGCGGATACCCTCGCCGGCTCTCACGGTTCGGTTCTCCGACCGCAAAAAAAACGACCGCGGACCCGGCCCAGCCCGTTGCGCCGGACCTCGTCCGCGGTCGAACGACTTCGTCTTCTACGGAGTTACTTGAAGAGCATGGCGCCCCAGTCGCACAGGAAGTCGCGCCAAACGAACCAGTAATGCGCGCCCGGCGATTCGTGGTACGAGGTGTTTAGGCCAACCTTCTGAGCAATCTCGTACAAGGTTTTCGAGCCCTTGAGCGCCATGTCGGTCGTGCCGGTCCCGACGTAGTAGTGCTTCACGCCGGCGTTCTTCACCTTTGTCAGCGCCTCCCTGAATTCCGGTGTATCCTGGCCGCCCGCGCTCCAGACCGCGATCCAGCCGAACACGCCCGGGTTGTTGTTGGTCGCCTGGGTCGTGTGGCCGCCGCCCATCGACAGGCCCGCGATGGCGCGGTTGTCCTTGTTGGCGATGACGCGGAAGTTCTTTTCGATGAAGGGGATGATCTCCTTCACCAGGCTGTGTGGATAGGAGCCTTCGTAGACTTGCGGCGGGCGCGGTGCTGCAGCCGGGGCGCCAGGAGCGGCCCCGGGTGCGGCGGCACGTGCGCCGAGGCCACCCTGCTGGGCCTGTACCGGCGGAGGCGCCGGGGCGGTCACCGACATCCGCGGAGGCGTCGGCCCGAACGCGAAGCCTTGGCTGACGATCTGCGTCGCGTTACCGTTCGGCATCACCACGATCATGGGCTTGGCCTTGCCGCTGGCGATCAGGTTGTCCATGATGACGGTGGCGCGGCCCATGGTGG